>JAJXWH010000020.1 GCA_021781745.1 Bacillota bacterium | reverse complement strand
TTAAACAAATAAATTTAAAAAATTTATTTGAAAAATTGGGATTCTTTGCGTAAAAAAGCAAGTTCTATATTATGTAAAAAAAGTAAATATTTTTGCCTACATTTCTTTTACAGTAACGATAGAGAATGAAAAAGAATACTTAATAAATGTTTATGATATAATCATTAAAAACTTTGAAAAACATGATAAGTTTATTAAAATAGGTGATACAAAAGTTATAACAGATATAGATTTTGCCTCTGACATATTAAAAGCATTAGTTAACAACAATATTAAATTAGGCGCAGATTTTTATAATAATCATTCAAGTGGAGAAATAATTGGCTTTGATAGGATAAGTAAAGATAATCTAAGGTTATATTCTGCTGATAATGAACTGTACTACAATTTTAAATTCAAAAAGATGTTTCTCCATCTACCTCCTATTGAATATTCACAAGGAATAATTATTTATCTAGAATCAGATAATGATACTCCCAAAAGTATGGAGCTTATACATGAAATTATGATAAAGGATAAAAAGATAGAATATAGCGAGGATATTTATAATGATGGTATTGAGGAGTATAAATTTTACTCAAAAGGTATATTTGCATTTATAAATATACAACCTTTAGAAGGAAATTATCCAAAACCAATTCAATTATTAAATATGGGGATAGATGATTTATATATTGAATTTATGGCGTATAAAAATTAAGAATTGAGAATGCAGAATTAAGAATTAGGAGATAACTTTGAGAAGAGAAAATAATTCTTAATTCTCGACTTCAAATAAAAAGAGGTGATTAAGGTTGAAATTAAAAGATATAAAATTTAAATATCATAAAATGTTTGATAATATAGAATTGAATTTCTGTGATGAAAATAAAAATCCTTTAGATACTATTATATTAATCGGCCAAAATGGTGTTGGGAAAACAACATTACTTAGAGAAATTTACCATACTTTCTACAATCACAATAAAGGATATGATTGTATTAGTAATGAAGAAGAGAGAGTTAATGATGAGAATTGTTCAATAACAATAAGAGGAAGAGTATTGCAGTCAGTATACTCTTTTAATAGAAAATCAGATCAAAAAGTAGTTTATATGCCAACTGAAATCAACTTCGAAAAACTTAATAAAGTAGATAATACATATAAGTTTTCATCAAGTTTTGTTAATATTGTAGATCAAAATATAACTGAAAATATTCCTTCATTTATAGCTACTAAAATAAATAAGGAAATATTTAAAAATAGAAACAAAACTATAGGTGAAGTAATAGATGGCGTTTGTGATGATATAAACAGTATTTTTAATTGTATGGATATTGATGTCAAGCTTATAGGGTTATCAGAGGATGAAGATACAAAGCCAATTTTTAAAAACAGTCTTGGAAAAGAATTTGATATAAATGGTTTATCTTCAGGAGAAAAACAGTTATTTTTAAGGGCATTATCACTAAAGTTTTTAGAAGTAAACAACTCAATAATATTAATAGATGAGCCTGAGATATCATTACATCCACAATGGCAAAGTAAAATAATAAAATTGTACGAAAATATAGGACAAAATAATCAACTTATAATAGCAACTCATTCGCCACATATTGTTTCTGATATAGAAGCTAAGCAGCTTAGAATAATGAAAAAAAGTAATGATGGTATATCTGTAATCAATGGTGATGATATAGATGAAACTTATGGTCAAAATGTTGAAACTATATTAAAAGGCATTATGGGAATTGATAATGTGAGAAATGATGATGTTTCTGATAAACTTTCAAAAATCTATAAATTATTAGAGGAAAACTTATTTGATACAGAAGAATATAAAAATCTATTTGATTATTTAAGAAAGTATTTAGGGGATTTGGATAAGGATATAATGAGAATTAGGCTTGAAGAATCTGTTAGAAGGAAAAAAGCTGATGTTAAAGATAAATAAAGAAACTGAACCAGAATTCCTTTTAGAATATAAAAGAAAAAAGTCTCCTAAAGTTTGGAAAGATTATGACACTGATATAAAAGACAGTTTAAAAATATTTATCTTAGAAAAAAACAGGGAAGGTATTGTGCCTACTGTCAGAGAACAATATATGAGAGTGATGAAGGGCATATAGAACATATTAAGCCAAGAGACAAATATCCAAGTTTATTTCAAGACTATAATAATATCATTACTTCGTGTAATGAAAAGCATACTTGTGGAATAAATAAAGGAAATGACTATGATGAAAACTTTATAAACCCAGTTTTAGATGATCCAAGTGAATATCTGGATTTTAATTTAGCAAATGGTGAAATAATACCTAAATATACTCAAGAAGAAACTCTTAAGTTTAAAAGAGCTAAATATACAATAGAAATATTAAATTTAAATCATTTTAAGCTTAAAGAAGCTAGAAAAAATTTAATAGATATTTTACAAGTGTATAAAGAAAACTATGATGATTATAATGAATATTTACAGTTTTTCTTAGATGATAAACATAGTTTTCCAGAATTGATTAAATATTATATGCAAATGTAGAAGAGTTAAAAAGGGGGATGCACTTTGAGTATATTAGAAAATTTTACAGAAGACCTTTTAGAAGAAGCAGCTACAGAGATACTTCGGGAAATGAATTATACCCATGTTTATGGGCCAGATATCAGCTTGGGTGGTGATTATCAGGAAAGAAGAAATTATAAAGAAGTAATATTAGATCAAAGAGTTAAAGATGCTTTATATAATCTCAACAGAGATCTTCCTGAAGAGGCATTAGAGGAAGCTTACAGAAAAATAATTACGTTTAATAGTCCAATACTTGAAGAAAACAATAAAGAATTTCATAAACTTTTGGTTGAGGGTATTGATGTTTCTTTTAGAAAAGATAATGAGATTAAGACTGAAAAAGCTTATATTATAGATTTTAAGAATCCTAAAAAGAATGAATTTTTAGTAGTTAATCAGTTTACTATTATTGAAAATGAAGAAAGAAGACCTGATTTAATTATTTTTGTAAATGGTATTCCTTTAATAGTTGTTGAGTTAAAATCAGCTACTGATGAAAATGTAGGAATAGATAGTGCATATAATCAAATCCAAACATACAAACAAGATATTCCTAGTCTTTTTTACTATAATGCATTTTGTATTTTATCAGATGGAATAAATGCTAAGGTTGGAACTGTTACTTCTGATGAAGAAAGATTTATGAATTGGAGAAGTATTGATGGCATAGATGTTGCTAGTTTAGATGTACCTTAATATGAAGTTATGCTTAGGGGGATGCTGGAGAAGGAAAGAGTTTTGGACATTGTAGAAAACTTCTTATTATTCCAAGAATCAACTAAATCAGATTATGATGCTGATGGAAATAAAATTGGGGATAAGAAAACTATTATTAAAATATTAGCTGGTTATCATCAATATTTTGCTGTTAAAAAAGCAGTTGAAAAAACTAAGATTGCTAGCAGTACAGAGGGTGATAGGAAGATTGGTGTTGTTTGGCATACTCAAGGGTCTGGTAAGAGTTTTTCAATGGTGTTTTATGCAGGTCAGCTTGTTAAGGAACTTAATAATCCTACTCTTATTATATTAACAGATAGAAATGATTTAGATGATCAATTGTTTGGTACTTTCTCAAAAGCATCAGATATTTTAAGACAAACTCCAAAACAGGCTAATGTAAGAAAGCTTACAGATGAGCAAAAGAAAGCTCAGGTTAAAGATAATTCTAAAGAAGTAAATGGATTATTTGATTTGCTTAATGAAAGGGAATCAGGTGGAATTATCTTCACTACAATTCAAAAGTTTAAGCCAGAAGATGGTGAAATGCCAGTACTTACAGATAGAAGAAATGTTATTATCATTGCAGACGAAGCTCATAGAAGTCAATATGGATTAGAAGCAAAGGCAGATTCTAAAACTGGTGAAGTTAAGTATGGATATGCTAAATATTTAAGAGATGCACTTCCTAATGCTTCATTTATAGGTTTTACAGGAACACCAATAGAATTTGATGATAAATCAACACCAGCAGTTTTTGGAGATTATATAGATATTTATGACATGACAAGAGCTGTTGAAGATGAAGCTACTGTTAAGATATATTATGAAAATAGAATTATTAAATTAGAAACTGATGATGACGAACTAAAGAAAATTGATGAAGAATTCGAAGAAATCACAGAAGGTCAAGAAGACAATGACAAAGAAAAATATAAATCAAAATGGTCAAGATTAGAAGCTGTAGTTGGTTCGCCAAACAGAGTTAAAAAACTTGCAGAAGATATAGTTAACCACTATGAGGAAAAAGCAAAAACTATAGATGGTAAAGCTATGATTGTATGTATGAGCAGAAGAATAGCTGTTAGTTTATATGATGAAATAACTAAGCTTAGACCAGACTGGCATAGTGATGATGTTGAAAAAGGTAAGATTAAAGTTGTAATGACAGGATCAGCAGCTGATAAAGAAGAACTGCAAAAACATATAGGTGGAAAACAAAGACGTGATACTTTGGCTAGAAGAATGAAAGATAACAATGATGAACTTAAAATTGTTATTGTTAGAGATATGTGGCTTACAGGTTTTGACGTTCCATCAATGCACACAATGTATATAGACAAGCCAATGCAGGGACATAACTTAATGCAGGCAATAGCAAGGGTTAACAGAGTTTTCAAAGATAAATCAGGCGGCGTTATAGTTGATTATCTTGGAATCCTTGAAAGTTTAAAAAGAGCATTAAAACAATATACAGATAGTGATAAAGAAAACACAGGTATTGATACTTCAGCTGCAATAGCTGTAATGCTTGAAAAGCTTGAAATACTTAGAGATATGGTTCATGGCTTAGATTACTCAGCTTATATGGGTAAATCTCAGTCAGCTAGAATAAGAGCAATTACTAGTGGTATGAATTTAGTATTAGGTATGGAAGAAAAAGAGCAGAAGGAATTTAAACAAGTCGCAATAGAACTCGCTAAAGCTCATTCTTTATGTGCAGCAAGTGATGAAGGAAAAGAAGTAGCACTTGAAGTAAGTTATTTTAAAGCTGTAAAAGCAAGTCTTGCAAAGCTCGATACAAAAACTGTAGTTAAAAAATCTAAGAAAGAAATTGAAGCTAGAGTAAATCAAATGCTAGAAAGGTCAATAATTTCAGAAGATGTTATAGATGTATTTGATGCAATGGGAATAAAGAGACCTGAAATTTCTATTCTTTCAGAAGAGTTTTTAGAAGAAGTTAAGGCTATGAAACATAAAAATTTAGCAGTTGAAATGCTTAAAAAACTTCTTGAAGGAAACTTAAAAGCAATGGAAAAGAAGAATCTTGTAAAATCTGAAAAGTTCTCTGAAAAATTAAAGAAAGCATTAAATAAATATAGAAATCAAGCCATAACAAATGCAGAAGTTATAGAAGAACTTATAAGAATGGCACAAGAAATCAAGAACATGAAAGATAAAGAAAAAGATTTAGGACTTAATGATGATGAAATAGCTTTCTATGATGCTTTAACTGCAGAAGATATAATTAAAGAATTCATGGACGATGAAACATTAAAGAAAATAGCTCATGAACTTACTTTAGCTATAAGAAGAAACATAACTATTGACTGGAGCGTAAGAAAAAGCGCTCAAGCTGGTATGAGAAAAATAATAAAAAGATTATTAAAGAAATACGATTATCCACCAGAACATGCAAAACAAGCACTAGAAGTAGTTATGAGACAAGCAGAGCTTATGTGTGGACATATGGATATGGACGAGATAATTAATAATGATAGAGTTGCTCAAGATGGGGAAGATTATTTAGTATAGTTCAATATTAAAGGGAATACTTTTAGTACAAGGTATTGGAGAATAGGAGGATTAATTATTTTGAAGAAAGGAAGTTCTAACCATGGAAATATACACAATAGGGCATTCTAACTACCCTGTAGAGAGATTAATAGATATGTTAAAGCATTATAATATTAATACTGTTGTAGATATAAGAGGAACTCCTTATTCAAAATATAATGTTCAATATAACAAAGAAACAATAGCCCAGACGTTAAAGGATGCGGGTTTTTTATACATATACATGGCAAAAGAATTTGCAGCACAAAGAGAAAATAGAAATTCTTACAATAAAGAAGGCTATTCTGATTTTGAAAAAGTAATTGCTGAAAAGGAATTTATGCATGGTATTGAGAGATTAAAGACTGGCTGTAAGAAAGGCTATAGAATAGTTCTCCTTGGAGCAATGCAGGATCCAATAAGATGTCATAGAAGTATTTTGGTTGGTAGATCCTTAAGGGAGCATGGATTTATAGTTCAACATATTTTAGATGATTATTCTTTAGCTTCTCAAGAGAATTTAGAAGAAAATATTTTGAGTAAGTACTTTAGCAATAGAAATCAATTAACAATAGATAGTTTACTTGGAAATGATTTGAGCGAAAAAGAAATGATTAAAGAAGGTTATAGATTGGCCAATAAGGAGATTGGCTATAGAGTAGAGAAGTTAAAATAATATAATACTTAAAGCTAAATATAAATTAGGAAAATCAATTTTATTTTAACTCACATATAATAGTTTATATCAATAAAATTAGGAAGCAAACATGAATATTTTATCAAGATTATTTGGATATAAGCAAGATAGAAAAAAATACAGAGCAGATAATATTAAACAAAAATCCAATCTAGAAAATTATGTGAATTCAAATAATATTTCGAGCGCAACTGATTACTTGATTTGGGTAAAACTTAAAAATTTTAAGGTGAATATATATAAGGGAAGTACAAATAAGTGGAATTTAATTCATAGTTATTTATGTACAATTGGTAAACCTTCTACTCCAACGCCAAAGGGAACTTTTACTGTTGGAATAAAAGGTCTATATTTTGGTGTGAATAAAGGTTATAAATGTTGGTATTATACACAATTTAAAGGGAATTATTTATTTCATTCAATAATATATAATTTAGATGGTTCTGTAAGAGATGGGCGACTCGGAATGAGATTATCTGATGGCTGTATACGTCTAGCGAAAGAAAATGCTAAATGGATTTATGATAACATTCCTAAGGGAACTAAAGTGGTCATCAATTAATTAAATTAGGTTTAGAATGGATTTTTTATCATAATTTAAACTAAAAGTATTTTAATGCAGTATAAGTATTTATTTACAAAGAAAAATAAGTCTGAAAATTCAAAAAATATATTGTAATTAATATTAAAATAATATATAATTTAATCAAGATAAAGATTGAATTTATCTTAGTGTACTGACACTTCAATCCGGCAGAAGAGTATATCTTAAGTGATATACAGTTGGTGACGGGCAACGAAAAAATCCCGGAAGCAATGTACGACAGACGGTCGTACCCAGTTGGCGGACAACGTAAAAATCAGTATCTAAGGAAAAGCAAGTGTATTTTGTAGAATGCACTTGCTTTTTTAGTGTGCTGAGTATAGACATGCACTAGGCTGTAAAAGTCCGAAATTGGTGATGATAGTGCTAATCATTAGTTTAAGACAAGTGTGTTCATTGTGATGTGAAATCTGAAGGAAGTTGGTAACAAAGCCTCGTTTTGAAATAGTGAACAACATTTGCATATAATTTTTAATTTAGGAATTAATTTACTAAATTTTATATATGTATATATAGAGATATTATATAAAAAGGAGGTAAGTTATGATTTATGGAATATCGATAAAACCTGTAAATGCTGATAATCTAAACCTTATGTTTTGCATTGATGAAGTTTTAGGTAGCTTTGGTAATAAGTACAAGGTGAGCGAATCAGAATTAAAAAAACTAGAACTATGGCTAGAAAGCGAATCGACTTCAATTGGAATAAAGTGTGAAAATGGGAGAATAATATTTTTAAATAAACATAACATACAATATGCAATAACATATTAATTACTAGGTAAGACTAAATGCTATTTATAAATTATTTAAGGTATAACTAAGTGTGACAATTAACACAATTCATATTTAATATAATATTTTTCTAAATAGGTCTGATCAAATAATATTGAATTTTTCTACTAAAAAATGAAAATGTAAATATGCTAAAAGTACTAAAACATAAAATAGAGAACGCTTAATAAAAGGAGATTAGGTAGAAATACTTAATCTGTTTTTATTTTTATGTATTAAGTTAACATTTCATTATTATTTATTAAATATATTAATTTGCCAAACTAAGCAATTTTGATTTATTTTAGTTGCATAGAGTATTATAAAAATATATACTGGTTTGAGAAATTTAAATAATTCATGTTAATATAGTTATTATTTATAATTAAGAAAGACAGGAGTTAAATTAATGAAAAAATTCAAGAAAGTATATATAGAAATAACTAATGTGTGTAATTTAAACTGTAATTTTTGCCCTAAAACATCCAGAGAACTAAAGTTTATGGATAGAGAAAGTTTTGAATATATCGTAAAAAGTATCAGGTCTTATACTGATTATGTTTATTTTCATTTAATGGGTGAGCCGTTTTTGAATAAGGAATTACAAAATTTTTTGAATATATGTGGAGAAAATTTTTTGAAAGTAAACTTAACTACTAATGGAACTTTAATAAACGAAGTTAAAGAAATACTAATTAATTCTAAAGCCTTAAGACAAGTAAATATTTCATTGCATAGTTTTGAAGCCAACGAAAATAATATTGATTTTAATGAATATATTGATAATATAATTGGTTTTGTAAAAGAAGCAACTGAAAAAACAAACATAATATGCTCCTTGAGATTGTGGAATTTGGATACAAAATACAGTGCCAGTAATAAAATGAACGTAGATATATTCAAATTTCTACAGCAGGAATTTGAAATTGAATGTGATTTAAAAGAATGCCTGAAAGAAAAAAATAGTTGTAAATTAAAAAATAATGTATATGTTAGTATGGGTGAAAAATTTAAGTGGCCATCTCTAAGTTCAGAAGAACTTGGTGAAAGAGCATTTTGCTATGGACTTAGAGATCAAATAGGTGTACTTGTAGATGGAACTGTAGTACCATGCTGCTTAGATAGTGAAGGAAGTATACCTTTAGGAAATATTTTCGAAAATACTTTAGAAGAAATTTTAAATTCTCCTAGAGCAAGAAATATATACAATGGATTTTCGGGGAGAAAAGCAGTAGAAGAATTATGTAAAAAATGTGGATTTATAAATAGAGTAAGATAGAAATGGAAGTGATTAATATGGAAGTAGCAGCTAAATCTGTAGGAGTTTTTTTGTTAGCATATTTTTCTTATTATTTTGCATTAAGATTTATTCAATCAGTTTTTCAGGGGTTAGTAGGAAACATAAGTCCTAGTGCGGCAAAGTTTATTTACGCATTAAGTACACCAGCTCACGAATTGGCACATTTATTAGTAGCTTTATTATGTTTAGCTAAAATAGAACAAGTTCAGCTTTTACCGCAGGGAAATAGACCTGGTTTTGTAAAATCTAGAATTGGAAGCAGTATACCTTTTGTTATTAGTATAAAGGAATTCCTTATTGCTATAGCGCCAGTGCTTATAAATATACCATTATTTATATTTATAGAAAGTACATTTGTACTAAAATGCAAAATATCTGAAATATCGAAAATACTGGATCCAAGAATTTTGTTAACTAAGGAAGGTCTAATAACCATAATATTATTTCTAGTATTAATAAGCGGTATAGCACCTAGTCATGAAGATTTTAAAGGTATGATTAAGGGTCTTATTATTTTTAGTGTTGTGATATTTGGGTTATCATATTTAACATCTTTGATTTCAGATATGAAATGGATAAATATTAATCCTATTTTAACAGTAATTTTTTATTATTTAGAAATTATATTATTTGTTTTAATAATTAATGCAATTGTTAATTATAGAAATTGGTTAAGAGTTACCTGGATTATTATAATGAATGCAATAAGACATACATTTAAAATGAGTTAATGAATTTCTGTACTAATTGTGGGTATTCTTATGAAGGAAAAGAGGCCCATAAAGTTTGTCCAGTTTGTGAGTAGAATCAAAGATATTTTATAGTGTTTAATAAATTATAAAATTTGCTTTGGTCTCATTTCTTGTTAATAAGAGGAAATTACCATTTTTTTATATAAAAGTAACAATAAATGTATATATATTGAAGAATTGGCCATACTCCTTAATAAGGAGTGATGATAATGTTAAATAAGAAGAAATTATTTATAAGCATGGCAATAACGTTGGCACTTATATTTTTTATAACATATTATTTGTCAGATCGATATATAGCTAATAAAAATGTTAAAAATAACACAGTTACAACCAGTGAAATAAATAAAGATAATCAATTAAGTGATAATACAAAGATTTATCTATTTTCAGGCGAAAAGAAAGAAAAGGAACTAACTCTAGCTGAGTTAAAGAAAGAGTTAAATATTGATAAGAATTTAACAGTAGCAGAACTATCTAAAGCTTTAAAGGATAATGGATATGTTTTGGAAATATCGTCTAATGGAGAAATGACATATAAGAAAGACCTATCTAAAGTAGTAAAACCTAATAAATATTATATTGGAGAGAAGGATGGATATTTAGCAATATATAAGACAGATAACAACGGAACATTGTTAATTGAAAACAGCAATGATGTATATTCTGACAATAAAAAAGTGGATAACTTAAGCGAATTAGATAAAGATAAAATAAAGAATTTTAAACTTGAGTTTAATTCTAAAGATGATGCTGAAGAAAGTTTGTCTGAATTTTTGTCTTAATTATGTTTTATTATCAAAAAATAATTAGTGTTTTAATAAGGTGTGGAAAGTATATTTTTTCCATGCCTTTTCGTATTTAAAGTGAAAAGAATCAAAAATTTATAGCTATTGCATGATAGTTTACTTATTATATTACATTTTTAAGAATTAGCAAAAGTGATAAGGAAGACCTTAGTACTATTACTAATTGTTAACTTATAGTCTTAATTTAAATAGATTATTGAAAGATTTAACTGAAAATGATAAAGTATAAGTTAGGTTCAAATTGTAGAAGATGAATAATGAAAAATGAACGATTAACTTGGAGGAAATTAAATGTACGAATATATTAAAGGTAAATATATAGGTATAAATAAAGATTATATTATTGTAGAAAATAGTGGTATTGGTTATAAAATATTTACTTCTGGAGCTACCATGTCCTCCATGCCAAAATCCGGGGATGAGATAATGATTTATCTTGAGCAAATAGTAAGAGAAGATTTTCTAGGCGTGTATGGATTTGATTCTAAGGAAGAATTAGAAATGTTTAAATTACTATTAACAGTTAATGGAGTTGGTCCCAAAGCTGCTTTATCATTACTATCAATTAGTAGGGTTAATAATTTAAAATATGCAATAATGACTGGCGATGAAAAACATATATGCAGAGGCATTGGTATCGGTAAAAAGACAGCTGCTAGAATTATTTTAGAGCTGAAAGACAAATTGAAGCCAGATGAACTTTTAGATAATGCTGTAGAATTTGATGATAAGGATAATGAAAATATTATGTCAATATCTGAAGCCTTAAGTGCATTACTTGCTTTAGGTTATAGTGAAAAGGAAGCGGATGCTGCTCTTAAGAAAATTGATAAAAATGATAGTGTTGAAAATATAATTAAGAATGCTCTAAAGGCATTAATGGGATGAAAATCAGTTAACAGTTAGGAGTTAACAATTAACAGTTTAGGATGAAATCTTTGCAGGATTTCTTTAGATTATTGATTATTCCTTAGGAAAAGGGGGAGGTTTTTATATGGAAAGAATAGTTAATCCGTCTGAACTTCAAGAAGATTCAAATTCAGAACTTAGTTTAAGACCTCAGAAAATAAATGAATATATCGGACAAGATAAAGTAAAAGAACGTTTGGATATTTTTATAAAGGCTGCAAAAAATAGAAAAGAAGCTCTAGATCATGCCCTTTTATACGGGCCGCCTGGTCTTGGTAAAACTACTTTAGCTAATATTATTGCAAGAGAAATGGGAGGGGACTTAAAGATTACCTCAGGGCCTGCAATAGAAAGAGCAGGAGATTTAGCAGCTATTTTAACTACACTTAAAGATTATGATGTTTTATTTATAGATGAGATTCATAGATTGAACAGAACTGTTGAAGAGATTTTATATCCAGCTATGGAAGATTATGCATTAGATATAGTTATAGGAAAGGGTGCAGCAGCAAAATCTATAAGAATTGATTTGCCTAAATTTACACTTATTGGCGCCACTACTAGAATTGGAATGCTGACTTCTCCACTAAGAGATAGATTTGGCGTACTATGTGCGATGGAATACTATACAGACAAAGAACTAAAGGAAATTGTGGTTAGAAGCGCAGCAGTCTTTGGATGTGCTATTACTGATGAAGGTGCACTTGAAATTGCTAGAAGATCAAGAGGTACCCCAAGAATTGCAAATAGATTATTAAAAAGAGTAAGAGATTATTCAGAAGTGAAATCTAACAAATTAATATCTTTAAAGGAGGCTAGAGAAGCTTTAGAATTATTAGAAGTAGATAATCAAGGTTTCGATAGGGTTGATAATAAAATATTGGAAGCTATTATTGATAATTTTAACGGGGGTCCAGTGGGAATAGAAACTCTTTCATATTTTATTGGTGAGGAGTTAGGAACTATTGAAGATGTATATGAGCCATATTTATTGCAGCAGGGGTTTATAATTAGAACGCCAAGAGGCAGAATAGCAAGTGAAAAAGCTTATAAACATCTAGGTAGAGTGAATACCTCAAAGAATAAAGATAATAAAATACAGGGAAGTTTTTTTGATAATTAGGAATTACTTTAAAAATAAAGTTTTCACAATAGATAAAGAAATGATAAAATGCCTAGAGTTAATACTTTAATTTAAGGTGTGCTTTTTTAGTTAGGAGTAGATAAATAAATGGATGTAAAAGATTTTGATTTTTATTTGCCTGAGGAGTTAATAGCCCAACATCCTTTAGAGCAAAGAGATTCATCAAGGCTTATGGTCTTAAATAAAAAGACTGGGGAAATTGAGCATAAGAGGTTTCATGATATCTTAGGGTATCTCAATAATGGAGATACCTTAGTATTAAATAATACAAGAGTAATGCCAGCTAGATTAATTGGTGAAAAAGAAGGTACTGGTGGCAAAATAGAGTTTCTTTTACTTAAAAGAATTGAAAAGGATAAGTGGGAATGTCTATCTAAGCCAGGCAAATCTGCAAGAGTTGGAAGAAGGTTTACTTTTGGGGAAGGCAGATTAAAAGCTGAAGTAGTAGAAGTAAAAGAAAATGGAAATAGAATTGTAGAATTTTTTTATGAAGGTATTTTTGAAGAAGTTTTAGACTCACTTGGTGAGATGCCTCTTCCTCCATATATTCATGAAAGATTAGAAGATAGAGAAAGATATCAAACAGTGTATTCTAAGGAAAATGGTTCAGCTGCAGCGCCAACTGCAGGACTTCATTTTACAAAGGAATTATTACAGGAGATAAAGGATAAAGGAATTAATATTGTATATTTAACTCTCCATGTAGGACTTGGGACCTTTAGACCTGTAAAGGTGGAATCTATAGAAGAACATGAAATGCATTCGGAATTTTACATGCTATCTAAGGAAAGTGCAGAAATAATAAATGAAACTAAAAAAAGAGGAAATTCTGTAATTTCTGTTGGAACAACATCAACAAGAACATTAGAAACTATTGGAGATGAAAATGGTTATGTAAAAGAACAAAGTGGATGGACGAATATTTTTATATATCCTGGATATAAATTTAAAGTAGTGGATAAATTAATAACAAATTTCCATTTACCTGAATCAACTTTAATAATGCTTGTTTCGACCTTGGCAGGTAAAGACAATGTTATGAATGCATATAAAGAAGCAGTAAATGAGAAGTACAGATTTTTCTCATTTGGAGATGCAATGTTTATCAGTTAGCAATAAACTGTAAATTGTTAACTGTGAACTGATAACTGAATTAAATCGCTGATGAGGTGACATTAATCAAGCGTTTTAAAAGAAAATATATAAAAGAGGTGACGCTTGTGAGTAAAAGATATACGTTATTAAAAAAAGATGGAAATGCAAGAAGAGGACAGCTTGAAACTCCTCATGGAACAATCCAGACTCCAGTATTTATGAATGTTGGAACATTGGCAGCTATAAAAGGTGCAGTATCTAGTATGGATTTAAAGGAGGTAGGCTGTCAAGTTGAACTTTCTAATACATATCATCTTCATTTAAGACCAAGTGATAAAGTTGTTAAAAAACTTGGGGGAATTCATAAGTTTATGAATTGGGATAGGCCTATACTTACTGATTCAGGGGGATTCCAAGTATTTTCACTTGCTAAAATGAGAAAAATTAAAGAAGAAGGTGTATACTTTAATTCTCATATTGATGGCAAGAAAATATTTATGGGACCTGAAGAATCAATGCAGATTCAAAGTAATTTAGCATCTACAATTGCAATGGCCTTTGATGAATGTATTGAAAATCCAGCACCAAGAGAATATGTAGAAAGGTCAGTAGAAAGAACTACAAGGTGGCTTGAAAGATGTAAAATTGAAATGGATAGATTGAATTCTCTTTCAGATACAATAAATAAAGAACAGATGTTATTTGGTATTAACCAAGGCGGTGTTTATGAAGATATAAGAATAAAGCACGCTAAAGAAATAACTAAAATGGACTTAGATGGTTATGCAATTGGAGGTTTAGCAGTTGGAGAAACTCATGAAGAAATGTATAGAGTAATAGATGCGGTAGTACCTTATTTGCCAGAAGATAAACCTATATATTTGATGGGAGTAGGAACACCTAGCAATATTTTGGAGGCAGTTGAAAGAGGTGTTGATTTCTTTGATTGTGTTCTTCCTGCAAGAAATGGGAGACACGGTAATGTATTTTGCAGTGAGGGCAAGCTTAATTTAATGAATGCAAAATTTGAACTAGATACTAAGCCAATAGATGAGGGCTGCGAATGTCCAACATGTAAGCATTATACAAGAGCATATATAAGACATTTATTTAAAGCTAAAGAAATGCTTGCTATGAGATTATGCGTTTTACATAATTTGTACTTTTATAATAAACTTATGGCAGATATAAGAGATGCTATTGATGGTGGATTCTTTAAAGAATTTAAAGAAAAAAAATTAACAGAATGGGAAGGAAAAGCTTAAGGATAAACTAGTTATATAATAAAATGTTGTATGATATTACAAAATTTAATTTTTAATATTAAGTTACCTCAAAAATCAACTACTAAAGATAGGTGTATATTGACATTGGACATAAACAATTGTAAACTACTTATCATGGAATAGAAAAATTATCTAAAAATGAAAGTTATGGAGGAGCAAAATGGATAACATAGTAGGATTACTAACTAGCGTATTACCTATGATTCTTGTATTTGTAATATTCTACTTTTTACTTGTCTTGCCTGAAAAGAGAAGAAAAAAGAAATATCAAAATATGTTAGATGAATTAAAAGTAAACGATGAGATTGTAACAAGAGGCGGAATTATAGGAAAAATAACACACATAGATGAAAAAGGTATTACTATTGAAACAAGCGCGGCTAAAACAAAGCTTAAACTTGATAAAACTGGAATATCATATAAAATAAAGGCAGATTAATCATAATACCCTTTAATGCCTCATAAAATGAAGTATTGGGGGTGTTGTTTTAATGGAAAATAGTAAATATTTAAGATCTGTAGTAAAGGGTACTGTTGGAACATTACTTTTTAGCTTCATAGGCATTACAGTTTTATCATTATTGATGACTAAAATAGTATTTAGTAAAGGTATTTTTAACATGCTTTATGTCATAATATCTTTATGCAGCCTAAGCCTTGGTGCAATTATGGGAGCTAAAAAAAATGAATCAAAGGGGTGGCTTGTAGGTTTTGGTGTAGCCATAGGATACTATTTCGTATTATTTATATTATCCAGTATCTTTAGTGGCGAGATAGCCTTTAAACTCTTTGATTTTGTTAAGCTGCTAATTGCATTAGCAGTAGGTACCCTTGCAGGGATGCTAGGGATAAACTTATAAGATACTAAGCTTTTCTGAGAAACTTTATTTGATTAAAAGAAGTTGTACATATGTCAAGAGTTTATTAAGTAAAATTAAACCAAAGATGAAGTTATAGCAATGCATTAATAAAAAACTTTATTAAGAAATTATAGTATGCTATAATGAAAATTGTGCAACATATGAATGAGAATACATTTAAAATTAAGAATTAATAAATTCTTGTAAATAAAGAATTTATTTTCTTAATTTTAAATATTTTAGTGTTTTACATAACTATAGAAAAGTTTATCGTAGTATAATTTAAACTTTTACTATTTGAATATTTAAAGATACTAATTTAGTAAAGACATAATATGTAGAGGGGGATTAAGATGAAAAGGAAAAGCAAAAGTTCAGCATTATTAGTTATGATTATTGCTGTAATTGGATTTTTAGCTTTTGCAGGATTTAAAGGATTTGTTCTAGGAGGATGGCAATTTAAATCATTTGATAAAGTAATAACTAGAGGACTAGATTTACAAGGTGGGACTTCAGTTCTTATGGAAATTCAAAAGGATAATGTAACACCAGATGAATTGGAAAGTGCTAAGGAACATATATCTCTAAGAGTAAATAAACTTGGAGTAGCTGAAACAATTGTAACAACTGAAGGACAAAAAAGAATTAGAGTAGATATACCAGGAATGACGAATTCCAAGGAAATTGTTGATAGCTTAAGTCAATCTGGTAATTTAGTATTTAAAGGACCTAATGGTGAAGAGATTTTAACTGGTAAAGATGTAAAGAAAGCAACTGCACAGCTTAATCAACAAAGCGGCGGATATGAAGTTGGTTTACAATTAAATGATGAAGGTGCTCAAAAATTTGCTGATGCAACAGGGAAATATGTTGGACAAAAAATATCGATTTATCTTGACGATGAGATGATTTCAGACCCAGTTGTAAATACTCAAATTTCAGGTGGAGTTGCAAGTATTGAGACTCATGGTACATTAGAAGAAAACAAGAAGTTAGCAGGAATGATTAATTCAGGTGCACTTCCAATCCCGGTAAAAGAAGTAACGGTCAGCAATGTTGGGGCTGAACTTGGTGCTACAGCATTCCCGAATTCCATTAAAGCTGGAATTATTGGAGTTGCATTAGTGTTTTTATTCATGTTAATAAACTATAGGCTTCAAGGTTTAATGGCTAATATTGCATTAACACTATATATAACACTTACGCTTTTTGCATTTGTGGAAGTTGGAGTTACATTAACTCTTCCTGGTATTGCAGCGTTCTTACTTACAATTGGTGTTGCAGTTGATGCTAATATACTGATTTTTGAAAGAACCAAAGAAGAGTTAAGGAAGGGATACTCCATTAAAGCAGCAGTTAAAAAGGGTGGAGAAAATGCCTTATCGTCAATAGTTGACTCAAATGTAACTACTTTGCTTGCCGCGTTAATTTTATATTTCATAGGATCAGGAACAGTTAAAGGTTTTGCAGTTACACTTATGATAGGTATAATTATAAGTTTATTTACAGGATTAATAATAACAAAATTACTTGTTAATTTATCAGTAGAATGTGGATTAATAAGCAAAATATCACACTTTGGAGTAGGAATAAAAAAGGGGGAAGAAAAACATGCTTAAGATAATGGAAAAAACTAAAATATGGTTTTCAATTTCCCTAATAATTATTGTAATTGGAATGGGATTCTTAGCAGTTAGAGGTCTGAATTTTGGTATAGATTTTAAAGGTGGTTCTGATATAGTATTGCAATTAAATGAAAATATAAATAAAGAAGATGTGGATAGTATTGTAAGAAGTTACTCACCAGACGCATCTACAAATACGTCAGATAATAATCAGTATGAAATAAAGTCTGCTGATCTTGACAGCACTAAATTGGCTTCAATTATGACAGATTTAAAGAATAAATATCAGTTAGATGATAAAGCATTAGTTTCTCAAGATGAAATAGGTTCTTCAGTAGGAAAAGAATTAACTAGAAATTCAATTTCCGCTTTATTGGCTGCTTTTGGTGTAATGCTTATATATATAGCTATAAGATTTGAATTTAAATTTGGAGTTGCAGCTATAGCTGCTACAATTCATGATATTTTAGTAACAATTTCTGTTTATTCAATATTTTATATTCCAGTAAACACTCCGTTTGTTGCAGCAATACTAACTATAGTAGGATATTCTATGTGTGATACAATAGTTATTTTTGATAGAATCAGAGAAAATTCGAAAATAATGAGAAGAGCAAAATCAATAGAAGTAGCAGATGTTAGTTTGACTGAAACAATAAAAAGATCAATATATACTTCTGCAGCAACAGTAGTTACTATTATTGCAATGAACATTTTAGTACCATCTGTTAGAGCATTTACAATTCCGTTAATTGTTGGAATTATAAGTGGAGCTTATTCATCAATTTGCATAGCTTCTCCAATATGGGTATATTTAAAAGATAAAATTGGAAACAAGAAAAGAAAACTACAAAGTGCTTAATTGCTGGAAATGATTATAAAACCTCCAGATCAAATGGGGGTTTTTACAATTGTTAAGTAAAATAATTGTAAAATTTATAATAATCATTTATAATATAGGTGTTTTCTAATTTTATGGAGGAATAAGCCATGCGTAAATTCTGGGAGAGTATATATTGTCCAAATTATATTAGTGGATATAACCCATTTATACTTAAAGGTATGAACAAAGCAATAGAAAGGCTAGCTTTGGCTGTTAATAACAGACATAAGATAGTTATATATGGTACATATAATGTTGATGGAATTTGTGCTGTTTCATCTTTAATTCTTGTCTTAAGATATTTAAATGCTGATGTTGAATATTTAATATATGATAGACAAGAAAATGATGCAGTAATAAATTCTGTGGATATAAAAAATAATGTTGATTTTTTAGGAGCTGAGCTTTTAATTACTTTAGGTGTAGGATTAAGATCACAAGAAGAGGTTGATTTATGTAAAAAATTAGGTATAGATTTAATCGTTCTAGAGAATGAAAAAAGTGAGATTGTGAATGATTACATTTACATTAATCCTAATCAAAAGGGTTGCCAATATAGGTATAAAAATTTATCAATAAGTGGGCTGGCATTTAAACTTATGCAGGCAATTGCCATTTACTATAATATGAAAAGTATTAATAAATATTTAGACTTAATACTTATAGGCATTGCTTGGGCAAAGGTACCAGCAAAAGGTGAGAATGGAGTATTAATTAAAGAAGGAAATAAATTTTTAATGAATACTAATAACAATGGGTTAAGGTCTATAATTGAATTCAGCAGTATAGAAGAATTTGGTGATGATGGTATAAATAGAATTATAGAATTATTAATTCCACCAAAGGGTGCAGTAGGTGTTATGGATAATGCTCGAATAGTTTTAGAACTTTTAACCACAAATGATAAAGATAGAGCTGATCAGATTGTTAAATATTTATATAGATTAAAGAAGACTAATTCTTTAAAATATATGTAATATTGATTAATTAATTTATAACTATCTATTTTTTTGTTTTTATATTGAATCATAAATTTGTGGTTAATAAATAAATGCTATGGAGGAGTTAAAATGGATTTAAAAGAAAAGATAAGAGTAATTGAAAATTTCCCTAAAGAAGGAATAAGCTTTAAGGATATAACAACATTAATAGGCGATGGGAAAGCATTAAAGGAAGCAATAGATCAAATTGTAAAACATTTAGAAGACAAAAAAGTTGATTTAATAGTAGGACCAGAAGCTAGAGGCTTTATTTTTGGTGTTCCTGTTGCGTATGCTTTAGGAATAGGATTTGTTCCAGTGAGAAAACCAGGAAAATTACCTGGAGAAACAATTTCTATTAATTATGGATTAGAATATGGAGAAGATCAGCTTCAACTTCATAAAGATTCTATTAAGCCAGGTCAAAGAGTTGCAGTTGTAGATGACTTATTGGCTACAGGAGGTACAGTAGAAGGAGTTGCAAAATTAATTGAACAAGCTAGAGGAGAAGTTGTTTCACTGGATTTTGTAATAGAATTAACAGAACTAAATGGAAAAGATAAGCTTAAGGGTTATGATGTATTATCATTAGTAAAATATGATATATAATTTAAACTAATTATTGAATTTTCAAGGATAATTTTTAGTTATCTTTGAAAATTGATTTTGGTAAGGGTACCAATTATTTTCCACTTATGAAATAATAGTTCAAATATACAATGTATATTTGAACTATTATTTTTTAGTATATATGTTAATGCCTTATTGAAAATAATCTTAAAATAATATATAATTATTAAAAAGTTAGGCTGGTTATTGAACCAGCCTTTGAATTTAGTTTTAACGTAGAAGGAGAGCAATCCTTATGATTGATAAATTATTGGAAAAGATCCATAACAATTGTAACAATGTCGATGTTAATATGGTAGAAAAAGCATATCATTTCGCAGAGCAAGCTCATAAGGACCAAAAAAGAGAATCGGGTGAACCGTATATAATCCATCCAATAGCAGTGGCAGAAATTTTGGCAGAATTAGGAATGGATACAAATACTATTGTAGCTGGATTATTACATGATGTTATTGAAGATACAGATTGTTCTTATGATGAAACAGTCAAACTTTTCAATGCAGAGATAGCTGATTTAGTGGAAGGTGTTACGAAGCTTACTAAACTTGGTGAAATGGAATACAAAACTAAAGAAGAACAACAAGCTGATAATGTTAGAAAAATGTTACTTGCTATGGCCAAGGATATAAGAGTAATTATTATTAAGTTAGCGGATAGATTGCACAATATGAGAACTCTTAAATTCATGCCAGAAAAGAAACAGAAAAATAAAGCGAAGGAAACTTTAGATATTTATGCTCCATTAGCTCACAGACTTGGTATGTCTAAAATTAAATGGGAATTAGAAGATTTATGTTTTAGATATTTACATGAAAAAGAATACTATGAATTAGTAGATAGTATTGCTGAAAAAAGAGTTGAAAGAGAAACTTATATAAAAGATATTGTAAAGGACTTATACGAAAAGTTAGAAGCTTCAGGGATACATTCAGATATTGATGGAAGACCTAAGCATTTTTATAGCATTTATAAAAAAATGGTTAGCAAAAATAAGAGTATTGAACAGATTTTTGATTTAACAGCAATTAGAGTATTAGTTCACTCGGTTAAAGACTGTTATGGAGTTCTTGGTATAGTTCATACTATTTACAGGCCAATACCAGGCCGATTTAAGGATTATATTGCTATGCCTAAGCCTAATATGTATCAATCATTACATACCACTGTAATTGGACCACAAGGTAAAACTTTTGAGATTCAGATTAGAACTTTTGAAATGCATAAGACTGCAGAGTATGGAATAGCTGCTCATTGGAAATACAAAGAAGGCGATTCAGGGAAACCTGAACAAGATAAACAAAAGGATTTTGAAAAGAAGCTTGTATGGCTTAGAGATATGCTAGAGTGGCAGAAAGAAACATCAGATGCTGAAGAATTTATTGAAGGATTTAAAATTGATTTATTTTCAGACGAAGTTTTTGTATTTACTCCAAAAGGCGTTGTAATAAATTTATGTAATAACGCAACCCCTATAGATTTCGCTTATAGAATACATACAGACATAGGAAATAAGTGTATAGGAGCCAAGGTTAATGGTAAAATAGTTCCATTAGATTATACTCTGAAAACTGGAGAAATAGTTGAAATATTAACTTCTCCTAATGCAAAAGGACCAAATATGGATTGGCTCAATATTGCAAAAAGCAACCAATCTAAAAGTAAAATAAAACTTTGGTTTAAAAAAGCTAAAAAAGAGGAAAATATATTAAAAGGTAAAGAGCAGCTTGAAAAAGAACTAAAAAAGCAAGGTGTTAATTATAATGATATAGCTAAAGGCGAGTTCTATGAGAAACTCATTAAAAGATACAATATCCATTCAATGGATGATTTGTATGCTTTAATTGGAATTGGTGGCTTTTCTGTATCAACTCTTATTGTAAAACTTAAGGAAGACAATGGAATCGGTGTAGATAAAACTAGTAAAGAAAATAAAGAAATTCTAAACAAGAGTATTGAAGAGCAAATTGCGAAAACAGCAAGAAAGCCTGAGCCTAATGGTTATGGGATAACAGTTAAAGGTGAAAGCAATCTTATGGTTAGATTTGCTAAATGCTGCAGCCCGGTTCCAGGAGATGAAATTTTAGGGTACATAACTAAAGGTAGAGGTGTATCAGTACATAGAGAAGATTGCAGTAATTTACAAGCCCTTATCGAAACAGATAAAGATAGAGTTGTAGAAGTTAACTGGGGATCAGCAAAGGGAACATCTTACTTTGCTGAAATACAAGTTCAAGCAGATGATAGAGAAGGATTACTTGCAGATATAATGAGTGTTATCACTGATCTTAAGCTTCAATTAAGTGCCGTAAATGCAAACTTATCCAAACAGGGATGTGCAGTAATTAATGTAAAATTAAAGATTACTTCTGTTGATAGTTTAAAAGATTTAATGAAGAGAATTAAAAGATTAAGAGGTGTAGTGGATGTATATAGAGTTAATTCTTAGATACATTGCCTAGAAATAAGAAAGGTGAGATAGCATGAGAGCTGTAGTGCAAAGAGTAACCTCATCTAGTGTTTGTGTGAATGGAAACATCATTGGAGAAATAGGAAAAGGTGTTAATGTTTTAGTAGGTATAGCTAAAGATGATACTTTAGAAGATTTAAAGTACATTAAAGATAAAATTATTAATTTAAGAGTATTTCATGATGAAAATGATAAAATGAATTTATCATTGCTGGATATCAAAGGTGAAATACTTGTTATCTCTCAATTTACACTATATGGAGATTGTAGAAAAGGTCGAAGGCCAAACTTTATGGAAGCTAAAAGTGGAGAAGAAGCTATAAAGCTTTATGAAGAGTTTATTGAGTTGCTTAAAGAATCAAATTTAAAAATTGAATGTGGTGAATTTGGTGCAGATATGAAGGTTAATATTAATAATGATGGTCCTGTGACAATATTATTAGATAGTAAAAGAAATTTTTAGGAGGAATTAAAGTTGATTATAAAAACAATTATAGCAGGAATTTATGAAGAAAATTGTTACTTAATAATGGATGAAGATACTAAAGAACTTGCCATTATAGATCCGGGTGGACATGCAAAATTAATAGCCCAAGAGATTGGGAATTTAGGTGCAAAGCCTAAATTTATCCTGTTAACGCATGGTCATAGCGATCACGTAGATGGAGTTGTAGAATTAGTAAATGAATTAAGTATTCCATTTTATATAAATAAAGCAGAAGAAGAATACATGGAAAAGGATAAATTTGTATTTGGATCTTTACCTAAAACTGCAGAGTATTTAAAAGAAGGAGATATTTTAAATCTTGGTGGCAATATTATAAAAGTTATTGAAACACCAGGGCATACGGCAGGTGGAATTTGTTTCTTAGTAAATGATAAACTTTTCACAGGAGATACTCTATTTATGCAATCTATAGGAAGAAGTGACTTCCCGGGTGGTAACGGAGTACAGCTCGTAACAAATATTAAGCAGAAATTAATTCCTTTAGGAGATAATATTGAAGTTTATCCAGGTCATGGACCTTCATCTACTATAGGTTACGAGAAGAGAAATAATCCATTTTTATAAGAGATAAATGTGCAAGTGTATTACACATTTTTTAAGGGAGCAATGATGGAAGTTAAAATTAATTTAAATGACTTAAAATATAGATATGAGGTATATCAATTATTTAATGTATATTTTTCAATGAAAGAAATTAAATTTGTAGATTTAGAAGAAGCAAACTTTATTTTCTATATTAATGAAAAAATTTTAAGATTTGAATACGAAGATTATTGCAAAGAAGAATCTTTAGGAGAAGACATTAAGAATTCTCTTAGAAGATTTCTTTTTCTGTGCTTAAGGGACATAACCCATGATATATATCCATGGGGAATTTTAATTGGAATTAGACCTTCTAAAATAGCATTAAAACTGCTTAAAGAAGGAAATACTGAAGATGAAGTTATTGAAATATTTAAGGATAAATATTTAGCTCATAAAGATAAAGCAAAATTATGTATCGATGTGGCTAAAGCAGAGGAAAGAATAGTTAATAAGGATAAAAATAATATTGCTATTTATATTGGTATGGCGTTTTGCCCAACTAAATGCCTTTATTGCTCCTTTACTTCAAATTCAATAAGTGTTCAAAAGAAATTAGTAAATCCATACTTACAAGCTTTAACAAAGGAAATTAGGGGGATTAGTGAGTATGTTAAAGAAAAAAAACTTAATATTGAATCTGTATATTTTGGAGGAGGAACTCCAACAGCAGTCAACGATGAAGAATTTGCTATGATAATGAACGAAATTTATGGTAATTTTATTAATAATAATAATGTTAAAGAATTTACAGTTGAATGTGGTAGACCTGATACTTTAACTAAAAATAAATTACAAACCATGAAAAATTGTAATGTGGACAGAATAAGTATTAATCCTCAGACTATGAATGATAAAACCTTAAAGCTAATTGGCAGAACACATTCCTCAGAGGACATAAAAGAAAAGTTTAAAATGGCGAGAGAGCTTGGTTTTGACAATATTAATATGGATATAATTATAGGACTTCCAGGCGAAAATCATGAAGATGTAGTAAATACAAAAAATAAGTTAATGGAACTAGAACCTGACAGTATTACTGTACATGGTTTAGCTTTAAAGCGAGGTTCTAGAATGTACGAGGAATTTATTCTTAAAAAAGGAATGGAAATCACATCCCAAGAAGAAATTATTAAAATGTATGAAGAAAGTAAAAATCTAGCTGATAGTTTAGGACTTTCGCCATATTATATGTATAGACAAAAGAATATGGTTGGAAATATGGAGAATTTAGGGTATGCTAAAGAAGGTAAAGAATGTATTTATAATATTCAAATGATTGAAGAAAGACAAACAACTATTGCACTAGGTGCAGCAGCTGTAAGTAAAGTTATATTTTTAGAAGAAGATAGACTTGAAAGATTTCCAAATCTAAAGGATCTTCATGAATATATATCAAGAATTGATGAAATGATTGAAGGAAAAAAGAATTTATTAGATACTTTATATTAATTACTGGTGAATTTAGCCTTTTAAATTGTTAATAAATAATGTACAATTGTCTATGGATAATTATGCATAGAAAATAATATATGTAGAATTTAAAATAAAATGGAATTTTAATAAATTTCATTGAAAACAGTTAACTAATAACAGATAGCTGTTAACTGACCTTAAAACTGTTGGGAGGAACTGGATAATGGCAATGGAAATGCAAGCACCAAAAGGTACTAAGGATATGTTACCACAGGATGCATATAAGTGGCAATATATAGAGAACGTATTTAGAAACGTTGCTAAAACATATGGAATTAGAGAAATTAGAACTCCAATGTTTGAACATACAGAATTATTTCTAAGAAGCGTTGGTGACACCACTGATATAGTTCAAAAAGAAATGTACACTTTTAATGATAAAGGTGACAGAAGTATAACATTGAAGCCTGAAGGAACTGCTTCAGCTGTTAGAGCATTTGTGGAAAATAGATTATTTAATGAAGCTCAACCTACAAAATTGTATTATGTTACGCCTGCTTTTAGATATGAAAATGTGCAAAAAGGAAGGCTTAGACAATTTCATCAATGTGGATTAGAAGTTTTTGGTTCGAATGCTGCTTCTATGGATGCAGAAGTTATTGCAGTAGCAATGGACACATTAAAAAAATTAGGATTGAAGAGCCTAAGCTTAAATATAAACAATTTAGGCTGCCCAAGTTGCAGACCTAAGTATAATGAAGCTTTAAAGAAATTTTTAGCTGAAAATTATGATGGACTTTGTGAGACATGTAAAACTAGATTTGAAAAAAATCCTATGAGAATATTGGATTGTAAAGAAAAGAAATGTCATGAAATCACAAAGAATGCTCCAACAATCTTAGAGTATGTTTGTGAAGAATGTGAAACCCATTTTGCTAAGGTTAAGGAATATTTAGATATTCTAGGACTTACATACACAGTAGATCCAGGTATAGTAAGAGGTTTAGATTACTATACTAAGACTATATTTGAAATTCTAACTTCTGACTTCACGGTATGTGGTGGGGGAAGATACGATAAGCTTATAGAGGAGCTAGGTGGGCCTGATATGCCTGCAGTTGGCTTTGGTATGGGAGTAGAAAGATTAATAATGACTTTAGAAAAAGAAAATGTTGCAATTCCAAGTGAAAATTTATTTGATCTATACATTGGAGCCAGAGGAGAAGCAGAAAGTAAATATGCATTTAAATTAGCTAATGAGTTAAGAGCTCTGGGAGCAAAATGTGAAATTAATCATATGGGAAGAAGTGTTAAAGCTGAAATGAAATATGCAAATAAAATAGGAGCAGCTTTTACAACTATCCTAGGTGAAGATGAATTAGCAAATAAAAAAGTTAATTTAAAGAGAATGAGTGATGGGGAAATTTTCGAAGTTTCTTTAGATGATTTAGAAGGAATTACAAAAATACTTAAGTAAAATTAATAATGAAGAAGGAATGATGAAAAGTTAAGGAAGAAATTACTTTGTAATTTCTAAAACTTAAGAAATTGCAGAGCAATTTCAACCTTAATCATTAATTATTCACTATTCATCATTCATTAATGATAAATATACAAAAATAAAGAAATCCCGCATGGATTTCAACATAAACTGTTAATTGTTAACTGTTAACTGTTAACTGACTTAAGAGGGAGGATTTTAGTAATGGGTGAATCTTTAAATGGTTTAAAGCGCAGTATGATGTGTGGAGAACCTAGAGAAGAACATGTAGGTAAAAAAATAACTTTAATGGGATGGGTTCAAAGAAATAGAAAGCTTGGAGGCCTTGAATTTATAGATTTGAGAGATAAAAGTGGAATTATGCAGGTAGTTTTCGGTGAGGAAATAAATGCAGAAGCTTTTGAAAAAGCAAAATCGGTAAGACCGGAATACTGTATAGCTGTAACTGGGGAAGTTGTTAAAAGAGAAAGCGTAAATGAAAACATGCCAACAGGGTTTGTTGAATTAAAATGTGAATCTATAAAAATTCTTTCAGAATCAGAAACACCACCAATATACATTAAAGAAGATTTAGATGCAGCAGAAAACATTAGATTAAAATATAGATATTTAGATTTAAGAAGACCTGATATGCAAAGAATCTTTGCAATTAGAAGTAAGACAACAAAAGCTATTCGTAATTACTTAGAGGAAAATAATTTCTTAGATGTAGAAACTCCAATTTTAACAAAGAGTACTCCAGAAGGGGCTAGAGATTATTTAGTACCTTCAAGAAATTATCCAGGAATGTTTTATGCTCTTCCGCAATCACCGCAAATATTTAAGCAATTATTAATGGTATCTGGTTTTGACAGATACTATCAAATAGCTAAATGTTTTAGAGATGAAGATTTAAGAGCAAATAGACAACCAGAGTTTACTCAAGTTGATATGGAATTAAGTTTTGTTGAACAAGATGATATTATGGCAGTAAATGAAGGCTTAATTGCTCATGTATTTAAAGAAGTTGCTGGAGTAGATGTAGAGCTTCCAATAAAAAGAATGACATTTAAAGATGCTATGGAAAAATACGGTTCGGATAAGCCTGATTTAAGATTTGGAATGGAGATAACTAACATTACAGAAGAAGTTCGCGATTTAGATTTTGTTGTATTTAAATCTGCAATAGAAGCTGGCGGTTCTGTTAGAGCATTATGTTTAAAAGGTGGAGCCGAACTTGGAAGAAAGCCTTTAGATAAATTAGGTGAGTTTGTTAAGACATATAAGGCAAAAGGTCTTGCTTGGATTCAGCTTAAAGAAGATGGAGTTAAATCATCAATAGCTAAATTCTTAACTGATGATGTAACAAATTCTATAATAAAAACAATGAATGCTGAAAATGGAGATGCAATTCTTATAGTAGCAGATAAAAATTCTGTAGTATTCCAAAGCTTAGGAGCTTTAAGATTAGAATTAGCTAAGCAATTTGATTTAATAAAAGATAAAAATGAATTTAATTTCACATGGATTACTGAATTCCCATTATTTGAATATAGTGAAGAAGAAGATAGATATACTGCTTGCCACCATCCATTTACAGCTCCAATGGATGAAGATTTAGACTTTATTGAATCTGATCCAGGGTGTGTACGTTCTAAGGCTTACGATTTAGTATTAAATGGAGAAGAGTTAGGTGGAGGATCTATAAGAATTCATGATATGGCTCTTCAAGAAAGAATGCTTAAGGCATTAGGTTTTACACAAGAATCAGCATGGGCTCAATTTGGATTCCTGCTACAAGCATTTAAGTTTGGTCCACCACCACATGGAGGCTTAGCATTTGGATTAGATAGAATGATAATGTTCTTAGCTGGAACAGACAATATTAAAGATGTAATTACATTCCCTAAAAACCAAAATGCATACTGCTACTTAAGTGAAGCTCCAAATATAGTTGATAAAAAACAATTAACTGAACTTGGAATATCATTAATTCAAGAAGAAAAATAATAAAGAATAGATGAAGAAAACTCTTATACTAATTATGAACATTTAGTATAAGAGTTTTTTAATAAAATTTGAAGTGAATTTACTTTAAGATATGTTTCTATTAATATATCAATCTTATAAGATTTTATAGACTTTTTAAAAGACAAAAAAGTGTATTTGCTAGAAAAGAATAGGTGCATTTGTATTTAATATATCAATAAGCCTTTTGCTTAATAAAGGTTCATCAACAGCATTTACACAAGCAAATTTAAGAGCGTCTAAAGTCATGGAAATATCTTCTTCAATAAATTCTTTAGAATCCCAAGCTATAGAATCCTTAATAAAGTCATATACTTCACATGTATTTTCAAATACTTTAAGGAATAATTTTTGGATAGGTTCATTATCCCAATTATTATTAAATGAATCACTAAAAATTTTTAATTGTAAATCTAATGAATCATAATTAGAATCCCAGAGGCTGCTTATGAAATCATAAGATTTTTTCATTGAATTTACGGAGTTTAAATCTTCATTTGAATCATTATATTTTAAGGTTTCGCTAACTACATTATTAAATTCTGTTACTGGAATATAAAAATCTTTAGACTTACGGTCGAACCAAGTAAAGAAAGATGTTGGTAAAAATACATATTGTAAGAATCCTAAGAGGCTGTAACTACAAGGATAAGCTACCCAGCCGCATTGCAATATATTTTTATCTAAATCAAAAATTCCAGTATAAATGATTTTAGAAGTCTTAGTTATTTCCTTATTTTCAAAATATCCTTCCCATATATTTTCATCATTTAAAATTTTACTTTCCCAAAAAGAAAAATTGTTATAGGGATTTTTTCTAAGAGTATTTTGTTTTATATTCGCTTCCAATGATATATTCCTCCTCTCAATAATTACATATAAGTTAATTTAAAAAATTACTATAATTAATTTATTATTTTTTATTATTTAACGTTTTTAAATTAAAGTTTGGAATAAAATTCCACTATTAGTGAATCATTAATCTCAATTGGAACCTCTTCTCTTAATCGATACCTTAGTAGAGTACCGGAAAAGTCATTTTCATTCTTACTCATGTAAGGATGTACATTAAGAAGGTTTGATAAAAAAGTATCTCTAAATAACTCATTGTGTTGAGATTTTTCTTTTAGAGCAATAGTATCCCCGATATTTACATCAAAAGAAGGAATGTTTACCTTTTTATCATTAACCAAAAAATGTCCATGGACTACCATTTGACGTGCTTGAGCTATTGAAGTTGCAAAGCCTAATCTATAAACTAAATTATCAAGTCTACATTCTAATCTTTTTATTAAAGAAAAACCAGTTGGTTCTTTATCTTTTAATGCTTTCTTGACATATGATGCAAATTGTTTTTCCATTACTCCATAATAGGCTCTAAGACGCTGTTTCTCTAATAATTGAGTACCATAAGCTGATAATTTTTTAGCATTTCTAGCACTGCCATTATTGGCTCTTTTCATAGCTTTAGGATGTCCACTAACATTTAGTCCTAATCTTCTACATAATTTGAATCTAGGTTCTCTCATTCTTGCCATTACAAATATCATCTCCCATCAAGTGAAGCATGAAGTCAGAATAGAAAATATATATTTTTCACCTAATTTAGCCTGATAATAGATATAGCATATATAAAAATATGTAAATAAAATCAGCACTACAATTATAGTCACATATAGTAAGATATAATTTTAAGGGATTTTTGTTACTGATTTCACAATTAGTTTGCTCAAGATGAATGATTTGACACGTTGTATATTATGGTAAATAAAAAAGGTATTACATAAATTATTAATTTAATCAATTGAAATTAGAGATAATAAATTTTATGTGTTATAATTAATCAGAATAAAATAAATAGAAACTGGGGGATGAAAGATGCTAGGAACAATAGTTAATTCATTAGCTATAATAGGTGGTTGTTTAGTAGGATTAATTGTAAAAGAAAGGCTTACTGAAAAAATCAGTTCAACTATAATGCATGGATTAGCACTATGCATATTATATATAGGTATATCAGGAGTACTAAAGGGTCAAGACACACTTCAAATTATAATTTGCATGGCAATAGGCGCTTTAGTTGGAGAAATAGTTGATTTTGATAAAAAATTAAATGATTTAGGGGACATGATAGAAAACAAAATAAACGGCAAAAAAAATCATAATTCAAATGAAAAAATATCAATAGCAGAAGGTTTTGTAACTTCAAGTTTATTATTTTGCGTTGGAGCAATGGCTGTAGTAGGGTCCCTTGAGAGCGGACTTAGAGGTGAGCATACAACCCTTTTTGCAAAATCAATTTTAGATGGCGTTTCATCAATAATATTTGCATCATCTCTTGGAGTAGGAGTAATGTTATCTTCCGTTGCAATATTAATTTATCAAGGGAGTATCACTCTTTTAGCTGGATGTCTTTCAACAATATTAACGGAGGCAGTAATAAGCAATATGTCAGCAGTGGGAAGTCTTTTAATTGTGGGACTAGGATTTAATATGCTTGGAGTAACTAAGATTAAAGTGGCCAACTTACTTCCTGCTATATTTATACCTATTGTTTATGGATTAATTAAATGAGGTGATAATATATGATAATTCCAATGTATCAGGTGGATGCATTTACTGAAGAAATTTTTAAAGGAAATCCCGCAGCCATATGTGTATTAGAAGAATGGATAGATGAAAAAATAATGCAAAATATTGCTAATGAAAATAATTTATCAGAAACTGCTTTTTGCGTAATTAAAGATGACATATGTGAATTAAGGTGGTTTACTCCAGAAGAGGAAATAGATTTATGTGGACATGCAACCCTTGCTACTGCTTATGTGATATTTGAAATTCTAAATTATCCTAAGAATACAGTGAAATTTCAAACAAAGAGCGGAATTTTGACTGTAGAAAAAGATGGAGAAAATATGATAATGGAATTTCCAAAGAGGGAAGGTACTAAAACTGAGATAACGCAGCAATTAGTAAAAGGATTAGGAAAAGAACCAAGGGAAGTTTATATTTCAAGAGATATTATGGTAGTGTACGATAATGAGAAGGATATACGAGATTTAAAGCCCGATTTAAAGGAATTGAAATTAATTGATGCCTTTGGAATTATAGTCACTGCTAAAGGAGAAAGTTCAGACTTTGTTTCAAGGTATTTTGCTCCTTCATGTGGAATACCAGAAGATCCAGTAACAGGTTCAGCTCACTGCACCTTAGTTCCATATTGGTCTAAGGTTCTTGGAAAGGATAAAATGATTGCACATCAATTATCTAAAAGAGGCGGAGTTTTAAATTGCGAAAATGCTGGAGATAAGGTTAAGATATCTGGGAAGGCTAAGTTGTTTTTTAAAGGTGATATATATATAACAAATTAATAATAGAGTAAGTATTTACAGTATATTTTAAGTAAATACTTACTCTATTTTTATGTCTAAATTTTTTTCTTGGTATAACAACAATGATAATGTTTACATAATGAAATTTTGAATTTACATGATTATTATATGGAATAAAATTACAAATGGCGCAATATGATTAATAACAGGTGATTGTATTAAGTGAATATAAATAATTTTATATTTTATTATTGTATACAAAGAAATTTAAGTGAATAAAAAATAAAAATAACTATTATGAATCCAATTGTTTGAAATATTATCCAATGATATTAAGTGGACAATTGATGTATTTCAAAGGATAAAGAGGTGGATATAATTGTATTTTCAAAAAAATGACGCTTGGTATGCATTATTTGTAAATACCAATCAAGAGGAAAAAATTAAAGAAATACTTGAAAAGAAAATGGGAGATGGACATCGATTCATTGTTCCCACAAGAGAACTTAAAGAAAGAAAAAGTGGAGAATGGAGAGTTATGAGAAGGAAATTATTCCCGGGTTATATTTTGATGAAAGCTAGTATGAATATAGAAGTATATTATAAATTAAAAAAAATTCCCGGGATAATCAAATTACTGAGAGATGATAACGAAGTCTTAGCTGTAGATGAAAAAGAATTAATAACCTTAAAGAAGCTTTTAGGCAATGAGGAAAGTAATATAGGAATTTCTAAACTATATAAAGAAAATGATGAAATAAGAATTGTTGCAGGTCCTTTATCAGGAATGGAAGGTCAAATAAGAAAATTAGATTTTAGAAAAGGCAGAGCCAAGGTAAATCTTAGCTTTATGAATGAAGAAAGAATAGTTGAACTTGGTATTGAATTAGTGGACAAAATCTAAATCGAACTTTGGGTGTTTCGGCCCCTTGGAAAGATTAAGATGTCATAATGAACTGCTTGGTAGCATAACTAGTGTTATGTGAATGGGCGAAGCTATGCTTTAAATGGTAAAGAAGTACTTTAATGTATGACTTGGCGGGAGAAGAGAATATATGAAGATTGCAGAGGTGATTTATTTAAAAGTTAGGAAGGGATTTGAGGTAGAAATTTGTAAGGGAGGATTACGTCATGTATGATTATCTAATAGTTGGTTCAGGATTATTTGGTTCTATATTTGCACATGAAGCGAAAATGGCTGGTAAAAGTATCTTAGTTATTGAAAAAAGATCTCACATTGGTGGAAATATATATACTGAAGAAGTTGAAGGGATTCAAGTTCACAAGTACGGTGCTCATATCTTCCATACAAGTAACAAAGAAGTATGGGACTATATGCAAAAGTTCGTAGAATTTAACAAGTATACTAATAGTCCAATTGCTCGTTATAAGGAAGAGCTTTACAACATGCCTTTTAATATGAATACTTTTTATAAAATGTGGGGGGTAATGAAACCAGAAGAAGCGAAAGAAATAATTGATAGACAGAGGTCTTTAATAAAGGGAGAACCACAGAATCTTGAAGAACAAGCTATATCTTTAGTAGGTAACGACATTTATGTAAAGTTAGTAAAAGGATACACAGAAAAACAATGGGGACGTAGAGCAACTGAACTTCCAAGCTTCATTATCAATCGTCTTCCAGTTAGATTTGTTTACGATAATAATTATTTTAATGATATTTACCAAGGCATTCCTATTGGAGGATATACAAAAATTATTGAGAAAATGCTTGATGGCATAGAAGTTAAACTAAATACTGATTTCTTTTCATATCGGGAAAAGCTTATGAATTTAGCTAATAAGGTAGTGTTTACTGGTATGATAGATGAATTCTATAATTATTGTTTTGGAGAATTGGAGTATAGATCATTGAGATTTGAAACTGAGATTAGAGACTGTGAGAATTATCAAGGAAATGCTGTAGTTAATTACACTGAATATGAGGTGCCTTATACTCGAATTATTGAACATAAGCATTTTGAGTTTATGTGTCAAAAAGGTAAGCCGAATAAGAAGACTGTTATTACGAGGGAATATCCTATTACTTGGAAATGTGGTGATGAACCATATTATCCAGTAAATGATGACAAGAATAACGCACTTTATTATCAATATAAAGGGCTTGCTAAGAGAGAAAGCAAAGTTATATTTGGCGGGCGGCTTGGTATGTTCAAATATTTTGATATGCACAATGTAGTTGTAGAAGCCTTAAACTGTGTAAGAAAAGAATTGGAGGAGAAATAATAATGAATAAGCCGATTCGAGTAGGAGTTGTTATTGGAAAATGGATTAACTATGGTGTGGAAACATTAGTTTTAAATTGCTATCGTAATATAGATAAATCTAAAATTCAATTTGATTTCATTATTGATGAAGATTCTGGAGCAACTCCAACGGAAGAAATTGAATCTATGGGTGGGAGGGTAATAATTGTACCACCTTATCAAAAACCGATAAGATATCATAAAGCTTTAGTAAAGTTGTTTAGAGATAATGAATATAAGATTGTTCATGCTCATACAAGCACTTTATGTGTTTTTCCGCTTTGGGCAGCAAAATCGGCACAAGTGCCAATTAGAATTGCACATTGTCATACGACGGCAGGAAAAGGTGAGTACCTAAAAAATATAATTAAATATTCGCTAAGGCCATTTTCTATGATGTATCCAACTCATTTAGCCGCAAGCTCACATTTTGGTGGGGAGTGGCTTTTTGGAAAGGGGTGCTTTGAAAAATATGATATGTACTATTTGCCTGTAGCAAGAGATATTGAACAGTTTATCTATAATGAAGAAAGACGCAATAAAATACGCAAGGAACTTGGAGTTGTAGGAAAATTCGTTGTTGGCCATTTAGGTAGGTTTGTTCCTCAAAAAAATCACATGTTTCTTATTGATGTATTTAAAGAAATACATAGTATGGATTCAAATGCAGTATTATTGTTAGCAGGTGATGGTGAACTTATAGATGATGTACTTAAAAAAGTAAACAAACTTGGATTGACAGAGTATGTATTATTTTTAGGGCGCAGAAGTGATGCATCGAATTTATATCAGGCAATGGATGTGTTTATTTTACCGTCATTATATGAAGGAGTACCGGGAACTGGTATTGAAGCACAGTCGGCTGGGCTGCCTTTTATATATTCAAACACAGTTACTGATGAAGCCCGTATACTTTCTACTACTTTTAGGCTGCCATTAGATGTTGGAGCAAAGAAATGGGCTGAAACTGCTATAGACTCTAAACAACATCCTCGTGAAAACACATATCAAGAAATGACCGATGCTGGATATAATATTAAAGTCGCTGCAAGAGAACTTGAAAATTACTATATTGGACTTGTTGAAAATTTGAAATTGTTAACTTAATTGATTTGTCTTATTCATATTATTTTAGAGTAGTAGATAAGATTACATGTAGCTATTAGTGCTTTGTCTTTAAAAAATTAGTTAAGGAGCTGGTGCTGATTATGAATACAGTAAATAAAATTCTAATCATTTTGATTAGCTTGTTTAAAGGATTTTATAATAGTTTTTTTTTATCAAAAACCAATAATATTAATAACGAAGTTATAATTGTGTTTTCAGGAATCATTGGAGATGCAGTATGTTTTTTAGATTCAATGAAGAAATACATTGAAGTGTTTTCAGTAAATAAGGGATATAAAGTAACATTTGTATTTAAGCCAGTAGTTATTAAATTTCTATACGCATGTGGGATAGAAATAAATGCTGATATAGTTGAGTTAGATTTTAACAGATATTGTAGTGAATATAAATACTTTAACGAATCAAATAAATTAGTGCTTTCAAAAAAATATGATTATGTCATTGCACCACAAAAGTCTATTTCAGCAGCCATTGTTTCAATGAATATCAAAGGCACTCAGAAATATACGTTAGATTATCCGATTAAAATCCAAAGTATTTTAAAACGTGTCATTTATTCATTAGCATATAATAACAGAATACAAGTTTCTGGGAACTGCACAATTATTAAGGCAATGACTGAAGTAATTAATTACTTCAGTGAAGAACGTATCTTGGCTCATATGCCACAGATTTCTATTAATACAAATAAAAAAACTATAAATACAAAGAAACCTTACTGCGTCATAGCACCTGTTTCTTCAAGATATGAAAAAGAGTGGGAATTATCTAATTATGCAAATATTATAAATAAATTAGTTGATAAGGGATATTTTATTTATTTATGTGGAACAAATGTTGCAAATGATAAACTGGAATCGTTAATGAGTAATGTTATTAATCCTAAAAAAGTAATTAATTTACTTTGTAAGACGGGATTTAGAGAGTGGGTTGAGTTGATACTCAATGCAAAGCTTCTTGTTGGGTGTGATAGTGCCTCAATACACATAGCGGCGGCAACAAATACGCCATCTATTTGTATTCTTGGAGGGATGGATTACAATTTGATTTACCCATATCAATTAGATGAAATTTTAGAGGGACAATATATTCCAGATTGCGTAATTTGTGAACCTAAAGAGTGTTTTGGGTGTCGTAGACGCAGTGATAAATATGGATTTGGTAATATAGAGTGTATTAACAAAATTAAGTTAGGAAAATCAATTATGTGCATAGAGCATATTACTGTTGATCAAGTTTGGAATAGGGTAATGAAGTATATATAAATGAGGAGGTTAAAATGTATACAGATTTGAAAAAGAAAAATATTTTAGTAATAGGTGATGTAATGCTTGATACATATTATAAAGGAGATGTAAAACGTATTTCACCTGAGGCACCTGTTCCAGTATTTTTGAAATGCGGGGAACGTAGCACTCTTGGAGGGGCAGCGAATGTAGCAGGTAACTTAATAGCTGCGGGTCAATCTGTTTCTATAATGACAATTATTGGTGCAGACTCATATGGAAAAACTTTTCTAAAAATGTTGGAAGAAAATAAAATAGATTCTAGTTTAATACTTTTATCTGAGTCAAGAAATACAACTGTGAAAACTAGATTTCTGACTTCAAATCATCAGCAGTTATTAAGGTTTGATATAGAAAACACCAATGATATTTCTAAGAATGAAGAAATTGAGTTAATTGAAAAATTAAAAGCTAAAATATTTAAGTATGATTTAATTATTTTATCTGATTACATGAAGGGTTTACTTACATACTCTTTTACACAGAATGTGATTAAATTAGCAAAGAAGAATAATATTAAAGTTATTGTAGATGTTAAAGATCCAAGAATTGAAAAATATAATGGAGCATTTCTTTTAAAACCAAATCTTAAAGAAGTGGGAGATTTGACTGGCATGCCAGCCAAGACTCTTGCTCAAATTGTTGAAGCCTCTAAAATGCTCTGTGATAGATGTAGTGTCCAATATGTTTTAACAACATGTGGAGATCAAGGGATGATATTAGTAAACACGCTGGGGGAATATAGCAAAGTCAATAGTACTCCAGTAGAAGTATATGATGTTACTGGTGCAGGTGATACAGTTATTGCTTATCTTGGTACATGTATGGCAAATGGTTTGGACATAGATAAGTCTATATTTATATCTAATATAGCAGCAGGAATTCAAGTATCTAAAGTTGGAACTTCATCTGTGCTTTTGAGCGAAGTTGAGAGATATATAATAGAACACGCTGATAAACATGAAAGCATGCATAAACAAACAGTTTTTCAAGATGCATATTTAATCAAAAAACGCAACCCTGATAAGAAAATTGTGTTTACAAATGGTTGTTTTGATATTTTGCATATCGGCCATATACGATATTTGGAAAAAGCCGCAACAATGGGGGATATACTCGTTGTTGGTGTAAATAGCGATGCTTCTGTGAAAAAACTAAAAGGTGAGGAACGACCTATTAATAATGAAAATGATAGAGTTGAATTATTGGCGGCATTATCTTTTGTTGATTATATTGTTATTTTTGATAATGATACACCATACGAACTTATAAAAGTTGTGCAGCCAGATGTTCTTGTAAAAGGAGCTGATTATAAGTTAGATGAAGTTGTTGGAAAAGATATTGTAGAAGGAAATGGTGGACGAGTAGAACTTATTAAATTTGTTGATGGGAAGTCGACAACGAATGTAATTAACAAAATAAAATATAATTTGTAGTAATACAGGAGGCAATTTAATGGAAAAATTGATTAAAGAGCGCATTAAAGAAAGTATAGTTGCCAAACAGGCAATTGTAAGTAATTCGGATATGCTAGATAATATAGGGAAAATTTCGAAGAAGATTGCTAAAACCATTTCTAATGGTGGCAAACTTCTTATCTGTGGGAATGGTGGCTCTGCAAGTGATTCATTGCACTTTGCAGGAGAAATTGTTGGCAGATTTCAACAGGAACGTAGAGCTTGGCCTGCAATAGTTCTTAATGCAGATGTAGCGACAATGACAGCAATTGCTAATGATTATGGATATGAAGAGGTATTCTCACGCCAAACTGAAGGACTAATGACAAATAAAGACATACTTATTGGTTTTAGTACTAGTGGTAATAGTAAGAATGTATGCCAGGCTATGCTGAAAGCAAAAGAAATAGGTGGCTTTACAGTTGGTATGCTTGGAGGTACTGGAGGGCAAATTTGTAAGTTAGCGGATTATTCTATAGTGGTACCAAGTAAAGTTACAGCAAGAATTCAGGAGAGCCATATAATGATAGTGCATATTATATGCGAAATAGTAGAAAAAATCTTAATAGATAATAAGTTGGAGGAGAATTAAATGAGTATTATAGTAACAGGTGGGGCAGGTTTTATTGGAAGCTGTGTTGTTAGAACATTAAATGATGTAGGAATTGAAGATATTATAATAGTTGATAATATTATGACTACAGACAAGTGGATGAATATGAGAAATAAAAAATATATTGAATATGTGAATAAGAATAAGTTCCTAGATAAGTTATCATCATACGAGGGAATTACTGCTATTATTCATATGGGGGCTTGCTCGGCGACTACAGAAAGAGATTTTGATTATTTATGGAACAATAACTTTGAATACACTAAGACTTTATGGAATTATTGTAGAGAAAAGCAGATTAGTTTTATATATGCTAGTTCTGCAGCAACCTATGGTGATGGAAGTCAAGGATTTGATGATAATATAAACATTGATAATTTGATACCTTTAAATGGGTATGGTTATTCAAAACAGTTGTTTGATTTGTGGGTAAAAAAGCAGACAGAATTTCCTAAACAGCATTGTGGTCTTAAATTTTTTAATGTATATGGACCCAATGAGTATTTTAAAGGATCTATGGCTAGTATGATTTTTCACGGATTTAAGCAGATTAAAGAAACAGGATTTGTTAAATTGTTTAAGTCTTGTGACCCTAATTATGAAGATGGTGGACAACTTAGAGATTTTGTATATATTAAGGATGCATGTGCAGTTATAAAATGGCTTTTGGACAATCCAGATGTTAGTGGTTTGTTTAATGTAGGAACTGGAAAAGCACAGAGTTTTAGAGAACTTGCCGAAGCAACATTCCGTGCTTTAGATTTAGAACCGAACATTGTTTTTATAGATATGCCTGAACAATTGAAAGAGAAGTATCAGTATTATACGAAAGCTGAGATGATGAAGCTCAGGAGTGTAGGGTATGTGGATGAATTTAAGAATCTAGAAGAAGGTGCGTTGGATTATGTTCAGAATCACCTAAATAAAAATTTCGAAATATATTAGAAAGCTGTAGTAATCAGGGGAAAAATTATTATGGTATGTAAGGCGATTTTTCTAGATAGAGATGGAACAATAAATGTTGATAAAAATTATTTATATAAAATTGAGGATTTTGAGTTTATTCCGGGAGTGATTGAAGCACTAAGAATATTTCAAGATAAAGGTTACAAGCTGTTTATTATAACAAATCAGTCGTGTATTGCCAGGGGATATTGTAATGAAGAGGATGTTATTAAATTAAATGATTGGATGAAGAAGAAACTTGAGGGTAATGGCATATATATTGAAAAGGTATATTATTGCCCTCATTTGCCAAATGCATTAATATCTAAATACCGAAAAAATTGTGAGTGCCGTAAACCGAAGTTAGGATTATTTAATCAAGCAGTCAAAGAATTTGATATAGATTTGAATCAAAGCATAGCAATTGGTGATAAGCAAAGAGATCTTGCAATTTGTGAAAAAAGTGGATGCCGCGGATTTATTGTTCCTAAAAATGCCATAGATAATGAGATGCTAGAAATTGCAAAACAATTAGATTTGTTATAGGAATAATAAAAAATAGGACATTAATATAAAAATTTAATTGTATAGGAAAGGTAGATAATAATGAATTTTCTGATTTTTGGTGGAGTTGGAATTGGAGATACAGTGATTGAATTATCACTAGCAAAAGCTTTGAAAAAAATTTATCCAGATTCAAAGATTAATCTTATTTTGAGTGATGCTTTAGGCTCCTCAAAAATTATATCTGAAATTATTGAATGTCAAAAATATGTTCAAACTTGCTGGTTTTATTCAAGAAAAAAGCCATTACAGTCTTTAAAAGTCTTACTGGAGTTGAGAAAAGAGAAATACAATTATGGCTTTAGCTGTACAACTAGTTTTAAAGCTGGAAAACTACCGGGTATAATATGCAAAGCTATTGGATGTAAGAGCGTAATTAAGCAGATAAGTGGTAAAACAGGATTTATTGATTATCCTATACAAGTTGATGAAAATATGCACATTGTACAACAATATGAAAGATTATTAGAAAGATTTAATTCTAAAATTGAACTAGACTTAAATGTTTTTTGTAAAGAAAAGTTTGCTGATATACTAAAAATTGAAAAAAATGAACAAAAGTTAGTAACTATATGTCTTGGAACTAACATTACTATATACAATAAAGGTGGGGCTCAAATAAAGAAAAATATTAAAGAATGGGGAATTTTGAATTGGGTATCTCTATCACAAAAGCTTTGTTTGAGTAATTTAAAGGTAGCCTTTATTGGGGGCATTAAAGAAAGTCAGCAATTAGAAGAAATAAGCAAAAAAATTTCAATATTAGGGGTTATTAATTATGCAGGAAAAACATCAATTAAGGAGAGTTTAGCAATTTTAAATCAAAGTGATATTGTTGTAGGTGCAGATACTGGAATGATGCATTGTGCAGCTGCATTAGGAAAGAGAACTATTACATTATTTGGTGGTACTGACCCTAATATATGGAAACCATATTCAGCTTATTCGGAAGTGATTTGGGGGAAGACTGAATGTGCACCCTGTTATGGTAAAGCTTACGCTATAGAATGTGATAATAGAAAATGTATGGAGACAATTACAGTTAATAGAGTTTATGAAAAAATTATAGATAGTTTAGGTGAAAATTTATGATATCAATAACTTATGCTTTATTTATGTTTGGTATCTTTGTTATTATAGCATGTATTTTATCAAATTCTGACTTTTCATCTCCAAGTTTTATTTATTTTGCTTCTTTTTTTCTATGCGTAGGATGTTCTGTGGTATTAGCTAAAGAATGGGGAATGACATTATTAGATATCAATACATTTTTTGTATTCATGTACTCATCTATTACTTTTTTGTCTACTGAACTTATTATTAGGATTGCTGCAAAGTTATTTAAAGTAAATAGTAAAAATGATTATCTACCAATTATTGAAAGGCATCCTATAGAACTTTCTAAATCGATTGTGTATTTCACAATTTTTTTAGGTGCAATTTGTATATTATGGAGCTTAGCGATTATTCTAAGCTATGGTGGAGGAAGTTCCTGGAACTCTATTATGGCAGGATACAAAAAAATGGTTAATTTAGAAGCGGCCAGTTTGGGCGGTGGAAGAATGATCTTATCACAGATAAATAAAGTATTACTAGCATTAAACTATATTATTTTGTATGCATATATATACAACAATAGTATCAAAAAAATGTATCTTAAAGAGAAACGAATATATTTAGTGTCATTTGCTGAATATATTATATTTCGATTACTATTTTCTGGCGGACGTCAGAGTTCGTTATTCTTTCTTGTTGCTTGGCTAACATGTAGTTATATATGTAACACTTATAAAAAAAGAAGAAGTCAAGTTAAAAAAGAAAAAAGGAAGTATGCTAAAGTATCTGTTACAGTAATTTTGATTATGATTCCACTGTTTTATCTTGTGGGTAGGATGGTAGGAAGAAAAGAAAGTGAAACAATATATGAAGCTGCAAGTAATTATTTATCTACAGGTATATATTATTTCAATATAATAGTAAAAAATCAATATACATCTTCTTGCTGGGGAGAAGTATCTTTTCCAGGACTATTTCCAATATTAAAGTTTTTTGACATTATTCCTAAGGGAACAGAAATAATGTCGTTTTTACCGTTTTCGTGGCACGGCAATACAGTTACATTATTAGGAAGATGGTATTGGGATTTTGGGCTAAAAGGCGTTTTGTTAATGACCAGCTTGGTTTCATTTATATTTAATTATATATATTATTTTAAGATCAAGTATGCTGCTAGCATAAAGGAAAATCATTTTTTTGTTATTATATATATTTTCCTTATTCATGTATTATATTTTGCTGGATACGATGATTTTTCCTTTAATATTTGGACATCGAACTACTTATTAATTTTTATTCTAATTTATATTACTTTTAGATTTGTAGTAGTACATAAATTAAGAATAAAAATTTATTAGATAAAAAGTAGCTTACAAGAGGAGTTGGAATTTTGAAAATAACTGTTACAAAAAGAGTCTTGATATGGAGTTATATTGGAACAATAATGTCGATGACTGCTAATATTTTAATGTTACCATTTATTATATATTATCTAGATGCAGATATGTTAGGTTTGTGGTATGTATTTACAAGCATAGGGGCTATTGCCACTTTATTTGATTTTGGGTTTGCAGTTACTTTTGCTCGTAATATTACGTATTGTTGGAGCGGGGCAGAAGAATTAAGAAAAGAAAACGTTGTGTTTGTAGAAGAACGAGAACCCAATTTTCAAGTAATGAAAAGAGTTTTATATACTTGCCGGTATATATATCTAATTTTATCCTTATTTGCACTGCTTTTATTGCTTACTATAGGAACTAGCTATATATGCTATATTTCACGTGGGATTATTGGTTATAAACATATAATCGCTTGGATTATTTATTCTATTGCTGCATTTTTAAATCTATATTATGGGTATTATGCTTCATTTTTAAGAGGTGTAGGTGCTATAGATTTAGCAAATAAGAATACAGTAATAGCTCGTGCTGCACAAATTATAGTAACAATAGTATTCTTAGCTGCTGGTGCGGGTATTGTAGGAGCTAGCGCAGCATATTTAGTATATGGGACATTGTTTCGAGTTTTAGGAAAATTCAGGTTTTACCAGTATCACGGAATTGGTGAAAGATTAAAACAAATAAATGAAAAACATGATAAACAACAGGTTAAAGACTTATTTTTTGTGGTTTGGCATAATGCATGGCGGGATGGTTCCATCTCAATATTCAATTATTTCTGTAATCAAGTAAGTGTACTGATTTGTTCTGTGTATTTATCTCTTTCAGAAACAGGGGTTTATTCAATTGGAGTTCAAATAGCTTCTGCTATTGCAGCTATTGCAGCTACATTATATACTGCATATCAGCCAGGATTACAAGAGGCATATATAAATAACAACAGGAAAAAGCTAAAAAGTTTTATGTCAATGATTGTTACTGTATTTATAGGAATATTTATTTTGGGGGTTTTAGGTACTGTTTTTGTTGGCTTACCTCTTTTACGGTTAGTTAAACCAGAAACAATAGTAACAGTTCCGGTTTTATTAGGACTATGTGTATATCAATTTATGCTTACATTTAGAAATTGTTACACATCATATTTTTCTTGTACCAATAGAATACCATATGTTAAAGCATTTATGGTTTCAGCAATTTTATGTGTAGTATTTTCCTTTATTTTTATTGGCCCACTAAACTCAGGTATATATGGATTAATTATTGCTCAGGTTTTAAGTCAAGCATTATATAATATTTGGGCATGGCCAATCAAAGCACATAGAGAGTTGGAATTATCATTTAGTGAGATGATACATATTGGTGTAGAAGAAATATGTATCAGTATGAAAAGATTTTTGAAAGGGAGGAAATACAATTGACAAAAGTTGGAATATTGACTTATCATACTGGATTTAATTACGGTGCTAGTCTTCAGGCTTATGCTTTAGAGACTACTATTAGAAAATACTGTTTAGATTGTGAGATAATAAATTTTGAAACAGAACGTTTTCTTGCAAGCAGAGAGATGTTTAGCAGAAAGCCAAAAAGATTGAAAGAAGTAATTAAAATTGTTTCAAGGATACCATATTATAGACAATTAAGTAAGCGCCAGAAACTATTTGATAGTTATACGCAAAATTGTTTAATAACCAGCAAATTATATAGAACTGAAGAAGAAATAACAAAGCATGCAGAAGATTATGAATGTATAGTTTGTGGAAGTGATCAAATATGGAATCTTGACGAGTCTGATGCACCTGCAGCTAATCCCATATTCTTTTTAAACTTCCCTAAGTCACAGAGACGAGTTTCTTATGCAGCGTCTTTTGGAAAATGGGTAAAAAAAGCGCCTAATCATGAAGATACTTTTCTGCCGTGGCTAAAACAGTTTGATATGGTTTCAGTTAGAGAAACAAGTGGGGTTGAATATCTGAAATCCAGGGGGATTAATTGTGAATTAGTACTAGACCCAACATTACTACTTGATGCTGAAGAATATGATAAAATTTGTAAAGAACGTTTATTGAAAGAAAAATATATTCTTTTATTTTCTTGGAATTGCAATGCGGAGGTTATTGAAGCAGCGAAAAAGATTGCCAGAGAGATGAAACTTTCAGTTATTAATATAGTACCACCTCCACGTGCTATGTTTAAAGGAATTAAACGAAAATTAGACGTTGGACCACTAGAATTTCTGAGCATGATTAAAAATGCTGAGTTTGTGGTCACAAATTCTTTTCATGGTACTGCATTTTCTACAATTTATAGTAAACCATATGTTTCAATACATACTGGTACTCCAGATCCAAGAATGGCATCTTTGCTAGCACAGTTAGGATTAGCAGATCATTTAGTTACATGTCAAGGAATTAATGTGGATAAGCTATTAAACACAGATTTCAGTTTAGTGAAAGAAAAAATGCAATGGTTGAGAGAATCATCTATAGAATATTTAAAAAAAGCGATTGAGGTATAAATATGATTGATTATGAATTTGAATTGTATTGTTGTGGATGCAAAGCCTGCGCTGCTGCCTGTCCGGTAAATGCAATTAAAATGATAGAGGATAAAAATGGATTTGAATTTCCGCAAGTAGATAAGGAAAAATGTATTAACTGCGGAAAGTGTAATAAGGTATGTCCTCATTATCATGGGATAAAAAAGAATAAACCAGAAGATGTTTCGGCATGGCTTTATTGCTCAGATGATGCAGCTGCTAAAAAAAGAAGTTCATCTGGTGGTGCATTTTTTGAATTGGCAAAGCAGACATTATCCAAAGGTGGTTTTGTTTGTGGGTGCGTATGGGATGATTCGCTTGTGGCAAGACATACAATTAGTAATTCACAAGAAGATTTGCAAAAGATGCAAGGTTCAAAGTATGTTCAGAGTAATTTAGGCGATATCTATCAGAAAGTCTTAAGCGTATTAGAAGAAGGGAAAGAAGTTCTTTTTAGCGGAACTCCTTGTCAAATCGCTGCAATGCATAATTATATAAGCAATTCAGGTAATGGTCCCTTGAGAGAAAGGCTTATTAATGTAGCTGTTATTTGTCATGGGATATCTGCGCCAGGGGTGTGGGAAAGCTATAAGGTTTGGCTGGAGAATAAGTATAATAGTAAACTAATAGCTGTGAATTTTAGAGATAAGTCAAAAGATGGGTACAAGAAATCTAATTGCAGATATGAATTTGCATCTGGTGAGATTATTTATCTGCCAACATATCTACCTTCTTCTAAGTATATTGAGGCTACATTGGTATACAATTTGTCGTTAAGAAATAGTTGTTCGCACTGTGATTGTAAAGGTATTACGGAAACATGTGATATTATATTAGGAGATTGGTATGCTGAATATGAAGGTGAAGGATCACTTGGAACATCTTGTATAGCAGCTTTTACAGAAAAGGGTGATAAAATAGTCAGTACAAGATTATTGGGGTTAAGGCCTTTAAGTTATTCAAAAATTGTGCAAGAAAATGAGTTTATTGAAAATTCTGTGACTATGGGATTACGACATGATGAATTTCTTCAAAAGCACAATGTAGAGATTTGGGATAAGGTTGAAACATATTTTCCGACAAAATATAAAGTGAAAAAATTATTTATTTTGTTAGGAATTTATAGTTTATTCAAAAAAATAAAAAGTCTAATTTAAAAACTTAGATTTGGGTGAAAACCAAATTTTAATATACGGTCAAAATAGGGGATAATTATAATACTTATAATTGTGATTAAAAATATCAATTAGAAAGCAAGCTTTTCATTCTCAAAAAGCTTGCTTTTGTATATTTTAAATTTTATATGAATTATAAAGTAGCATATACCCCAATATGCTTCTAAAGTAGAAAATATACATATTATATAAGATATAGTTATATCCATATATTTATATAAATATCAAGTTGTTTTGTAAACTTAGTAAGGTATTCGACACATGTTAATCAATATGTTTCATTAAATTTTGTGTCTTAAGCATAGGGAAAGGAATGATAGTTAATATGAAAGGAATTATTCTAGCAGGCGGTTCAGGTACACGCCTATACCCAGTAACTAAAGCAATGTCAAAACAAATGGTGCCAATATATGATAAACCAATGATTTATTACCCAATGTCGGTTTTAATACTTGCAGGAATAAGAGATATTCTAATTATATCAACTCCGAGAGATATAATAAATTTTAAAGAATTATTTAAAGATGGACAAGAATTAGGATTGAATATTGAATATGCTATTCAGGAAAGTCCCAATGGACTTGCAGATGCTTTTATAATAGGGAAAAAGTTTATTGGTAAAGATAAGGTGGCAATGGTACTTGGAGATAACATTTTTTATGGGCAGAGCTTTTCGGAGCATTTGAGGAAAGCTGCAAGCTTAGAAAATGGAGCTTATATATTTGGCTATTACGTTCAAAATCCAAAGTCTTTTGGGGTAGTTGAATTTGATGATACTGGAAAAGTAATTTCCTTAGAAGAAAAGCCTGAAAATCCAAAGTCAAAATATGCAGTACCAGGGCTCTATTTTTATGATAACTCAGTAGTTAAAAAAGCTAAGGAGTTAAAACCATCTGCAAGAGGAGAACTTGAAATAACAGACTTAAACAAATGTTATATGAATGAAGGAACCTTAAAGGTTCAATTATTAGGAAGAGGAATGGCATGGCTTGATACGGGAACTCATGCGTCCATGCTACAAGCATCAAATTTTGTAGAGGCTGTACAAAGTACACAAGGAACCTATATAGCATGCCTTGAAGAAATAACTTATAGGCAAGGCTGGATAACTTCAGAACAAGTTATTAAACTTGCGAAGCCACTAATGAAAACTGGGTATGGTAAATATTTAATAGATATAGTAGAAGAAGTTGAATTGCAGAAATTAAATCACGAAATCTAATAATATAAACTAAGAGGTGAATTATGGGAAATTTTAATTTCAATGCTACAAAATTGTACGGAGTCTATATAATAGAGCCTAGAATTTTTGGTGATAGTAGAGGTTACTTTATGGAAACTCATAACATGAAGCAGTTTTCAGAATTTGGACTTAATATGACATTTGTACAAGATAATGAGTCAAGATCAACTAAAGGGGTATTAAGAGGACTTCATTTCCAGAAAAAAATAGCCAGGGAAAACTGGTGAGGGTAACGAGAGGGAAAGTATTTGATGTGGCTGTTGACCTTAGAGTTGGTTCAAAAACTTATGGTAAATGGGAAGGCGTTATTTTAAGTGAGGAAAATAAAAAGTTATTTTATATTCCAGAAGGCTTTGCCCATGGATTTTTAGTACTTTCAGATGAGGCTATATTCAATTATAAGTGTACAAATTTCTATTCACCAGAATATGAGTGCGGAATTATGTGGAATGATCCAGCTATTAACATAGAATGGCCAATAGAAGGAATAGAAAATATAATTTTATCAGAAAAGGATAAAAATAATCCAAATTTAAAGGCAATAGATTTAAGTCAATATCCAGAATATAATAATTGTCCTAAAGAGGTGAAGTAGAAATATGAAGATATTAATTACTGGTTCGAAAGGTCAATTAGGTAATGAACTTCAAAGTATTATTAAAAACGGAAGAGCTGAAATAGGAGAAATTTCTGATGCTATTAAAAAATCAGAGATTACAGCACTTGATGTGGATAAACTTGATATAACAAATTTAAATGAAGTGAAAAGATTGTTAAATAACTTAAGACCTGAAGTAGTGATAAATTGTGCAGCAGCAACTAATGTTGATGGTTGCGAAGGTAATGAAGATTTTGCATTTAAAGTAAATTCAATTGGACCTAGAAATTTAGCAATTGCTTGTGAAGAAATAGCTGCTAAATTAGTACAAGTATCAACTGATTATGTATTTGGCGGAGTTGGAAATCAACCATTAACTGAGTATGATCTAACAGCACCATATAGTGTTTATGGTAAAACTAAACTTTTGGGAGAAAATTATGTAAGAGAATTTTCCTCTAGGTATTTTATAGTAAGAACAGCGTGGCTTTATGGATATGAAGGTCATAATTTTGTTTATACAATGAGAAAGCTCGGAAAAGAGAAAGACGTTATCACTGTTGTTAATGACCAAAGAGGAAATCCTACTCATGCAAATGATTTAGCATATCATATACTAAAGTTAATTGAAACAGAAGAGTATGGTTTATATCATTGTACAGGCAAAGGAGAATGTAGCTGGTATGAATTCGCTAAAATGATAATTGAGCTCTCTGGAGAAAATTGCATTGTTAAACCTTGTTCATCAGACGAATACGAAAGTCCAACAAGGCGGCCTGAATATTCATCTCTTGATAATATGATGCTTAGGAATACTGTTGGTGATGAAATGAGGAATTGGCAGGATGCTATAAAGTCGTTCATATATAGGATAGATAAATAAGTGAGGGGTGAAGATGATGAAATTATATTTAGTTACAGGTGGAGCAGGATTTATTGGATCAAATTTTATATTATATATGCTTAATAAATATAAAGATATAAAAATAATTAACTTAGATAAATTGACTTATGCCGGAAATCTAGAAAACCTTAAATCAATTGAAAATGATGATAGATATGAATTTGTTCAAGGAGACATTTGTAACAAAGGATTAGTTTCAAGCCTTTTTGAAAAATATAATATAAACTATGTTGTTCATTTGGCAGCAGAATCACATGTTGATAGAAGCATAAAAGAGCCAGAGATATTTGCTCAAACAAATGTAGTTGGAACTGTCAATATGCTTAATTGTGCTAAGGATGCTTGGAAATTAAAAGATGGATTTAAAGATAATGTCAAGTTCCTTCATGTTTCAACAGATGAGGTATATGGCTCATTAGGTTTAGAGGGATTCTTTACTGAAACTACTCCAATAGACCCACATAGTCCATACTCAGCAAGCAAAGCTGCATCAGATTTAATGGTTAAAGCTTACTATGATACGTATAAAATGCCTATAAATATTACAAGATGTTCAAATAATTATGGTCCATTTCAATTTCCAGAAAAACTAATTCCACTGTTAATCAATAACTGCTTGAATCACAGAGATTTACCTGTATATGGAGATGGAATGAATATAAGAGATTGGTTATATGTAGAAGATCATGCAAAGGCAATCGATATGGTAATTAATAATGGAAGAGCAGGGGAAGTTTATAATGTTGGAGGTCATAATGAAAGAACTAATATTCAAATAGTAAAAACTGTAATAGATTATATAAATGAAAATTTAGATCAAGATGTAACTGAAAAATTAATTAAATTTGTTGAAGATAGAAAAGGACATGATAAAAGATATGGAATAGCACCTGATAAGATAAGAAAAGAGTTAGGTTGGTATCCAGAAACTGCTTTTGAAATTGGAATTGAGAAAACTATAAAATGGTATTTAGATAATCAGGAATGGATGAAAAATGTGACTTCAGGTAATTATCAAAAATATTATGAAGATATGTATAAAGCGTAAAATTGACTTAAGGATGAATGGATAGACAGACTTTCGATTTATTAGAGCCTGTCTTACGTGTATATAAGCGAAATTATAATAAATATTTAACTTAATTTTAAAGAAGATTATAGGCATTAACTGATTAAAATATGAACCAAATATTATTACCTTCATATAATGTTATTATGATTTTTTAGGAGGGAAATAATAATGCCATCAAAAAGTAAATTAATCTCTATGCTGATTATATTTTCTCTTATTATTTTAATTATGCCTATTTTAGTAATTCATGTTGGTTTTCTAAAGGATATAGTATTTTGGCTATTTAAAAACAAAACAAATGCATACGAATATTTACAATTTAGTGGAGCATTTTTAGGTGTAATTGGAGCTGTCGGTGGAGCGTATCTTTTAATTGATAAGAAATGAAAAAGAAAAAATAGCAATAGAAGAAATCATACTTTAAAGAAATTTAATATTATTGTGCAGGACTATTACTTTAATTATATAAAAGAAAGTATCTTAATAAGGATTACCAGCATCTTTATTTAGATACTTTGTAAAAATAGTGGATTCAATTTATTAGCTTTAGTAATGATTTTATGGAGAAAAATTAGGATTTCATGAATTGTTCATTGGTAGAATTATACAATTAATATCATAAAATCATTGAAATATAAATATACTTTATTGTTGTGAATTTTATTATAAAGGATTGGTAATGTAGTAATTATTTGGAAAATACACGAAACTTAACTCAGACAAATTAGGGGGTAGAATTGAATATTATTTTGCAATGTGTATTAAATAATATAAAATATTCATTAAATATTATTTATTAGACAGAATTTTTTCTGTGCACAAAATGCGCAGATATTCTTATCAATATAATGTGGGGGAGATTAATGCAAGAATTAAATATTAAAACAGGAGAATTTATAAATAAAAATCCGAAAAAGCTGTATGAGTTCACAAAAAGATTAATAGATGTAATTGCATCAATATTTGGATTGATAATGCTACTGCCTATATTAGTTATTGTCGCTATTGCAATAAAAATCGAATCTAAAGGCCCAGTATTTTTTTCTCAAGAGAGAGTTGGATTAAATGGAGAAAAATTTAAAATGCATAAATTTAGATCCATGATAGTTGATGCAGAGAAATATAAGGAAAAATTATTGAAGCAAAACGAGATGAATGGTCCTATGTTTAAAATAAAGAACGATCCAAGAGTAACAAAGATAGGAAAATTTATAAGACGTACAAGCATAGATGAACTGCCACAACTTATAAATGTATTAAAGGGTGATATGAGTTTGGTTGGTCCAAGGCCGTCTTTACCAAAGGAAGTAGAAAAGTTTTCGCCATGGATGTTAGAAAGACTTAAAGTAAAACCAGGGTTAACTTGCTATTGGCAAGTATCAGGAAGGAATGATATTCAATTCGAGGATTGGATGAAGCTTGATTTAAAATATGTTAAAGAAAGAGGAACATTACTTGATATAAAGTTAGTAATAAGAACTTTCTTTGTATTATTTGGTGATGAGCATGCAAGTTAAACTCATAATATATTTATAAATAATAGTGTTGTTTATAAGAACAAAATTATAGTTCTGTAAGCCAGATTGAATTAATGAAAACTATATCAATTTACTTTAAGGCAAGGCAAAAACTTTTACTAAAGGGATTTTTTATAAATAAATTTATTAATGTCATGCTTTTAAGGGCATGACATTAATTCTAATTAAATTAATGAGGGATTAAAATTGTTGGGATTATTCAAAGGTATATCATATTATTTGTCACATAAAATTTCAAGATTTTTATGTGACGAATTCTAAAATGAAAATAATAGAATATACATAAGTATGTAACTATGTAAAGTAAATCAAAAGTATAATATTTTAAGTTTTAAGAATTCCAAAGGCTTTAAAGATTATAAATTATATATTAATTCGAAAATATGTGAAGTCGGAAGAGTTCTAAAAAAATAAATGGTGGTGAAAATATGTTATGTGCATTAATACTGGCTGGGGGGAAAGGAACTAGGTTTTGGCCTTTATCAACAGAAGAAAAACCCAAACAATTTTTAAACTTAATTGGCAATGATAGTATGATTCAAATGACTGTAAACAGAATAAAACCAATTATTTCTATAGAAAGAATATTCGTTTGTACAACACAAAAGTATGTAGACTTTGTTAAGGCACAGTTACCAGAACTGCCTGCAAGAAATATCATAATAGAGCCGGACGGTAGAAATACAGCACCATGTATAACATTATCAGCTTTGGTAATAAAACGTTACTTTGGTGATGCTAATATGGTAGTATTGGCTTCAGATCATTTGATTAGAGATGAAGATGAATTTAGAAGTATTCTCCAAGCTTCAAATAAATTAATTATAGAGAATAAAAAAGCAACCTTAGTACTTGGAATAACTCCATCTAGAGCAGAAACAGGTTTTGGATATATAAAATGTAATGAGGTAGTAAGAACAATAGATAACTATAATGTTATAAATGTAGAGCACTTTGTGGAAAAGCCCAGTAAGGAAAACGCTGAAAAGTACTTAAGTGAAGGCAGATATTTATGGAATGCTGGTATGTTCTTGTGGAGTATAGATAATATACTAAATAAGATTAAAATGTATTGTTCAGATATATATGAAAAATTACATGAAATAGAAACTGTTAAAGAAGAACAACTTCAAAATTTAATAAATGATAATTACTGTAAATGTCAAGAAATTTCAATAGACTATGCAGTATTAGAGAAGGACAGTAATATTTACACTATTCCATGTGACATTGGCTGGGATGATGTAGGTACCTGGAATGCTGTAGAGAGATACAGAAAAAAAGATGTGAATAATAATATTTTTGATAAAAATGTTAAAGTCATAGAATCAAAGTCTAACATTGTAATAAACAATGAAAAAAAACTAATAATGATAGGGTTAAAAGATACTATGATACTTGAAACTGAGAAAAACATTTTTATTGTAAATAAAGATTATGTGATAAATCTCAAAGATTATGAAGAGATTATTTATTCTTAATTCAACTAAAAATTAAATTATTGGTTGCATTTATTGAGTATAGTGTATTTAAAATATTAAGATATTTTTTACATTATTCATATAATTATATTTTTAATAATATTATTATGTAACACTAAAAATAAATTAAGTAAAGAAAGAGGGATGAGTATGGAAGAAATGGACGTAAAAGTTCAGGATATTCTTATGGTTCTAAAAAATCGATGGAAAATCATATTAGTGACAACATTTGTTATAACTTTATCTACAGCACTAATCAGTTTTTTTCTCCTTAAGCCTGTGTATGAGGTTAACGCTAAAGTTTTTATAGGAAAAGAACAAACTAATGATCCAAATTATAATAATAATGATGTTCAAATGTATCAAAAATTATTAAAAACATATTCTGAATTAATAAAAACTAAAGACTTAATTGAAAATGCAATTTATAAAAATAATTTTGATGTAGGATATTCTGATGTAATTAATAATTTAGAAGTAAACCCTAGTGCAGACACGCAAATCCTAGAAATAAGCTATAAGAATAAAGATAAAAACTTATCAAAGGATATATTAGTAGCAGTTATTGATGAATTCATAAATAACTCAAAAGAACTTATACCAAATGGAACAGTAAAAATTGTAGAAAGCCCTGAATTACCGGAAAATCCGGTAAGCCCAAATAAAGTGAAAAATATTGCAATATCTTTTGTAGCAGGATTAATGTTAGGGTGTGCAATAGCATTACTAAAGGAATATATGGATGATACCCTAAAATCAAAGGAGCAAACCGAAAAATTACTTGAACTTCCTGTAATAGGAATGATACCTTGTGGAGAAAAGAAATGAGAGGAGTGAAAGAAATGCTTGTAGTTGAAGAAAAACCACAATCAATAGACGCAGAATCATACAGAACGCTTAGAACAAACATACAATATTCTTCTGTTGATAAAGAAATAAGAAGTATTGTTGTTACAAGCGCTAATCCCCAAGAAGGAAAGTCAACAGTCTCAGGAAATTTAGCATTATCATTTGCACAAAACGGAAAAAAGGTAATTATAATAGACTGCGACCTAAGAAAACCATCAATTCATAAAAAATTTAATATATCTAATTTATGTGGATTTTCAGAAGTTATGATAGGAAAAGAAACATTAGAAAATGCAATTCAAGAATATAAATCTAACATGCATATATTACCAAGTGGAAAAATACCGCCGAATCCATCCGAAATGATTAGCTCTACAACAATGAGTGATTTATTAGAAAGGCTTAAGGAGGAATATGACATAATTATTTTAGATAGCCCGCCATTAGATGCTTTTACTGATGGTCAAATTTTATCAACAAAAGTAGACGGAACAATTCTCGTTGTTCTAGCAGGTGAAAGTAAAATTGAATCTGTAAAAGAAGCAAAAAATTTATTAAATAGAGTAGGGGCACATATAATAGGGCTAGTTATAAATAAAGTAAGTAAAAAGAAAACTAATTATTCTCACTATTACGAAATTAATGAAAAAAAGAAGAAAGTAAAGGAGAATACTTAAGTATTGATGCTTATATATTGCAATTGACATGTTTGCATCAAACAAATCTAAATTGCTACAAATATTAAAGCGTTATTTACTGAGTATATCGATACTTTATGTATTAACTTTAGTTAGGAAGGAATTTTGTATGAGATGAATAAGGAACTAAAAATTTTTTTGAAAAGAACTTATATAAAAATACTATCTAAAAAGTCAATAATGCCATTATTGTATGTAGAATATCTTAGGTCTTATAAAAAAATATTAAATTTATCTGATCCTAAAACATTTGGAGAGAAGATACAATGGATGAAAATGAATGGTAATTTGGAGAGGTATAGGGACTTTGTTGATAAATTTTTAGTAAGGAGTTATGTTGAGAAAAAACTTGGTAAGGATTATCTAGTAAAATTGTATGGTGTATATAATAACTTTGATGAAATTGATTTTGAAGAGCTGCCTAAAAAATTTGTATTGAAACCCAATAATAGTTCTGGAGACATTATAATTTGTAAAAACAAATCTGTTCTTGATTTAAAGAAAACTAAAAAACAATTGGATAAGTGGTTAAAAAGGGATTTTTATGATTATACAAGGGAAATTCAATATAAAGGAATTGAAAGAAAAATAATATGTGAAGAATATTTAGAAGATTCTCCCGGATCTTTAAAGGATTATAAAATATTTTGTTTTGATGGGAAGCCAGAATTTATTCAAGTTGATTTTGATAGGCATACAAACCACAAAAGAAATTTTTATGATTTGAATTGGAAGCGAATTTATATGGAAGTGGCTTATGTGGAACATAAAAAAGGCATAGATAAGCCTAAAGAATTTGATGAGTTGATTAAAGCTGCAACTAAATTATCAGAAGGCTTTCCCTTTGTAAGAGTAGATCTATATATAGTACAAGAAAAAGTATACTTTGGAGAATTAACATTCACACCTGGAAATGGAAAAGATCCGTTTAGACCACTAAGAGAAGATTTAAAGGTTGCTGCTAAAATTAATTTAGAGAAGTATTTATAAAAGGAATTAATTTTATACAATTAAATATAAATTGATAGTAGAAATATTAAATCATATGAATATAATAATAAATAAACTAAAGTATCTAATTATCCGTATAAAATAGTGTGAATTGAATTTTTAAAATCTAAGGAGGATAATATTTATGGATGCAAAATTACAAAAGATAATAAATTCAAGTTGTCAGATAATTGATAATAAGATTGTTATTAACAGTCCGATTAAAGTAAATGGAGAAGATTATTATAATGGTAATGGTAAATTTATTTTTGATGATGAATATATATTCAAGGTTTCCGATATATTCCCAAAAGGAGAAAAAGTTTTAAATTTTTATAACTTTAATAATCTAGTTATAGCAAATTTAACGATTGAAGGTAATCTTAAACAAAATGGAATAACTTTTACAAGTGGAGATTATATATTAACAGATTCAAATGATTGGGATACAACAATTCAATCCTTATGGATTAATGATTGTGATAATGTAATATTGGAGAATATAGTAAGCAATAATCATTCAGGATGTGGAATAAGTGCCAAAAGAGTAAATGCTATTACAATACAAAATTGCGTAGTAAAAAATTGTTTTCAACATGGTATATTTGTTGGAACATCAAATATAAAGGTATTAATAAATAACTGTCTATGTATGGCTTTTGGAGACCTTGGTTATACAATTAATAAAAATATTGGGGGATGTGGGATTTTAGTTTCTGAAAGTAATAATCCTACAATATCTAATAATAAAATAATTGGATTTTCCGATACTGGTACAAAAACAGAAGGGTGCAGTAATGTTGAATTTATAAATAATTATGTTGATGGTTTTGGAAAAGATGGTATCAAGGCCATGGGATATAATAAAAATGTTATTAATGTAAAGGAATGTAAAGTAGTTAACAATATAATTAAAAATAAATTTTATGGCAGAGATGATGGTACTTCGTATATTGCATTTCACGAAGTCATAAATGGCATTATAAATGGTAATTTCATAATAAAAGATATTACAAATGATTCACCTAATGAGGATGGTATAAGAGTAAACATTTTAAGTGGCAATAGCTCTAGGAATATTAAAATAATTAATAATACAGTTAATATAAAAGCTAATTCTCCTGGAATAAATGTTTTTAGCCCTATAGATAATGGGATAGAAAATATAGTAATTGAAAATAATAATCTAAATAGAAATATATTAGTTAATAATGTCAACAAAGTTTCAATAATAAATAATTTTATTAAGGAAACTGAATATTTCAATTCAAAAATATTTGTTATTAAATCCTCAGATATAATTATAAATAAAAATATTATAGAGGGTTTAGGTTTAATAGATACGAATGAAGCAATTTATATACAGCCAAGTTCCAGTAATTATATTAGAGTAACTGATAATATAGTAGAAAAATGCGGAGGTAGGTTTCTAAGAATAACAGAAGGAAGCGACAATAAGATAATAGAGAATATTGACATAAAGGATAATAAAGCTGAATTTGGAATGGCTGCAATATCTTATCCGGTATGTGGAATATATCTAGGTATGGGAAATACTACAATTAATATATGCAATATCTTAAATAATTCATTCACAACATTAAAAACAATTACCAATACTTCACTATACTGGGTTCATCCATATACAAATTTTATTGTAAATTTAACAAGAATAGAAAATTTAACATTAAACATGGATAATGCAGAAACCAATTTGCAAAGTCAATTTGGAAGAGTGATTGGGGAAGTTTATTCGTCAATAAAACCTACTTATACGAATAAATTTAAAATATTTGATGAAATTAAGAATATTAATCCATTGCAAAATAATACAAAATGGATTTTTAATGGAAGTGATTGGATAGCTAAATAGAATAAGACCAACTTATATTGATAAGAATAAAAGTATTATAGTACATATAATACTTTTATTCTTTTTTGACAGACTTTTTTAAGAGCATACTTAAAAAGATTTTTAAAGTGATTTTGATAATAAAAAAATTGTAATAATATAGTTTGGCAAAAAATGTTTAAGCTAAAAAGGGAATATAATATGAAAAAAATATTAAAAATTATGACAATGATTGCAATAATATTATTTTTACATGAAAGTACTGAAATTACTGGAGCAAGATTTGAGAATTATCAAATAAATACAAAAATAATGCAAAGCAGTGATTATAATATTTTTGATTATATGAATTGCACCATAAGTGGGAATATAGTAACTATAAAGGAACCTGTGAAAATAGATGGAAATAGATTTGATAATAAATTCTGCAATTTTATTTTTCCTAAAAATTATATTTTCAAGGTTAGTGATGATTTTAGAATTGGAGAAAATGTTTTTGAATTTTATAACTTTGATAATTTATCTATATCAAATTTAAATATTAATGGAAAGTTAAGGAGATCAGGAGAAAATTTTTATAATGATGATATATTATTAAATACATCGAATGATTGGAATAACTTAAATCAAGCTATATGGATTAGAGATAGTAAAAATGTAAATTTAAATAATGTTAACTCTATTAATAGTACTGGCTGTGGTATTTGTATTAAAAGAGTTGATGAAGTAAGTGTAATAAATTGCTCAGTAAGAAACAGTTATCAGCATGGAATATTTGTAGGGAACGTAAGAAAAAAAGTGTTAATTAGTAATTGTAATTGCACTGCATTTGGTGATTTGGATTATGAAACAAATATAAAGATTGGAGGAATCGGAATATTAGTATCTGAAAGCGAAAATCCAATTATATCAAATTGTATAATTAATGGTTTTGAAGACACTGGAACTAAAACAGAAGGATGTAATCATGTTCGTTACATTAATAATACTATAAAGAATTTTGGAAAAGACGGAATAAAGGTTCAAGGATATGGAGACAAAGTAGTTAATATAAATGATTGTATAGTAAAAGGTAATATTGTTGACACTAGATTTAATGGAAGAAAAGATGGATCATCTTATATTTTATTTCACGAAGTATCCAATGGAATTATTGAAGACAACACTATTTTGAAAAGTGTTAAGAATAATACAATGTGTGATGATGGAATTCGAGTGAATATGTTAAATGGTACACAAGCAAGCAATATAAAAATAATCAATAATATTGTTAATACAGGGACTAATTCACCATCGTTAAATATAATAGGAAATAATGAAAGTAGTGTAAACAATATAATAGTTTCAGGAAATACTTTTGGAACTCATATAATATGTGATAAAGTGAATGAAATAAATATAAATAATAATACACTAGACTGTTTAACATTAGAAGAAAATAAATATATGATATATCTTTTGAACTCATCTGTAGTGGAGGTCTTAAAAAACAAGTTTGTGGGAATATCTTCAAATGATTATGCAATCTATGTTCAAAAAGACTCATGTGAATCTTTAATAATAGATAATGTTAATTGATGTAATTGATATAAAATATGCATAAAAGTATTGTAATAGAAATATATTTTATTACAATACTTTTTATTTTATTAAAGGTTAAAAACAAAGGAATTAAATAACAAATAAATTAGTACGAACTCCTAATTAAAATATAAAAAAAAGGATGGTTTTTATGTTAAAAATTTTAATGATTGGACCTGGAAGAAAATCACAGGGAGGGATGGCAACCGTAATAAATAATTATTATGATGCGGGATTAGATAAAAAAGTTAATATAAAATTTATATCAACAATGGAAGAAGGCAGTAAGTTAAAAAAAATATTTGTTTTGCTTAAAGCATTATTAATTTATATTTTAACCTTTAATTTTGATATTCTTCATGTTCACATGTCATCGAGAACAAGTTTTTATAGAAAAAGTATTTTTATAAATATCTCTAAATTCTTTGGTAAAAAAGTAATTATTCATATGCATGGATCAGAATTTAAAGAATTTTATGACAATGAGTGTAATGAATCTAAGCAAAAATATATAAGACATATATTTTCTAAAGTTGATAAAGTTATCGCATTATCAGAAGAATGGGCTGACTATTTAAAAAAAATATGTGATGAAGAAAAAATTCAAGTTATTTATAATTCCGTAACTGTGCCTCCAAAAGAATTAAGTAAAAATTATCAAAAAAATATAATTCTGTTTTTGGGCAGACTTGGTAAACGAAAAGGTATATATGATTTAATCGATATAATTCCAGATTTAATTAAAGAAGATAAGAAAATTATTTTTAATATTCTTGGTGATGGCGAGATAGACGATGTTCGAAACCTTTGTATAAAGAGAGGATTAAGCAATAATGTGAAAGTTTTTGGTTGGCTTATAGGTGAAGAAAAGGAAAAACTTATGAGAGAATCAACTATTTTTACTTTACCCTCTTATAATGAAGGAATGCCCATGTCAATTTTGGAGGGAATGAGTTATGGACTTCCAATAGTATCAACTAACGTTGGTGGAATTTCAAAACAGGTAATAAACTATGAAAATGGTTTTTTAATTTCTGCAGGAGATAAGCAAATGCTAAAAGATTCATTAATAAAGTTAATAAAATCAGAATCATTAAAGAAAAGAATGGGTGATAAATCATTTGAAATTGTTAATCAAAAATTTAATATAAACAATGTAATGACAGAATTACTTGAGTTATATGAGAACATTGATAGAAAGTATGAGGGAAAAAGCACCATGGTGTATAAATAACTTGATGAGTACGTTTATGAGAGAAATGCTTTGGAGAATAAGCAAAATTATGTTGATTTGGTTAAATAAAAAAACAATTAGCTCATTGTCAAAGTTTTGCTATAGAAGGAGTACTAATTACATTAGTGTTTCTAAGAAAGAAAATTGTACATCCTTATAAATTATATAAAATATTAAAAAATGTGTGAATATTTTGCAGACTTAAGTGATATATATTAATTAACTTATGTTAATAGGGGAGAGATTAAAATGAAAGTGAGTATTTTTGGATTGGGATATGTTGGATGCGTTAGTGCAGGCTGCTTAAGCAGCAGGGGACATAAGGTAATAGGTGTAGATGTAAGCGAAAATAAAGTTAATTTGATTAATTTAGGAAGACCAACAATAATTGAAGCGGAAATTGACAAATTAATAAAAAAAGCCACAGAACAGAAATTGCTCGAAGCTACACTAGATGCTAATTACGCAATCAATAATACAGATATATCAATAATTGCAGTAGGAACACCAAGTAGCAAGGAGGGGCATCTGGATTTACAGTACGTATTTTATGTAGCACAACAAATAGGAGATGCAATAAAGGAAAAAACTAGTTTTCATGTGATTGTAATAAGGAGTACGGTATTACCAGGAACGAATGAAAAGGTAGCAGAAATAATTGAAAAAATATCAGGAAAGAAAAATGGTGAGGATTTTGGGGTAGTATCAAACCCAGAGTTTTTAAGAGAGGGAACAGCAGTATATGATTATTTTAATCCACCGCTAACTTTAATAGGTTACGATTGTGAAAAAGCAAAAGATATAGTATTAGAATTATATAATTCTTTGCCAAATGAAAAAATATGTACTGAAATAAAAGTTGCTGAAATAATGAAATATGTAAGTAATACATTTCACGCCTTAAAGATAACATTTGGAAATGAAATAGGCAACATATGTAAAGAACTTGAAATTGATAGTCATAAGGTTATGGAAATATTTTGTAAGGATAAATATTTAAATATATCGCCCTATTATTTTAGGCCAGGTTTTGCATATGGTGGCTCATGTTTACCAAAGGATACAAAAGCATTAAAAACAATGGCTAAGGATATGTATATTAAAGTCCCAGTCATACGAAGTATTGAATATAGTAATTCAATACAAAAGGAGAGGGCTTTTGAGATGATTATAAATAAGGGTAAGAAGAATATAGGTATATTGGGATTAAGTTTTAAAGCAGGAACAGATGATTTACGTTGCAGCCCTATGGTAGAAGTAGTTGAAAGATTAATAGGTAAGGGTTTTAATATATTGATCTATGACAAGAATGTTAAAGTATCAGAACTAACTGGTACGAATAGAGAACTTATTGAAAGTAAAATTCCGCATTTACAGAAGTTAATAAATGATGATATAGATGCTGTTGTTAGCGATTCAGAGGTCATAGTAATTGCTAACAAAGAAAAAGAATTTGGCGATATATTGAAAGAATATCCAAATAAAATAATATTAGACCTTGTTAGAATAAGAAATGAAATAGATTATGAAGGGGTTTATGAAGGAATAGCATGGAATAATATTAATAAGAATAAAAGCAATGATAAAATAGCGGGAAAAGAATTTGTCTTAAATAATTTTTGAAACCCAAAAATAAAAGTTGCAAATACATTCAGTAGAGTTGTATAGATGCAGGGAATTTGTAAAGTATTAAGGAGTTATATTATGAATAAAAAAATATTAATAATAGTTGAGAATCTGCCAGTTCCATTTGATACAAGGGTATGGCAGGAGGCAACAACTCTTGTATCAAATGGGTATATAGTATCAGTAATATCTCCTAAAGGAAAAGGATATTTTAAAGAAGAGGAAGTTATTGAGGGGGTTAATATTTTCAGACATGACCTACCTTCTGAAGGAAATGGAGTTATTGGTTATATCAAAGAATATAGTACTGCTCTTTGGAATGAATATAAACTTGCTAAGAAAGTATATAGAAAAATAGGTTTTCATGTCATTCAAGGATGTAATCCTCCTGATAATATTTATTTAATTGCTAAATTATTTAAAAAATACGGAGTTAGATATATATTTGATCATCATGATATATGTCCGGAATTATTTTATGCAAAATTTAAGAAATACGGGCTGCTGTATAAATTTCAACTATGGCTAGAAAGACAAACATATAAAAATTGTGTAGCTGCTTTTGTCACAAATGAATCCTACAAAAAAATAGCAATAGACAGAGGTAAAATGGATCCTAAAAATATATTTGTATTGAGAAGTGGACCTAGACTAGAGAGATTAAGAATACAACAGCCTAAAACCGAAATTAAAAAAGGAAAGAAATACATGATTGGATATTTGGGGGTTATAGGACAGCAAGAAGGAATAGAATATCTTTTAGAAGCACTAAAATATTTGAGAAGTATTAAGAAGCGGGATGATATATTTTGTGGAATAATCGGAGGAGGACCTCATTTAGAAGAATTAAAAAGGAAGGCTGCAGAAATGAAGTTAGATGATATTGTTGAGTTTACAGGAAGAGTATCTGATGAAGTATTGCTAGACTATCTAAATACAGCTGATGTTTGTGTAAATCCAGATGAATATAATGATATGAATGATAAATCAACGATGAATAAAATTCTAGAGTATATGGCGCTTGGAAAACCAATAGTGCAATTTGATTTAATAGAAGGAAGGAATTCGGCTAAAGACTCTTCGCTATATGCCAAAAATAATGATTCTGTGGATATGGCTGAAAAAATAGAATTTTTATTAGATAATGAGGAATTAAGAAATAAAATGGGGGCTATTGGTAGAAAAAGAATTATTGAGGAGTTATCCTGGAATAATACGAGTACAGAATTAATAGAAGGGTATAAATTTATTTTTGAAACTATACTAGGAGGATACTATGAAGGTTGTCCAATTAATAATGTCCTTTAAGACCGGTGGTGCAGAAAGATTATTAATAGATATTTTAAACCATAGTGATTTAGAAATGCAAAGTTTGTGTATTGTAAATGATATCTATGATGAAAAATTATTGCGAGAAGTGAATATAAAAAACAAGATTAAATTAATCAAAAGACCAGAGGGCAGAAAAAATATAGTTTATTTAATTAAATTATTTAAACATATGTATAAAGAAAATCCTGATATAATACATTGTCATAATAAAGCTTCCTTTATATTAGCGATATATATAAAAAAATTCATAAGGAAGTTAGATATTATTTATACAATTCATGATAATAATATAGTAAGAAGGGATAAAAGTTTAGTAAGTAGCATAAATAAATATTGTAAAAAGATCATTTGTGTTTCAAAATCAGTTGAAGATGAATGCATAGAAAATTTTATTGATAAAAATAAGATAAGTGTAGTTAACAATGCCATAGATATTGAAAAATTTAATTTACCGAAGTATAAACATGCAACAATTAATATAGTATGTGTTGCGAGAATAGACATAGAAAAGAAGGGACAAGACTTATTAATTAAAGCAGTGAAAGATATAGCTGATAAATACAATATAGTAGTCTATTTTGCAGGGGAAATAGCATCAGTACAGAAGAAAGAAGATTTATATTATTTAAAAAAACTATGTGAACAATTCAAATTAAAAGATAGAGTTGAATTTTTAGGAAATATAGATAATATTCCAGAGTTACTTAGAAATATGGATATTCTAGTGTTACCTTCAAGATATGAAGGGTTTGGTCTTGCTATTATTGAGGCAATGGCATCTAAAACTAAGGTAATTGCAAGTGATGTTGATGGTCCTAGAAATATTATTTCAAAAGATAGTGGCTATCTTTTTAATAGTGGTGATTATAAAGACCTACAAGAAAAAATAGAACTATGCATAAAGTCTGATGAAAATATGGCTAATTATGCGTTTCAGTATGCTATGAAAGAATATTCGATTAATAGATTATGTAATGAGTATAAAAAAATATACATGAATGAAAATAAAAGTTAATTTATTTATAAATTAATGAATGGGGAAAAGATATGAAAGTTAAAAATAAAGAAAAAAGGACTAATAGATTTGAATTAGCTATTTTATCAATAATTTTAATTTTAATTGAAAATTGTTTTTTTTTAATTGATGTAAATAGTGTAAATATAAAAGGTATATTTAATTATGATGACATACCATTGGCATTAAGTATAATTTGGAGTTTCTACGTTTTAATTAAGTATAGAGATATAAAAGTTGAAAAGTACAGATTAAAATATCAAATATTATTTGTACCAGTATTAGTTATAATAAGCTCAATTAGAGGACAACAGTTATATGGACAAAGCATGTTATTAGGAATACGTCCTCAGCGTTTTTTCTTGTTACTCTTTTTGATGTATTTCCCATTTTGTAAATTTTTGCATGCAGATGAAAGAAATAAGGTTGATTTAGAGAAAGTCTTATATAAATTAGGAGTAATAGCATTAATAATTTATACTACACAATATGTTTTAAGTAGTAAAATTTTATTTCTTTATGTCCGTGAATCATTTAGGTATGGTGGAACAAGGCTACATTTTGATTCAATATTAGTAAATATAGTATTCTTTTTCACTTTAGAAAATATATTAAGAAAAATTCAAATGAAAAAAAATTTTGTTATTTTATCATTATTAGTTTTTTATAATATTTTTATTATAAGAGGAAGATTAAGCATTTTAGCTTTGCTATTTTCTAGTATTCTAATCATTCTCTTATGTAAAAAAAATTTGCTAATTAAGATACCTGGAATAATATTTGGGGTATTAATATTTGGAGGTTTATTAATGACTCCTTTACTTAGCGAGTATGCATCTGTTTTAAATAAAGATACACGAAGTTTAGATCCTAATTATATAATTAGGGAACTTGGAAAAGAAAATTATCTTAAGCAGTTAAAAAACTCGCCTATTGTTGGAAGAGGATATATAAATGAACTTAATGAAAAAGCATATGAAGCATCAGGAATAGATAAGGGATATTATTTAAATGACAATGGAATAACTGCATTTGTATATATGTATGGAATTATTGGAGGAGTATGGGCAATAAGCTTATTTATTAAAATGTATGTATACGCTTTTGAAATGTATATAAAGCAAAAAAAACAAATATATATGGCTTATATAATATATTTAACAGTATTACTTCCTAACATTTTGCAATTTTATTGGGGATTTGGTCCTATGTATACAATTATAATTATGTGTTCTTTAGAAGCTAATTTAGATGTGGAAACAATTGTAAGAATTAAGAACGGAGAAGGTAATAACTCAGAATTCAAAATGGAGGGAATATATGGAGTTTAATATTGCTATAATAATACTTAATTATGTTAATTATACAATTACTGAAAAAAATGTAGATAATTTAATTGAGTTAGGTGTTAAATATCCTATCATTATAGTAGATAATAATTCTCAAAATAATTCATTTGAAAATATATATAAAAAATATCAGAATTTTAACTATATTTATGTTATTAAAAATCATGAGAATAAAGGTTATGCAAGTGGAAATAATTTTGGCGTGAAATTTGTAATGGAAAAGCTAAATTTCATTAAATATATTTGCATAATGAATCCAGATGTAACGATACTTTATAAAGAAATTTTTTCGAATTTGAAAAGTAAGATAGAAGATAGAGAAGATATAGCACTAATAGGAGCAATGATGATATTAAATAATGAATTAAATTCTAGAAATTTTTGCTGGAAATTACCAAACAAAAAGTGTATTGTAAGTGGTTATTTTAACTTTTTATCAAGGTTTAGATCATCAAATAAAAAAGATAAAATTATTATTGATAGTAACGATTCATCAATAGCAAAAGTGCAGGTAGTACCAGGAAGCTTTTTCATTATAAAAAAAGCAATTTTGCAAGAAATAGGTCTGTTTGATGAGAATACTTTTCTATATAATGAGGAGAATATTTTATCTATTAAATTACGTAATAAATCTTATAGTGAATGTTTATCAATAAATGATTATTATATTCACAATCATAAAAAAACAGTAGGCAAAAAAAATTTAAAAGATAAGCTTAAAAGTAACAATGTTAATTTTCAATCTAGAAAGTATTTATGTAAAACATATTATGATAAAAGATTAGTGATCTTATTATATATTATTTTTTTGTTTAATATCGTAGAAATATCCTTATTTCACTTTATAAGTAAAATTGGCAAAGTGAGAAAATTTACATTATATAAGGAGAAGTTAAATTTATGAAAAAAGTAAAGTGTCATCTTATTTTACATTCTAAAGCAAAACATTTGAATCAAATTTATGCTGGTTTTATAGATCTATACAAAAAAGGTATAATAGAAATTTCAAAAGAAAATAAATATGATACTGAAAAACAAATTCTTGAAGTCATTATTGATGATAATAAAAAAGTAATTTTTGATACTATGGATGAAAATGAATTTTATGCAAAATCTGTTATGAACATTAATAATATTGATTACTATTTTAAAAGAAGTTTTAAATCTAAGGAAGCAAGCAGACATACTTTTAAATCTTATCCATTAGGATTAAATTATAATGTGTATAGCAAAAGCGGAAATATATTAGAAATAGAAGAAGTATTAAAAAATAAATTTAAAAAAATTCTAAAAAATTACAAATACAATTTTTATACAGAAGATTTTGAGAGTTTCTCAATAAGTGAGGAGAACCCTAAAATTTGTTTTTTAACTAGGGTTTGGGATACAAATTCAAATGAAATAGAAGACGAAGATGTGAAGCGAGAAAGAGAAGAAATAAATAATTTTAGAATAGAATGCATTAAGTCTTGCAAGGAAAATTTTAAAGAAAATTTTATTGGAGGTATTGAAGATAGTGAATTTGCGAGAAAAAATTTTTCTGAATTCATTGTTGAGAACACTGGTATTACTAAAAGAGATAAGTTCCTAGATGCAATAAAAAAAACAGAGATATGTGTTGCTACAACAGGATTGCACAAGTCTATAGGGTGGAAAGTGGGTGAGTATGTAGCAGCATCAAGAGTAATTGTAAGCGAACCGTTATTTTATGAACTACCAGGAGAATTCAAAAACGGACAAAATTATATAGAGTTTAGGAATGCTAATGAACTTATTGAGGTTATAAAAAATCTAATTAGTAATAAAGAAAAACGACAAGAAATAATGAAGAATAATTTATATTACTATAACAATTATGTTAAACCTGAAATGACAGTATTAAACTCATTACTAAAAGTAATAAATTAAGCAGAGGTATAAATAAAAATTTAAAAGAATAGAGTCAATTATCTGAATGGTGAATATATGAAAAGTAGGGGATTATATGAGCGTTTTAGTCAGTATTAATTGCATTACTTATAATCATGAAAAATATGTTGGAGATGCTTTAGAAAGTTTTTTAAATCAAAAAACAGATTTTGAATATGAAATTATTATTGGGGAAGATTGTAGTACCGATAATACACGAGAGATAATAAAAGATTATATGAAGAAATATCCAGAAAAAATAAGACTAATAACTTCTGAAAAGAATGTTGGTATGGGAGAAAATGAGAGAAGAATTTATGAGGCTTCACGCGGCAGATATATAGCAGAATGTGAAGGTGATGATTTTTGGATAGATCCGTATAAATTACAAAAACAAATCAATTATATGAAGAAGAATCCGGATTGCACCTTATGTTTTCATAATGCATACAAAATTAATACTAAAAGAAACATAATAGGAACAGTGATTTCAAAAGAAGTAGATAGTAATGTATTTGATAGTGGTGAAATTGCAGTATTAGGATTTATTCCAACAGCATCAAGAGTGTACCTAAAAAAAACTATGGAAGATATTCCTGATTGGTATAAAACCGCTGTTGTTGGAGATCTTCCATCACAACTAATAATTACAAGTAAGGGATATGCATATTTCATGAAAGATATAATGTCAGTATACAGAGTAGGAGTAGAAAATTCTGCAACATCTAATCTATTTAGAATAAATGATGAAAATAAAAAGATTGAAAATCAAGAGAATCTTATTTCCATATTAGATAATTTTAATATATACTCACAGAACAAGTATTCTGAAAAAATAAATGAAAGAAGAAAATTATATGAGTATCAATTATATTTTATGAAAGGTGATATTAAAAAGTTGAAAGAGCCTAGATATAAAGAATTTTACAAGAAAGTTGGAATGAAAGCTAAGATTGGAATGTATATAAAGTTGTATAAACCTAAAATGTATAAAAATATTAATAAAGTTTACAGACCTATAAAAAATTTAATAGAGCAGATTGGATGCCAAATTAAGGATTCAATGATAGGGAGAAAAATATGAAGCATGAAAATAGTTTGAAATCAAAAACTATATACGGTTTTCTCTGGAGTTTCTTAGATTTAATTATGAATCAAGGTTTGCAATTTATTATCCAAATAATCCTTGCCAGAATATTGATGCCTGAATATTTTGGTGTAATTGGCATGATTGCAATATTTATATCAATTTCAAATACATTAATAGATAGTGGCTTTAGTAATGCACTGATTAGAGAAAGGGAAGTTCAACAGAAGGATTATTCAACTATATTTTATACCAACTTAATACTATCTATTTTGTTGTATACTATACTATTTTTTTCAGCGCCACTAATAAGTAACTTTTTTAATGAAGTAATATTGATAGATATTTTAAGGGTACTTGCAATAAGTTTAATAATAAATTCCTTTGGAATTGTTCAGCGTACAATGTTGATTAAAAAAATAGATTTTAAGACTCAAACTAAGATCAATACTGTTTCTTCTTTAATTTCAGGATTCGGTGGAATTATAATGGCAATTATGGGAGCTGGAGTTTGGAGTTTAGTGATAAGAACTATAACAATGAGTTTTATGCAATCCCTATTATTATTTTTATATAGCAGATGGATACCAACTCTAGTATTTGATATTAATTCATTTAAAAAGTTATATAAATATGGATGGAAAATGCTAATGTCTGGTTTGATAGATACCTTCTATAACAATATATTGTATTTAATTATTGGGAAGAATTTTTTAGCATTAGAGCTTGGATATTATACTAATGCAGATAAGTTGAAAAGTACTGTAAGCCAATCAATTACAGGTGCATTTCAAAAGGTGAGCTATCCAGTTCTAAGCAGTATTGAAGGTGGGGATTTAAAATTAAAAGATGGGTATAAAAGGATAATAAAAAACTGTACCTTTATTATTTTCCCAATTATGGTAGGATTGGCTGCAATAGGACGTCCTATGATTAGTTTGTTGCTTGGAGAAAAATGGAGTCCTTCAATTATTTACTTTCAAATACTATGTTTGGAGGGAATGTTATATCCGATTCATGCTATTAATTTGAATATATTACAAGTAAAAGGTAGATCAGATTTATTTTTGAAATTAGAGCTAATAAAAAAAGTTATAGGAATATCAATAATAATAGTAGTATTAGCTTTTGGATTTGGAATTATAGGGCTTCTATGCGGAATTGTTTTAGAATGTTATATTTCTTATTTTCTTAACGCATATTATTCAAATATTCTTATAAAGTACTCTATTTGGGAACAAATTAAGGATATATATCCAAATTTTATGACATCAATGATTATGGGAGTAATAGTATATTATTTCGGTGTAATATTGCCACTTAATAATATTTTAATTCTTTTTATTCAAGTGTTTTTAGGTATTATTATCTATTTATCAATAAATACAGTTATTAAAAGAGAAGAGTTAAGTGTGATTATAAACCTTATTATACAATTAAAACATAAGAAATTTGCTAGGTAAATATAAGTAATATAATGTAAAAAAAATTAGGAGGAGTTGTAATGAGAGTAGCAGTTATGCAACCTTATTTCTTACCGTACATTGGTTATTTTCAACTGATAAATTGTGTGGATAAATATGTAGTAGATGATACTGTGCAATTTATCAAAGGGGGATGGATCAATAGAAATAGGTTATTAATTAAAGATAAGCCAGCAAGATTTACTTTAAGTTTGAAGAATGGGTCTACACGCTCAAATATAAATGAGAGATACTTATCAGACAAATTTGAAGAAGATAGTAATCGATTATTAAAAACTATAGAATTTAACTATAAAAAGGCCCCGTATTTTTCTGAAACAATAGCGTTAATTTATGAAATATTAGATTATGATCACAAGGTAAATATTGGGGAATTTAATCAAAATAGCTTGCAGGTAATATGTAAATATTTAGGAATAGATACGACGATTATTGCAGCTTCAAATATTTCCATAAATAATGAATTGAAGTGTCAAGATATGATAATAGAAATTGTTAAAAATTTAGGTGGCGATGAATATATAAATGCCATAGGCGGAATAAATCTTTATTCTAAAGAATATTTTAAGAAAAAATTAATAGATTTATATTTTATTAAGACTAATGATATTGAATATAAACAATACAATAATGATTTTGTATCAAATTTATCCATATTAGATGTACTTATGTTTAATTCTAAAGAGCGAGTTAAAGAATTACTTAATGAGTATACACTAATATAATTTTATTGAGTTACACAAATTAAAAAAAGTTTGTCTTTATTATACAAAATGGTGCTTTTTAGTCATTGTTCTCACTCATATTGAATAGATATAATTAATGGTATTTGCAAAAATATCAATTTTGAATTTATGAGAATGGAGATGTAAAATGTACAAGTTTAATAAACCTATACGAGTAACTAAAGCTTTTTTACCACCAATTAATGAATATATCAATGAAATAAGACAGATATGGGATACTAATTGGGTTACTAATGATGGGGCAATTCACAAGGAACTAGAGGAAAATTTAAGAGTTTATTTAGGGGTAAGTAACGCAACATTATTTACTAATGGTCACTCTGCACTTGACATAGCAATAAAATCGTTGAATCTAAGTGGAGAAGTAATAACAACTCCATTTACCTTTGCATCAACAACCCATGCAATAGTTATGAATAATTTAAAACCAGTATTCTGTGACATAAAATTAAATGATTTTACTATTGATGAAAATAAAATTGAGGAATTAATAAATGATAAAACTTGTGCTATAATTCCAGTTCATGTTTTTGGATATCCCTGCAATATAAGAAAAATAGATGAAATATCAAAGAAGTATGATTTAAGAGTAATTTATGATGCCGCACATGTTTTTGGTGTTAAGTATGATGGAGAAGGAATAGGCAATTTTGGAGATATATCTATGTTTTCTTTACATGCAACTAAAGTATATAATTCAATAGAGGGAGGCTTATTAACAACAAAAAGTGAAATTTCAAAAACATATTTTAAAAAATTAAGGAATTTTGGGATTGTTGATGAAGAGAATGTTGAGTGCGTAGGATTAAATGCTAAGATGAATGAATTTCAAGCAGCTATGGGTTTAATCAACTTAAGATATATTAATGAACAAATTGAAAAAAGAAAAATATTAGCGGAAACTTATAGAGAAGAATTGGACAAAATTAAGGGTATATACTATGTTAAGGAAGATGGAAATACACAGTACAATTATGCATATTTCCCAATAATAGTAAATGAAGAAGTTTGTGGTGTAAGTAGAGATGAGTTATATGATAAATTGAAAGAATATAATATATTTACTAGAAAATATTTTTATCCTCTAATAACAGACTTTAGATGCTATAAGGGATTATTTAATGATTACAATCTAACTAATGCTAAGTATGCAGTAGATAGAGTGTTGATATTACCTATATATGGCGAACTAGAAAAAGAAGAGGTAATAAATATAGTTAGTATAATTGAAATGATAATTAATTTAAAGAAAAATTTTGTTAAAGTTAATTGATTAGATTAATCAGATTATTAAAGTAAATCCATGGTATAAAACTGTGAATTAATATATATTTTTTCAGTGTATATTATTTTGTAAAAAGAGTAGATAGAAAATAGTTTAACTATCTACTCTATAATTTTACCTATCGAAAATAAAGTAATGAAGTTTCCTAGTTGTAGCTTCTTCATCAAATACATAATAATAAATACCGCTTATAAGCTTTCCACTTCCATCATCATCATATGGAAATCTATCTTGCAATAGAGTCTGATTTTTTAGTGAATTTATATCTTTTAAAAGAGAAAGAATATCAGTTTTTTCTAAATTTGTATGAACTATAGGAAGCACTTCATTTAATAGAGAAGGGTATTGAGTTATGGGAATAGTCTTAGATTTCTCAAGCAGCTTATTTAGTACAGTTCTATGCCTTTGACTTCTTTCAAAATCTCCACCAGAAGTGTATCTTATCCTACAATAAGCTAAGGCTTGAGTGCCATTCACTAATTGACTTCCAGAAGAAACAATATCAGGGGACGTAGTATTATTTAGTGCATTTAATTGGTGTATATATTTATTTATATACTCAAGTTCTTCGTTATTTATATCCAATGTGATTCCACCAACATTATCAATTATTTTAGGCAAGGATGAAAAATTAACAGTAATGAATTTATTAATATTCAAATTAAAGTTTTCGTTAAGAGTGTCAAGGGCAAGTTTAGGTCCTCCGAAGGCATAAGCATGATTAATTTTATCTTTTTTATTTTTTGTAGGAATGTTAACATAAGAATCTCTTATTATTGAGCTTAGCTTTAATTCTTTATGATTATTATCGATAGTTAATATCATAATACAATCTGAACGTCCGGAAACTCCATCTGTTTCATCTATTCCAAATAGAGCTATATTATCTATGCTACCTTCTTTTTCTTTTGTGAGAATGTCGTTATTTTGAACTGGATTTAAATTTTGTTCTATAGTACTATCATTATTAATTGCAACAGTATTTAAATCAATTTTATTAATTTTATTTAGATAGTAAAATATCAAAATAACAAATACTATAAAAACTATAAACATAATAATTAAGATAGAAAGACAAATTTTCTTCAATATTATTTTATTATTCTTATGAGAAATTCCATTGTTTGAGAGCATGTTATTTTTTTTAAAATTAATTTTGTTAATCACTTTATAATCCTTTCTAAGTAATATCATAAGAATATATGCAAAAATTAGAGCATATATGTTGATTTACATAAAAGATTATTAAGTATTTTTTTGTTCTTTACATAAGTATTAGTATTTAATATTATTGTAAAGTAAAAATTTAGATATATTGTAAATTTTAAATTCATATAATTAAAGCAAATTACAATAAAGAAAGTTGGTAAGAGTAATGGTAAAAATAGTTGTGATTTATTGTTTATTAGTTGTTATTATATTGTGCTTTTTTCATGGAGCGCATAAGAAATGGTAACAGCTTAGTTATCTTCAAATAACTTAATATATATTTGGAGGTATATTTTTACCGAAATATTTAATAAAAAATATAGCCAAAAGTTGATATAGGAATTATAATTAATTGGTATACTATTATTTAAATAGATATACGTAATGTTTTTATACGCAAACTTAAGGGGGGCACAAAATGAAAAAAGTAAAAATAGCACTACTAGGATTGGGGAATGTTGGTCGTGGTGTTTGGATGATCTTGAATTCTAATAAAGAAGAGATCATGAAGAGATGTGGATCAGAAGTCGAAGTGGCAAAAGTCCTTGTAAGAGATAAGAATAAGCCAAGAGGCGTGGATATTCCCAATGAACTTGTAACTACAGATTTTAATGAGATATTGGAAGACGATAGTATTAAAATTGTTGTTGAAGTCATGGGAGGAATGGAGCCTGCTAGAGATTATATGTTAAAATGCATGGAGAAGAAAAAACATATAGTAACTGCTAATAAAATGCTGCTTGCAACTGGCGGAGATGAACTTTTTGAAAAGGCTGATGAAAAGGGAATAATGTTTAGTTATGAGGCGAGTGTAGCCGGAGGAATTCCTATTATAAAAGGAATTGATGAAAGTTTAACAGCAAATAAAATAGAGACGCTTTATGGTATTGTAAATGGAACAACAAATTATATTTTAAGCAAAATGGAACTTGAAGGTGCTGATTTTGATGATGTATTAAAAGAAGCTCAAGAAAAGGGATATGCTGAAGCAGATCCAACTTCAGATATTGAAGGATATGATGCTCAATATAAGTTAGCAATACTTGCAGCTTTAGCTTTTGGTTCTAAAATAGATGTTAAAAATGTATATAGAGAAGGAATTACAAAAGTAGAAGCTGTTGATATGGAGTATGCTAAGGAATTTAAAATGGGAATTAAATTATTAGCAATAGCTAAAGAAATTAATGGTAAGGTAGAACTTAGAGTTCATCCTACAATGATTCCTAAAAAGCATCCACTATCAAACGTTTATGATTCTTATAATGCAGTATTTATAAGAGGTAATGCGGTTGGGGACTTAATGTTTTATGGAAGAGGAGCAGGAGATCTTCCAACAGGAAGTGCTGTAGTAAGTGATATAGTTTCTATAGTTAGAAGTAATGTTGACACAGAAAATCCTAATCCAGTAGTAAAGAATAATTTATGGAAAAGGGAAATCTTAGATATGGACTCTGTTGAAAGCAAGTACTATATTAGAGCCAATGTATTAGATGAATCAGGAGTGCTTGGAGAAATTACAGCTATACTTGGAAGGCATAATGTAAGTATTCGCTCAGTAATTCAAAAAGGTGATGAAGAAGATGGAAAGGTAACTATAGTTTTAGTTACTCATAGGACAAATGAAGCTGAAATTAACAATGCAATTGAAGAAATAAAAAATCTTAAATCAGTCAATAAAATTGATAATATAATAAGAATAGAAGATTTTAAATAATTTTATATAAAGCACTGCCTAATATATTTAGGTAGTGCTTTATATTTTTAGAAAAAATATAAAATAAACATAGTATTTTGATGAAAATTAAGTAAAAAATAGAAATTGTATGTTATAATAATATGTGTTTTGGTATAAAAGTGCATTATCATAGGAGTGTTTTGAGTGGGCTTAAAATAGAAGCTAAAGTAGGAGTGATATTTTTGCCAGGGAAAATAAAAGAAATGATTAATGAAATTATTAATGAACGGTCTAAAGGTAATCCAGCTATATCGGAAATGACTATAGCTAAATTAATCTTAAAAGGAATCAACCCAAATAAGTTTAATAATAATTCTCCAGACGATATAGAAATTATTGAAAAACTTATTAAAATTGCAAAACAATTAAACGTGAAATGTTTTGATAATAAGGGAGTAAATATAAAATCTTCTTTTTCAACAAAATATATAGAAGAGGAAGTTGTTATAGATATAAAGAATCAACTGAATATTAAAGATATACGGTTGATAGTTTTTTTTGCATCTTCTAATTTCAACCAACAAAAGCTTAGTAAGCTTATGAAAGAAGCTTTCAAGGAATGCATTATTGTCGGGTGTTCTACTGCTGGAGAATTAACAAACGAACACATGTTAAAAAACTCAGTTGTAGCAATGGCTATTAATTCAAATATTATTTCAGATATAAAAGTTGAAGTAATTAAGAACATAAAGGAAGATTTAAATTTAGAAAACACCTTTACTTCATTTGAGAATTATTTTAATGAGAGTCTTTACAATATGGATACGAAAAAGTATATTGGTATGACTTTAATTGATGGCCTTAGTATGAAGGAAGAAAAAATAATGGATTTAATAGGTAATAGGACTAATGTTCTTTTTGTTGGTGGGTCAGCTGGAGATGATAATAAATTTTTAAGAACCTTTGTTTCTGCAAATGGGAACGCATATACTGATGCAGCTGTTCTAATATTGCTGAAAGTTAACGATAATGCTGAATTTGGCATTATTAAGACTCAAAGTTTTGAAGCTTTAGATTATACGTTTATAGCCAATAAGGTTAATGAAGAAAAACGTGAGGTTATAGAATTAAACAATAGGCCAGCAATTGTCGAGTATGCTAAGGCTGTAAATGCATCCTCAATTGATGATGTTTCGAAATATTTTATGACAAATCCGCTAGGATTGATAGCAGGAGAAAGCGATATATATGTGCGAGGGCCACAGCAAGTAGTAGGGACAAGTTTATCTTTTTATTGCAATATACTTAAGGGGATGGAAGTAAAACTCCTTAAATCTACTAATATTATTGAAGATACAAAAAAAGTAATTGAAAAGAAATTAAATGAATTTAAAAGACTAGATGGTATTATAAATTTTCAATGTACCCATAGAGCATTAGAATTAGAAAGAAAAAACTTAGTAAAAGAGTATGCTGATATATTCAAGGATATTCCAACTATAGGGTTTTCAGGATATGGCGAACAATTTATTGGGCATATGAATCATACATCTGCTATGATTGTTTTTAAATCAAAGCTTGCTATATAAGGATTTATGATGATATATGTAATTGAAATGGATGAAAAACACTTTAGCATTTATTTTTCATTTTTTAAATAGAATATATCAAAGTGAGGCTTAAAATAATGAAAAGCATGCAATTTTTTTTGAATCAAGCTAATATACTTATTATTGGCGAGTGTAATGACAATGTTAAGATATTATATCGAGTGCTTAAGAATAGAGGATATGAAAATATCATAAATATACAAAATGATGAACTTGTTTTAAAATATATCAAAAAAAATCTGCCTGATATAATTATATTAGATATCAGTATTAATCAAGAAAGTGGATATGAAATAAGCAATGCCCTAGTAAAAGATAGTGAACTTAATAAAATTTCAATTATTTTTATAAATACAACTGAAAACATCAATAAGGATAGAATATTCAATGTAGGTGGAGCGGATTATTTATGTACTCCTCTTAATGAATATGAAGTTATTGCAAGAATAGAGACACAATTAAAACTTAAGTTAATGGAAAATGAAATCGGAAAGCTTAAAGATGATTTTAGTATGCCGAATTACAAATTAAAAAGAATTAATGAAGAATTGACAAAAATAAATAAAGCCTTAGAAAAACAAGTTAATGAAAAAACAAAGCAGATAGATGATATAACATTAGAATTGAAGGAATTTAATATTATATTGGAAGAAGAAATTACTGAAAGAACGAAAACAGAAGAAGCTTTAAAAGAAAGTGAAAGACAATTTCGTTATTCCATTGAGGAAGCTCCTGTGCCTATAATGTTATATACTGAAGATGGTCAAATCAAAAAACTTAATAGAACATGGACTAAAATAACAGGTTACACAAATAACGATATTCCAACTATTTCTGGATGGGCAGAAATATCAGAAGTTTTCACATCAGATATAGGAGATAAGGATGTTAGATTATTTTTATCTGATACAAGATTAGATGAAGGCGAATATACCATTAGAACACGTTACCAAGAAGTTAGAGTTTGGAACTTTTACTCAGCATATATTGGTGAAATGCAAGATGGGCATAAGTTATTTATGAGAATTGCTATAGATATTACGGAAAAAAAACATATGGAAGAAATTCAAAAAAACGTTGAGAAAGAAAGAAAATTATTAAATGAGTTAAAAGAATATGATAGAATTAAGACGGAATTTTTTTCGAATATATCACATGAATTAAGGACACCTCTAAATGTAATTTTTTCAGCACTTCAGATGCATGAAGTGAAACTTAAAGATTGCGAAGTTTTAGATGAATCTATAGATAAGTTTAAATATACGAGAATAATGAAGCAAAATTGTTACCGTATTTTAAGATTAATTAATAATTTGATTGACATAACTAAGATTGATTCAGGGTATTTTGATATTAGCAAGCAGAATATTGATATAGTAAGCTTAGTTGAAAATATCACTTTGTCTGTAGTTGATTATGTTGAAAGTAAAGGTTTATCTCTTATATTTGATACTGATATTGAAGAAAAAATCATTGCTTGTGATCCGGAAAAAATAGAAAGAGTTATACTAAATTTATTATCAAATGCAATAAAATTTACGCCTTTTGGTGGCAGCATTATGGTGAATATTGAAGATTGTTTAGAGAAAATTTGTATAAGAATACAGGATACAGGAAGAGGTATTCCAAAAGAAAAAATAGATTCAATATTTGAACGTTTTGTACAAGTTGATAAGTCATTAAACAGGGATCATGAAGGGAGTGGAATAGGTCTTTCCCTTGTAAAATCATTAATTGAATTGCACGAAGGTACAATATCTGTTAAAAGCAGTATTGGAATTGGGACAGAGTTTATTATTTATATTCCATATGGGGTAATAGATGAAGTAATAGAGGAATTTTCATTTTGTGATTCAATAGGTAAAGACTGTATAGAAAAGATAAACATTGAATTCTCAGATATATATAGTTATGAAGAGTAGAAAATTTTACTATAAAGGAATCTTGTTTTCTGAATTTAAGGTAAAATTAAATTAAAGATACATATTTCGTATTTTACTCATACAATTGGAATATGTGTAATTAAAATATAGGAAAAAGTTAAAAAAATATAGTATTTTAGTACTATAACTTACTTTTATTAAGTTTTTTAAGCAAATGTTGAATGTAGGTGAAATATCTGTTATCATGATTATATGTTAAATAAGTAAGAGATAATGAGGTCTCAAAAATAACTAAGGCCTTATTATCTCTTTTTATATTTATCTTTAAATAAAGAAAATTAATATGAAAAATATTTAACAACTTTACTATGCCCCCAAAAGGAATATTTCTAAAATGTGAAGATTGCTTTGCCATTGTATATCGGAGCATTTAATAATATAGTTTCCACATATTAATACCTATATTATGTAGAAATGTTGCCTTTTAATAATATATGAACCTCTGTATTTATAAAGCTTCATAAATACAGAGGCTTTTTAATGTGTTATAATAATCTAGTCATATTAAGTTGTTAGAATGGAGGAATAACAATGAATAATAATAGACACTTAATTAGGTACTTTAAAATATTATTAGCTGCATATTTAGTTATAGGTATAGGTTTAATCTTAACTAGTTCTTTAATTTTAGATATAAGTCTTAATATATTAACTATAACAGGAATTTTTGTCGTTTGTACATTGGTTTATGGGATACTTACTAGAAATAAAAAGTATATTATAACAGCGGGAATAGTTACAATTTCATATATTGCTGCAGTGATTTTTTATAGTCCAATAATTAGTTATAATGCTCATAGAAATTTGATAGGAAATATAGAAGAAGTTGATTTTTCAAGCCAAATAGAATATATTGATATAAATCAATTGCCAGTTATTGATAAGGAACTTGCATATAAACTTGCTGATAAAAAATTGGGTGAGATATCAGGGCTTGGAAGCCAAGTAAGTGTTGGGGAATTGGATTTACAAAATGTAAATGGTCAATTGTGTTATGTAGCACCACTTGAACATTCATCATTTCTAAAGTGGATTACTAATAGAGAAGGAACTATTGGATATATAAAAGTAAGTGCAACAAATCAAAATGACGTTGAATTAGTAACTCAGCTTAATGGAAAAGATATAAGACTTAAATATTTAAATTCAGCATATCTTCTAAGTGACTTAACCAGAGCTGCATACTTTAGAGATATGAAAGCGGGACATACAGATTATACCTTTGAATTAGATGATAGTGGACGACCTTATTGGGTAATAACAAGATATGATAATGGAGTGGGAATTACAGAGGCAAAAGCTATTGGAGCATTAGTTATGGATGCTCAAACTGGAGAAGCTACTACCTACAGCATTGATAATTTACCAAGCTGGGTAGATAGAATACAACCGGCAGAGTATATTAATAGATATATTAATAAATGGGGAGAGCTAGTTCATGGAGTGCTCAATTTTTCAGATAAAGATAAATTAAAAACAACAAGTGATATGAATATAATTTATAATAAAGGTATTTGCTATTATTACACAGGAATAACTTCAGTAGGAAGTGATGAATCACTAGTAGGATTCACATTAACTAATACTAGAACTGGAGAAACTAAAATGTATAAAACGGCCGGTGCAACTGAGGAAGCAAGCATGAAATCAGCTGAAGGTAAGGTTCAGCAATACGGATATAAGGCAACTTTCCCATACTTAATTAATATACAAAATGAGCCGACATATTTTATGACTTTAAAGGATTCTAATGGATTAGTTAAACAATATGCCATGGTAAATGTTAAAAATTATAATACTGTTGGTGTTGGAGATACTCTTCAGGCAACTTTAAATAAATATCTTGAAGGATTAACTAATACAAATATATCTCTCGAAAGTGGAAATCAGGAAGAAGTACTCCAGGGAGAAGTTGAGAGAATAGGATTAGTTGTAAAAGAGGGTACAAGTATTTACGATATTAAGTTGAAGGATAATAATAATATTTTTTCTGTTTCAACCGAAACCTCTAGAGAAGTGGCGTTAACTAAAGTTGGTGATAAAGTAGAGTTGAAGTTTATTAAAGTTGGGGGCAGTAAATATATTTTAACAAGTTCATTTATCAATATGTCATCTGATAATTAGAAAAGGGATAAATGGAATTAATAAGAAAAAATAAATTTTAGTATTGTAATTTGCAATTTAATGTGTTATACTAAAGGAGTTCTAAAAGAACAGAAAAATAAAGAAAAGATTTAATTATATTATAATTTCTCCTTATGAGAAAATATTGGTTAACTAAGTCTTTGAATTTGGAGGAATTGTAAATGGAAGATAAAACATTAGTATGTAAAGATTGTGGTAAAGAATTTGTATTCACAGTTGGAGAACAAGAATTCTACAAAGAAAAAGGTTTCGAAAATGAACCAGTAAGATGTGCTGATTGTAGAAGAGCTAGAAAGCAACAAAATAACAGAAGATAGTTTCTGTTTGTAAAATTAAGCTATAAGAGTTTTCTCTTATAGCTTTTTTAGTTTATATACTTTTAGATGAAAATATATAAATTAAGATTATTAATAATTGAACTAATATGAGGTTGTAATAATTAACAAGCTCTAAGAGTAATAAAGGGTTGGTAAAGTAAAATTAGATTAGAAAAATATCTTAATTAAGATTTAAATTTAGAAAATCAACAGCTTCACCTTCACTAATATCTTTTATTAAGGAAACTTCTTGAACTAAATACTTATGAGCAATATTAAATAGTTGCTTTTCGCTCGTATTTAATGCTTTTTCTTTGTTCATAAGTATTAAATCGTAAACTACTTCTGCGCTATCTTTAAGAGAACCAGACTTTATTTTATTAGAATTAATTTGATATCTCTCTTTAGCTGTTATAGATTTATTTTTAGTAATCGTTTCTTCTAGGCCAAATAATATATCCTCCAAAGTTGAATTATCGCTAATTTTACGTAAATTTGAATCGGATAATTTATCACTAGGAATCATTATTTCCAGGTTATTTGATAAGATTTTAATTATTGTATACTCCTTACTCTTTCCTGAAAAAAGTTTATTCTCTATTCTTTCAATAATACCAGTCCCCTGCATAGGGTAAACAACTTTATCTCCAATTAAAAACAAGAAACACACCTCCTTTTTCTTTATAGTTATAGCATAACATATATTTTAAGAAAAGTAAAATTTAAATATATCATATATAAAAAAGGATGTCAATTATATTTTTTGGTTCTATATATAACAAAAAAATAAATGAATAATAGACATCATAATTGAAAATATGATAAAGAAATAAAGAATAATAAAAAGAAATATCATCAAAGTTGGAAAAAAGTGGAGATATTTAAATTAATTAATAGCTTGATAATAATTAATATGTGATGTAATATTAAGGAAAACATTACAATAAGAGGAGGTTGCTGGTGTGAGAGGGCGTAAAAGAAGAGAATCAAGGAGAGCTATTATAAGCGATAGAAAAATTAATAAAAAAAATAAGTACTTAATGATAGATAAGATTCTATCTTATAATCCTGCACTATTGGAAGGTATAGAGGTATATAAGGATGCAAATAAAAATTTTATGCTATTAATATGTCTTGGTGCATTATTAATTAATTTTCCTTTAATATCAGTACCATGCTGCGTATTGTCTATGTATTTTATTGTGAAAATGCTACAATATATAAGATATAAAAGTATAAACAATATAGTGAATGTATTAGCAAAAGATTTATCATTTAAAGGAATATATGATAAAGAAAAAATAGAGGACATGTTGGATGACTTTAAAACTAAGTATGGAGAAGATATTTTTGAATATAGTGAATTAGTGAATATGGTAGAAAAGTATGAAACTTTTGTGACTAGAATTGAGTATATTTTAAAGGGTACAAGCTTTAATAAAAAAAGAAATATATATAGTAAAGATATTATAAATAGCAATAAGATGTCTTGTATTGATAATGAAAGTAAATTCACGTATAGAGAAGTTAAAGAAAAACAATATAAGAATATTGAAATAAATAGTTTCAAGGATTATGATGAAAATTTATCTATTTTATATAAAGATGAGAATGGAGAAATTAAGATAGTTAACAAAGCGATAGAATTCTTTGAAAATAAAGATAATGAAATATGCGATAATGAAAACGCCGTCATGCTAAAAAATGTAAATAAAGAAAATAAAAATCTTACCATATATCTATATAAAAAGTCATCTATTTTGCAAAAAAATGCATTATAAAATTAATTATATATAAATTATATTCTATTAAGACTCTTGGTAACTATAGACATAAAATAATAAATATAGTTGACAGGAGTTGTTTTTATTATTATTTTGTAATAAAATCGAATAGTCAAAAATATGTGGAATTTTATTAAGTTATTATGGAGGATAATATGCAAGATGTGATGATAATAGGAATAGCTGGTGGAAGTGGATCAGGCAAAACTACATTGGCGCAAAATACAAGAGAGGTATTTAATGATGAAGTTACAATACTCTGTCATGATTATTACTATAAATCAAATGAAGGAATTCCGTTAGAAGAAAGGAAAAAGCTCAATTATGATCATCCTAATTCTTTTGATACTGATCTTCTGATACGACACCTCGCGCAGCTAAAAGATTGGAAAAGCATATACCATCCAGTATATTCCTTTGTTGAGCACACTAGGCTGAATGAATCGGTTCAATATAAAAATTAACTATACATAATTTATTCATATAAGTACATATTTAAACCCGTAAGAACTAAAGCTTACGGGCTTTTGTAATTAATTAGCTTATAGCAAACTGACTATTATATAAGTTAGAGTAAAAGCCATTTTCTTCGAGCAATTGTTCATGTTTTCCTTGCTCTATAATTTGTCCATCTTTCAATACTAATATTATATCTGCTTGTTTTATTGTAGATAATCTGTGAGCGATTATAAAACTGGTACGTCCAATCATTATTTGATTGAAGGCTTCTTGTATATTAGCTTCAGTCCTTGTATCAATGTTACTTGTTGCTTCATCTAAAATAAGCATAGGCGGATCTATTAGGATAACTCTGGCGATACAAAGTAATTGTTTTTGTCCTGCAGATAAATTTGCACCACCTTCGGAAATTAATGTATCATAGCCGTTGGGTAATTTCATTATAAAATTGTGTGCTTTTGCTTTTCTTGCTGCATTTATAATTTCTTCATCACTAGTATCATTTTTTCCATAACTAATATTATCACGAATAGTTCCCTCAGATAACCAGGTTTCTTGAAGTACCATTCCAAAGAGATTTCTAAGAGTGGCTTTTGAAAAGTCATTAATCTCAATTCCATCAATTTTTATAGTTCCAGAATCGACATCATAAAATCTCATAAGTAAATTTACTAAAGTTGTTTTTCCGCTTCCTGTTGGACCAACTATAGCAACTTTATATCCTGATTTCACACTTAAATTAAAATTTTCTATTAATTTCTTAGATTTATCATAAGAAAAGTATACCTTAGAAAAAATAATATTTCCTTTACAGGACGTTGTTGTAATTGAATTTTCTAAATCATCACTTTCACTTTTGTCATCTAGAAGGTTAAATAATCTTTTTGCAGATGAAAAAGCACTTTGCAATTGGGATAATACGCTTGTTACTTCGTTAAAAGGTTTAGTATATTGATTTGCATAAGTTAAAAAGCAAGAAATATTACCTATTGATATGTAGCCTAAAATGCAATATATGGTTCCAATCACACCAACAGCAGCATAAACTAATCCATTTACAAATCTTGTTGCAGGGTTGGAAAGGGAAGAATAAAATTGAGCTTTCGATCCACAGCTATATAATCTTGAGTTGATTTCTTTAAATTTGTTAATTGATGCCTTTTCGTGATTAAATGCATTAATTACTTTTTGGTTGCCAAGCATTTCTTCTATATGACCGCTTAATTCTCCTTGGACTCTAGATTGTTCTTTAAACATTTTATTAGAATGCTTTGCTATAAATGAAGCTATAAATAAAGAAAGAGGTGTTACGAACATCACAACAAGTGTAATAATGGGACTTATGGATAGCATAAATAATAAAGTTAATACTATAGTTATTATTCCGGTAAAAAGCTGAGTTAGTCCTTGAAGGAGACCATCAGATACTGCATCAACATCATTCACAATTTTACTAATAATATCTCCATGAGCATTTGAATCTATGTATTTTAGGGGAAGTGTATTTAGTTTGTTGAAGGCATCTACTCTAAGGTCTTTTACGGTTTTTTGAGTTATATTTGTTGTTAGGATTGAAAGTATCCATTGAAAAAAAGCGCTTATAGCTATGGCAGCAGTAAATGTAAATAATATCTTAGATATTTTAGGATAGTGAACATTTTCTGGACCTAAAATCAAATCAATTACATTTCCTATAAGAATTGGACAATATAAAGTCAATGAAATACTTAGAATTGCGCTTAGTATGGCGCCAAATAAATATATTTTATAGGGCTTTATATATGCTAATAGCCTAAGTAAAATCGAATTTCTATTCATGAAATTTTCCTACCTTTCTGAATTGTTTTGAGAAATTACAATTTCTCTATAAATGCTGCATCTATTAAATAATTCATCATGAGTGCCTGCATCTAGGAGGTTTCCATCATCGAGTACAAGTATTTTGTCTGCATTTTTTATTGTAGAAATTCTTTGAGATGTGATTATTACAGTAGCTTTATTTTGCAATTCGTTTCTTAAAGAATTTCTTAATTTAGCATCAGTAGAAAAGTCTAATGCACTAAAACTATCATCTAGAATTAAAATATCAGGGTTGGATAAAAGTGCTCTAGCTATTGTAAGTCTTTGCTTTTGTCCACCAGATAAATTTTTTCCACCTTGATCAAGATGAGTTTCGCATCTTTTTGGTAATTTATCTACAAATTCAGAGGCTTGGGCAATTTCAAGACATCTTTTGATATCTTCACTGGAAGCTTTAGGATTTCCGAGTCTTATATTTTCAGCTATTGTACCGGTAAATAAAGTTGCGGTTTGAGGAACAATTTTTAATGTCTAGGAAAGTATAAAAATCGCGTCCGCTGAAAGCGCGGTGTAGACTTGCATTAGGGAAGTATATGTGGTAAATTGATGAAATGATTAAGAGTAAATTAAGAAGAATATTAGAAGAAA
>JAJXWH010000070.1 GCA_021781745.1 Bacillota bacterium | reverse complement strand
ACTTATATTAATGATTTGTTCATTATTTGTCCATATTTAAATCTGCTTCGTAGATTGTGTGTTTCTGCTACTCTCAAAAGTTATCCACAGATTTGACTTTATTATAAATTCCTATAGAGAAAAAAATATGTGGATACCATCCTCCACATATTTTCTATCTATAAGATTTATTCAAAATCGAATCTTTCGCTTTTGTTTTCTAGTGTATTGTAATTCTATGGCAGGATATTATTTATTCCTGAATCAACAACCAACCATATTCTAAAAAAGCTAAGTCATCATTATCAACAAAATCAGCAACTTCTCTCCAACTTTCAATTGGAATCTCTTTTTCAAAAGAAAGTTCTCCAACATCTTTGTTATATTCCTCTCTCTCTTGGTCCTCCAAAAATTCCCTGATAATTTTCCCATCCTCTATAACAATTAATTCTCCGTAGCATATAGCGTCATTATATCCTGCAAAGACAAAAGATTCTTTCTGTGCAAAATTAAGCCAAGACTTAGATGGAACTCCTGAATATCCTCCAGTTAAATCTTCAAATACAGTCCAACCTTCATTTTCATATAAAAATACTGAATCAAGACTTTTCCAGGTACCATTTTCATTGCAGGCTAAATTTATTGCCTTTATTGAATCTGTTTCAATTAATTTAAATTTTCTTTCAGAATTTAACCATGAAGTTAACCTACTTATTGCTTCATCCTTGGGTAATTTAATTCTAAAATAACTTGGATTCATAATAATTCTCCTTATAAATGAAATTTGAAAGTTTAATATTTTGCACAAAGCTTTTTAAATTTCTTTCCAATTATATTGTACATATTTTATGGGGATATTGTAAACCTTTAAGAAAATAAATAATTGAGCTTTCTTTTATTTTCAAAAATAAAAGAATACCTATGCTTACTTATTATCAAGTACAGGCATTCTTTTTATATTATTAGTGTTAAATCAGTCCTTTCCTGCTTTTTCACAAAATAAAATTATGTCAGTACATTTTTCATATATACTATATTACAAAAAATATTATGACTGATTTACTATATTAAAATTACTTTTCAATGTATTGCTTTCTTTTTATACCTCTTTCCAGCACCTTCAACACTAGTAATTGTAACTAATGCATCTTCGTCAAAACCATTAACTATATTTTTCAATTTTGCAATTTCTAGTCTTGTTAATACCACATATATGACATCCATTTGGTTTCCACTATATGCACCCTTCCCCTCTAAAAAGGTAATTCCTCTGCCAAGTCTATCTATTATAGCTTCAGAAATATCTTTACTCTTATCGGAAACAATAATTACTGCTTTTGATTCATCAAGGCCTTGAACAGTAATATCTATTGTTTTAAAAGCAATAAAGTAAGCTATTAGTGAATACATGGCTCTATCCCAGCCAAATATAAAACCTGAACTTCCTAAAATAAACAAATTAAAAAACATAACTATTTCTCCAATAGAAAATGTGCTCTTCTTATCAAGTATTATGGCTATAATTTCAGTTCCATCTAGAGAACCACCATTTCGTATAATTAAACCTACTCCTATACCCATTATAATACCGCCAAATATAGTTGCTAAAAGTGTGTCTTGAGTTATACCAGGCACAGGGTGAAGCAGAGTAACACCTATAGATAAACATATTACTGAGAATATAGTTGAAAACGCAAAGGTCTTCCCTATTTGTCTATAACCAACAACTACAAAGGGTAAATTAAGTATAAATGTAAATACTCCTAATTGGACTTTTGTTAAATAACTAGCCATTATGGATATCCCTGTCATACCACCGTCTATTATATTATTAGGTATTAAGAATATTTCAAGACCAATCGAGACTAAAATTGATCCTAAAACCATAAATAAAATCTTATTAACATAGCCTAAAGTCTTCTTATATTTTCTTTTCATTAATCATCCCCCTCGAAATTTATTAATTATCCATTTATAAGTATCTCTTTTCTTGTTTCTTCCTTAATAAAATTGTGTTTCATAAGACTATGAAACACAATTTTATTTAAGTTTAGTTCATAGCCTCATATTTCTAGTTGATAGATTATCTATTGAATCTTTTTTCATTAATTAAGTATCTTTTCGGTATCAGATTATAATATGCAAGATAAAAAGCTGCCAGTCCTAGCAACGCTCCTCCAAAATCTATTAGGACATCACTTACATAAGACGTTCTTCCTGGTACAAAAGCTTGGTGAAACTCATCTGTTACTGCATAAAATAAGCATATAAATAGTACATAAACTATTGCATCCTTTCCTTTTTTATTATAAGAAAAAAATGAATTAGCTATTAAAATAGATAACACCATATACATAAATGCATGAGCATTTTTCCTAATAATGTAATCTAATTGATTTTCTTTTTCTGTTTTGTTAACCGCGCTTGGATTATTTTCAATCGGGTTCTTATTAATTTTATTTTGCAATTTTTCTTTTGTATTTTCAACAAAGTCAGCTACTTTAGTGCTTTTTTGATGTGATATTTCTCCATTATTACTTGACATATAAAAAATAAAAACCATCCAAAATACGCATAAAATTACACTAATTGTCTTCAACTAATCGTCTCCTTTACTATAATTCTATATACCATATAATTTTACTTAAAGTAAATAAAAAATATGTTAACAATTTCTCATAAATTTGAGCATATTTAAATCCTTACCAATAATTATAAGACAACCGAAATGTAATTTATTCACTAAACCATAATAAAATTACAAGAAATTAATTTTGAAAGTAGAAAAGAGCAGTTCAGAAGGCTTTAGAAAAAACTTCTGAGACAGCTCTAAAATAGATTTATTCATTTAATTACAATTATTCTAATTTTGATATGAAATTATATTAATATTTTTCTGCTAATAACCTAACATTAGCCGTCTTCGACATTCTGATTTTTGATGGGAAGACATTTTTGATATATTCTCCTCCATCCATTTTCGTTGTGAATAAGAAAACCTTTTTCCATAAAATAGCATAAATTGATTATTATACGATTCATCTATGAAACCGTAAGTAGATTGAGTAAATTTCACATATCCTAAAGCCTCTAATAATGCTGTATCGTGAAGGTTAACAGATTTTTCTTCATCAAACATTTTTAAATCTAAATCTTTTTCTATTTTAGCTGCTAAAAGATTATGTTTAGATTCACCACATGGATAAAAATTCCCTTCTCTAGATAGCCAACCGCATACACCTGATTCACCCATTTTAATAATAGGACAGATAATTAATAAATTCGTATAACAAACAAACTTTTAAACATATCCTCCTATTTTTCACCCCGCTTTCTTATGTAAATAATTTAAAAATTTCTTCTTTAGTATTTAAATATATTTTTATATTGTATATTTCTACAAAAAAATCTAAATTCCTTTATTTTGAAAAGCATAAATAGAAATATATTCTTAAAATATTAATCTTATGAATATATATCAGCAAACTCGATACTTATTTTTTCTATTTTACTTTCATATAGACGTCCATCAGATACTGTTTCTTCTTCAACAAGTTTAACTGGCAGTTCGATTAAAAATTCGCTGCCCTTTCCAAACTCACTTATTACTTTAATGCTTCCTTCATGCATATCCACAATCGATTTCACAAGTGATAAACCTATTCCACTACCCTCTTTATTCCGTGCAAGAGTTTTTTCTACTTGTCCAAATCTTTCAAAAATAATATCTAATTTATCCTTTGGTATCCCAACCCCATTATCCTTAATAGATATAAGTACTTTTGTTTCCTTATCATACAAACTTACTAATATTTCTCCACCTACTGGAGTAAATTTGATAGCATTGGATAATAAGTTTAATATTATTCTTTCAATTTTATCTAAGTCAATTGCCATTTCTTTTTCTTCTACATCAGTATCAAATAATAGCTCGATTCCTTTATCTTTAGCATAATCTGCAACTGATAGAGTTATATCTTCAATAACACTTACCACATTATGATTATGCAAATCAACTTTGAAATATCCTGAATCAAATTTAGATATATCTATAAGATTATTAACTAATCTTACAAGTCTATAGCAGTTTTGTTTCATTGTCTTTAAATATTTATATGCACCTGATTCATTTGAAGCATTATCCATGATATTAGCAGGTAATGCTAATATTTGAATTGCCCCCAATATAACATTTAAAGGTGTTTTAAGTTCATGAGACACATTTGAAAAAAACTCTGTCATCATTTGATTAAGTTCATTTACCTTATTTATTACTTTTTTATTTTCTACTATATCATTTTTAAGAAGTTGTATTTGTTTTCTTGGTGTAATATCTCTAATCATGATCATAACCGAAGGTTTTCTTTTATAGGTACAAAAGCAATTTGAAATTTCAATTTCGATAATATTTCCATCAACTCTTAATAATTTACTTTCAATAAATGAAGAATTACTCTTATTATCTATTATCTTATTGATACTCATACAAGTTGAATCTCTAGCCTCATTAACCATAACGTCTTCAAAGTTTAAGCCTATGATATCCTCAACACCTCTCACTCCTAAAAGTTCAGCCATTTTATTATTTGCAAATACAAATTTGTTATCGCTAACAACAAAAATTGCATTATCTGAATTATTAACTATCATATTAAAACATTGCTCATTATTAAACATTATTTCTTCAAATTCTACCAGTTTATTATCCGCTTCGTTCAAATCATGGTAAATAAGATTATAGGGCCTTTTTAAGCCAGTTCTAACAACTCCTTTGTATAAAAAGTATGCTGCCATTATTTTTATAATATGTCCGACAAAATTTGTCCAATCATAAGAAAACGTATAACTTGTAAAAAATATTTCCGACTCTCCTGATAATATTAAGAAAATTTCAAGACAAATAAATAAATACTTATATATATTTTTACCAAATACAAATAATATGATAGCGGTTCCAAAAAAAGCAATACTTAATAAATATTCACTAATTATTTTAAAAGTAGTTAACCCTATATTCTCTATATAACAAGTTGGGAAAACGTGTAATATTAATATAGCGATTAGAAAAAGTATTGTTACAAAGTAATAAATCATAAATAAAGCATATGCATTAACTTTTTTTTGGGGTCTAACCATAAATATCATTGAGATTATACATGTGACTGCACCTATTAATTTTGAAGCAATTAACAATTGTGCTGAAATATTAACACCTTCCTTTAAACCAAGAAATGGCATTCCCTCATTTAGAAGTAGATGAAATATTCCGAGTATTGCTGAAAAAAAATATCCAGTTCCAAGAATCAAAATAAAGTTACTTTTATTAATACTATAAGTATTAAAAGCAAATACAAATACAACCACAAAAATTACATTAATAAATAATTCTATTGCAGTGTGAAAAAATAAACTGTTATACATGTTCACCACTAGTAAAAAACCCATAAAAATTAAAAAAAAGCTCCATTCTATCAATGCTTCAAATTCGATTGACATCAAAAGCTTCCTTGCCTGACCAATATACCTCATATGTACCCCCTTATAAATATCTATATATTATTCGATCATTTCTCAAAATTCCTGACAATTCTTATTTTACTACTAATTTACACACATGTAAATTAGTCCAACTAAATGTACTAAATTGCAAAAAAGTGTAGATAAAATTCATCTCAAAGGTTGTTGAAAAAGTATATTTTCAAACTTTTAACTATACTGAATAATTTTCATCTGGTAAAATGTGCAAAAATATTAATATATAAGATAACTTATTCATATATTTATTACGCTTAGAATGAATTTACATGTTAGCTTTAAAAAAATCATTACCGGATTTTTGTAGAGTAAAATATAGCATATACTTATGCAACCTGTACCACATTCCGTAAATTTAATTCTAATAATTAATTTAATAGGAGAAGATTAAATGCAAAAATGGGAAAAGCAGTTAATAATTATACTTTTCGTGCTAGGCATATTAGGCGGATTCATAGGGGCTGTTATGAGCAAATCTGGAGTTGGCGATATAATAGTTTTTGACAATATTGATATTTTCGGCATTCTTGAACTAACCCTATTCCTAATTGTAATTGCCTGTACTGCCTTTGATGTATATGAAACACTCGAAAGTAAACGCCTGCTTGGTGATGAAAAATTTAAAGTAACATTAAGTTCAAGGAACAGATTGAAATACATCCTAATATTCTTGATATTATCAGATATTTGTGAATTAGGAATATTTTTAAATTCAATTGATATGCATCTGATGCCCTTATTTTTAATAACTGTGCTTCTTACTTTTATGGTTGCACTTCATAGCCAAACACATGATATGATTGGTGAGCACGGACTTCTATATTGTGGCATTTTCCACAGTTGGGACGATGTAAAATCTTGCAATATTACAAGTGAAGTATTACTAGAAATGAAGATAATGAATAATTTTTTTAGCCTTGAATATGAAAATATAATAAAATTTAATATTGATGAAAAGGATAAAAAAAATATCGAAAGTTATTTAGAGAAAAAAATATGTATTATAGATGAGTCAAACGCAATTTAGAACTCAGAATCTATAAAAGGAAGTGAATAAATGAGAGGTCACTTTATCCTCAATAGTAAAGTGACCTCTCATTTATGTTTTTCTGATTTAATCTCTTGTATATAATATAAATTTATAATACATTTCCTATCAATACTTCTTTAATTGCTATTGTTTCTTATGGCTTTATTGCTTATTTAATAACACCACATATAAAAACTATAATGATTAGATCTACCGTTACTATTATAGCTATACTCATTTGCACTTTGGGGGTCTAATAACTTAATCATCTTTTTAATATATAAAATTATAGTAAAAAAATGGTAATTGTAATATAATACATATATACAGTCTTTACCAAATAAGCTCATACATAATTCTAAATGAACTACAATAATAAAACTAAGGTGGTAAACGTTGATGCAGAAATGGGAAAAGTATTTACTTATAATTTTATTTATTCTTGGAATATTAGGCAGTCTAATAGGATTCATCCTTACAAAATCTGGAATTGGAAATCTAGAGATTTTTAAGAATATAGATATATTTAGCTTTTTGGAATTATTTTTGTTAGCACTAGCAAATGCCTGCGCTATTTTTGATATTTATGAAACCTATAATGGCAGAAATGAACTTGGTTCAGTAATGTTTAGCATAACCCTAAATAATAAAGATAAATTAATATACGTATTAATAGTCCTTATCTTTATTAATATTTTTGAATTTGGAGTGTTTTTATATTCACCTGATGCATATATTCCTCCTTTACTTTGTATGACAATGCTATTAACTTTTATAATTGCATTTCATAACAAGGCCGGTAATGTTATTGGTGAAAATGGAGTGCTTCATTGGGGAATATACTACAGTTGGGAGGATATAGAATCTCTCAACATTGAAAATGACACATTACTTAAAGTAAACTTAATAAATGTTTTTTTTGGTTTTGAATATACCCATATAGTAAAATTTGATTTTACTAAAAGTGATAAAGAGGATCTTAAAAATTTTTTAGATTCTAAATTGCAAGCTTCAATAGATACAGGCTTTACCAATATGGAAACTGTACAAGTTGCATGCATTGAAGAAATAAGCATATTTACCGATAGTCCCATACAGCCTGATGAATTGACTAATGAACCGTCACTGTATACTAACTCCTCAGCTAGCGAAGATCAATCTGATTCATTATCCATAGGTTATGAGTCAGAATTGTCAAATAATATTGCGCAATGCGATGATTCTATTAACAACATTGAACAACTATTTAATAACATAAATCAATATGAAAAATTACTTAGAAATATTGATCAATGCAGGGATTTAATTTTACTGTAATATTAATTCAACAGCAAGAAAGAATAGCTCAAAATTTATTATACTCTAGTGAACTATTCTTTCATTACATATTAAATCTAATAATAGTAAGCTTCTTAGAGATATTATTTAATAGCTTCTATAAAAAGTTTATTATATACTCTTATCTCTTCTAATTCAGTTAATACTTTTTCACTAATTTCAGAAATATTTTTATCTATTAAATGTTTTTTTTCTAAATCTCCCATATCCTCCTTGCATAAATCCAATACTTCCATATATGCTTTCATTTGCATGTTAATTAATGCTTCATACTGTTTATTAGTTAGATCAATAAATTCTAATTCTTTATTAGTCATATTAATTCACCTTTCTAAAAAAGAAATTCAAAAAACACTTAAATTTCTAAATATCTTTACATAAATTTTATTTATTTAGTTTCATGTTTTATTTTCATTCTTTAGCAACTTATTATATTCATTTAATATGCTATCGAGCTTTTGACTTATATTAATTACTTCCACATCTAACAAATCACCTTTTCTATCTATTGTTTCATGTAGTACTTGTCTCGTTTTATAAATCTTTATCTCAAGTTTTTCAATAACCTTCATCCTCAGTTCTCCTATTTAAGCATATTGGAATGTATTTCACTTACATTCATATAATATCATAAATGTAATATAATTCAAACAAATTGTATTTTTATCAAATAAATAATTTAAACTTTTAAAGCTAACTATACCCTGTACTGTCTACATTTTTCTGAAGCATAAACTAGAGATTTCAACTTTACAGGGTATTGCAGGTAAATAGGTATTAAATTTTAGAAGTGCTATCAAACTGATTATAAAGGGAATGTTCAATTTGATTTTATTCACTCAGTAGATTATTCGTTTTATAATCTTATTTTCTGACAAAAATATTAATTTAAATTTAACATTATATAGTCCATTCCTCGATGCACTCCTCTGCCAGCTTTAAAATCACAAAAAAAAATCGCAAATTCATTTCTTCTGAAAAATGCGATCTTTATATTATATATTTTACTTAAATTATATTAAGTTTAAAGCAATTAATATTATATACTATTTACTTTCGATAAATTTAAGTAGATTTTCTATATCTCTATTATCTAGCGATATATCTCCAATATTGCAATGGCTTGATAGATTAAAGTCGTGGAAATCCGATCCACCAGTAATTAAAAGTTTACGTTGCTTGCAAATATTTATAAATTTATTGGTATCTTTTTCAGAATTTAATCCATATATAGCTTCAACCCCATCAAACTTAAAGTTATTTAATAAATCTTCTATTTTTGTCTTTTTAACCAATACTGGATGCGCTAATACTACAACTGCATTATTATTTCTCAATAAATCTATTCCTTCTTGTACAGATAAAATGGAGCTCGGAATATATGCCGGACTATCATTTCCTAAATAATTTCTAAAAACATCTTCTATATTTGTTTCGTAGCCTGCCTTAATAATTTCTTTTGCTATATGAGGTCTGCCAATCATTCCTTTATTTTTTGACAGTAATTCATCTCCATCAATTTCTATACCAAAATATGTTTTAAGACTATTTACAATTGTTTTTGAACGATCTATTCTATCCTGCTCTTTTTTCCTTGCAAACTCAATCATTTCTTTTTTTCTGCAGTCTTTATCTTTAAAGTAACCAAGTATATGAATATCTTCTCCATTATACTTCGTAGATATTTCAATTCCTGTTATTACTTTTAGTCCAATCAATTTTCCATATTCAATAGCCTCTTTGCATCCTTCCATTGTATCATGGTCAGTTATAGAAACTATATCATATTCACTCTTCTTATATAAATCTAAAAGTTCACTAATACTAAACTTTCCATCAGAATAATTTGAATGAATATGAAAATCTCCTTTATTAAACATGAACCCACTCCTTTTTGTATTTAATTTAACGTATTCTATATTTTACTCTTAATTGATCTATTTTTTCTATTAAAATCATAATTGGTTTTTCCTCAGAAATAAGTAATCCAGCTAATGCAAGAAAAATTCCTATGGTTGCAATTGAGGTAATATTTTCATGAAGTAAAAATGCTGATGCAACCACTGTAATTACAGGCACTATATAAATATATACGCTTGTCTTTATAGCTCCCAAAATCTTTACTGACCAATTCCATGTTGCAAAACATATTGCAGACGCTCCAAATCCCAAATATAAAATATTAAATAAGTTCGATGGAATCGTAAACCTGTTCAATTGTAACTTAAAATCAAACATATATATTGCAGGAATCATAAATAATAATCCATAAAAAAATACTCTTCTAGTACAGCCTATAGTATTATACTTAAATTCACTGATTTTTCTCATAATAACTGAATAAAAAGCCCATACAATTGTTGCAAGTACCGCCAATATATCACCTAAAGGATTTAGTTTTAATACAAAATTCTCATTAAATCCTATTAGAATAATACCTAATATAGCAACAATAAAGCCAACAAAAAAGCGTAATGAGAGCTTTTCACTATCTAAAAACATATGTGCTACTAAAGCTGTAAAAAATGGTGCTATTGAAACAATAACACCTACGTTTGATGCAAGTGTATAAGTTAAAGCAATATTTTCAAAAAGAAAGTACAATGTTATTCCAAATAATCCAGCTGCTGCAAAGTATAATTCCTGTTTAAAATTTAAGTTTTTTAATTTATGTGGATATGCCAAAAATAAAGTAAAGTAGCCAATTATGAATCTAAAAAATAATATTTCTATAGGTAAAAAATCTTTTAGTAATACTTTGGTAGAAACAAAAGTTGTTCCCCAAACCATAATTGTAATAAGTGCTGATAAATGCCCAGCGATATTTTTTTTATTAGTCATCTTCAGTCCTCCTACGCTCGTCTCTAAATATATTCATATATTGCTTCGGTGTCAAGCCAATTAATTTCTTAAAAAAGTTTGTAAAATGGCTTTGATCTGTAAAACCGGTTTTAACAGCCACATCTATAGGTGCTGTTCCTTGTTCTAAAAGTTTCTTAGCTTTCCCAATTCTAATGGTTTCAAGATAACTATATGGTGATATTCCTTTTTCCTTAGTAAAAGATCGTAAAAAATAGTATTTACTTATCCCAGCCAAAGCACTTAAATCATTTAGAGTAATATTATTCATATAGTTATTCTCTAAATAATCACACACAGCCTTTATTTCAGCATTTTGTTTTCTTAATACTATTTCTGGAACCGTATCAGAATGATCATTTATGAGTTCTTCAATTATAAATAAAAATAATTCCTCTTTTTTAAAATCACTTACTTCCTGCATTATCATAAGATGTAATTCCCTCAAAGAAGGTACTAAATCACTGTGAAATAAAACAGTCTCTTTAAAGTAAGGCATATACTCTTTATTTGTTATTTCAAAAAAAGCTTTTTTCATTATATTCCTCTCAATATTAATACAACGATAATCAAGTGCTTCTCCACCAATATGCTTACAAGTATGACTATCCAGAGGATTAAATAAAACTAAATCACCAGTTTCAATAGTATATTCTTTATTCTTACAGGATAAATATCGCTTCCCACTTTCAATAAAACCAATTACATAATATTCATGAAAATGATTTGGGAAATTCTGCATAATACCTTTAAAACTGTAAGCCTCTATACTCAAATCTGAATCAAAACAAACAGTTCGAATTTCATTTTGCACTATACTCTCCCTTTCTATGTTAACTACTTTAAAGAATACCACAAATTATTAAATAGTTCTTGTATGATATTGCTTAAACTTATATATTCCACACTAAAAAGAAGTGCCTTTAGACACTTCCCAATTAATCTATAATCCTATATTTACCTTAAGTCATATTTTGAAAAATTTTTGGCACATTTAAAATTCCATATCCCCAATATGGATTTGGAATAATATCTCCACTTCTTGCAATAGCTCCTTTTGCAAGATATGCTTTAATGGTTTGAGCAAACATATTAGGTTCATGTCCATCTACTATCCCCCATTGAAACAGCATAGCACAAACTCCCGCTACAACTGCTGCTGAAACGCTAGTTCCATTGACGATAGCAGTTCTGTTATTTGGTGCTACAGCTAATGCGTTTACCCCTCCAGCTGCAACATCAATTATATCTACATACGACTCTAAAAACGCCATACCTGAATAATCAACAACGTTATTATTATTTTGATTATATGCTGCTGCAGTTACTATATAAATAGAATTACCTGGCTTTGTTATCGTACCAAAAGGATCTGGATAACTAAACCTAGTATTTCCAACAGTTAATCCTCTCTGTGGCAACCATGCATCATATCGGCCATCTAAAATAAAATTCGCGTTAAGTCTAAGCCTCCATATACCGGGCTGAAGATTATAAAATCTTATACGTATCAATTCATCTCCAGTAGTTTCCTCCGGCAAATAATAATTAACTTTAATATTAGTTTTTTCAAATATAAAAGTATGATTATTAGTATAATTTATTATTACAGGTATTGTCCCAGTAGTTTCGCCTGAAGGTGATACTACTTCCAGAGTCATTATATTAGGTAAATGAGACCAAATTTGAACTCCCCATAAATTTTTTTGCTCTGGTGATGCTTCCAGCTCAATAATTCCAGCTCCTGTAGCTTGCACACCACTAATTTTCCCTAATGTTCCTGATGCATGTCCTCCAACATCTCTTTGATTCCCAGTACCAGTAACTATAACTATTCCCTCACTAATTAAAATGGTGTTCATGAAGTCATCTATAGTTCCTTCTCCTCTGTGATTACCTAAAGTACTTCCAAGTGGAAAATATATAACCATAGGTTTGTTATTTGCTTCTTTATATTCATATAAATACTGTAATGCTATAAGTATTGCTGTTAAATTATACACAGGTACAGTCGTCTCTGGGAACTGAATTTCATATGAAAAATCTCTTATGAGCTTTACTACTACAAAGGTGCAATCAGGAGCTACCCCTCTTAGATTTGGATTTTTTCCTGTTGCGCCAATTATTCCAGCCATATTTGTTCCATGTCCAATTTCATCTCGAGTTGGAACTATATCATACGGAGATTTACCTGCTTTAAATGACCTAATAGCATCATTTATTTGATTTCTACTGTATACCATTCCAAAAGGAACTGGATCATTTGGTTTTTGTACAGTTGTTCTTAAAGTCTGATCCCAAATACTTTCAATTCTTGTTTCTCCATTAACATCCATAAACTCGTCACTTAAATAATCAATTCCTGAATCAATAATAGCTACATTAACACCTTTACCTGTTAAATTTAAGGGAGAGCCTTCCTGTACAAAATCTGCTTGAGAAGCACTAACTGGCGAAATCTGCTGCAAAGTATAAAACTCCGCAGGAACAACATATACAATAGATTGAATAATTGGTTCCCCCCCCATATTAATTTCTACATTTTTAGGTACTGACACTATTGCATATCTATTATTAATTAATGTGACATAATAGTTTGGTACTCTTGATATTTCCGAAACAATATCGCCTTGGTACTGAACAATGTAGTTATCATAATTTATATCATTAAAGACTTTCTCTGCTTCAATGTTTTTTTTCATGAAACCCTCCATAAGATAATTGATTATTTTTGTGACATAACAATTATGAATATGAATAATATTTAATTGAAATTATTCTATTCCATATTGTCCATGCTTTTCATGTTTATTTTGGGATTTCCTTGATATATGTAATTTTTTAATTTAATAGCACATACTAGTACTTGATTAGTATGTGCCATAAATAGTAAATATATTAAAAGGAACTAATTTATTACATAAAAGAAATAATATTAATATAGTTTTATAAATCATTTGGTAACATCTGCATATATTCTCACTATATATGAGTGCTCTCGTTCTACTTTTAATATTTTTACTAAGCTTTTCTCCCAAATATATTCTATCGCTTCACTAAAATCCTTAATACTTAAATTAGCTTCATTATTCGATAAGGTTATGATAGAATTCTTACCTGATTGTATTACTGGTAATCCCTTTATTTTTTCTAAAATTAACTCTACATTATTCCCCATTTTCTCATTCCTTTCATATAACTATTATATAAAAGTTAGCTTATTTTATTCTTAATTAATTATAAAAAGCTAACAAGACACTTATACATAATTATCACATTTTTCCTTGAATATTATGGCTATATTTGTATAAGCTACTTTTAAATTATTTTTTATGACAAAGGAGGATTTTTATGAATAGACAATCATTCCAAGCTTATAGAGAAAAGATCTTATTGCTTCTTAAAATATTAGGAGAGAAAGATTACTTAACTATTCATGAAATAGAAAATGAACATCATGAATCTGGCGATATAAGTAAAGAGAAAATAAATACAGTTATTCCATTTAAAAGAATTAAATAACTTTGAAATGTGAGGACGGACGTACTAATGAAAAAAATTATTACTATTTTATCTTTCTTTTTATTTATATGTTTCAATAGCAATTTAGCAAATGCCTCCACTAATACCTCAAAAACTTTTACTCAAGGCATTTATAACATAGAGAGTTCAGATTTCTCAACAGGAATTAATTATACTGTTCGAAACACTTGTTCTTCTAATAAATCTCTTATTATTGTCTTTGACTCAAATCAAATTATTAAACAAATTCTAAGTCTCGAACCTAGCTCTCCTCTTTATGTTTTAAAACCTTTCAATACTGGTGACATAATTTTAATTATTGGTGCTGCACAGTTGGAGTTTTCTTAAACGACATTTAAAATGTCGTTTTTTAATAGATAATTATTTATAAAATAATTATCTTTCAAGTACACTTACTTTTTTAATTAGTCCTTTGATTAAATTTATTGAATTATATATTGTGAGTTTTATATTTTGCTTAAATATTTCTGAATCTTTCTCATTTGTATTGTCTAATATTGAATGAATTACTATGAACGTATAATATGTGTTGTACTTCTCAATACTCTACAGTAAAGACTTTACTACTAAAAACTTACATTTTTTATATATTTGAATATATTTTTAAAGCCTTCACATAATAGAATTAAAGTTTTTGTCTTTTACTATAATTAATAATTATAAAGGTGGTTAGTTTAATGAAAAAAATAACTCTTTCACCGACCGCGCTTATGCACTTATTTTTGATTCAAAACCAAATTTTTTACAGGCTATACGACTAAGACCACAATCTAAAAAGTTTGATTTAATTCCTCTTAAGGATGGCTATACAATAGTAGTTGTTGGCAACGGTGCTGTAACTTTCTCTTAAATAGCAATATATAATATAAGTTCATTTATAAAAAATATAGCTATATACTACCTCATTTTTCTGATCAGTAATATATAGCTTTCTTTAATATCAATATGCTTTTAATAAAATAAATTTGCATCTATTCTTAGACTATTATATCCTATTACCTGTTTATTAAAAATCAACGACAAAATCTTCTCCAAAAAATTTGATTTTCCTCTCGAATCTTCTCTCTTCTAATAAACTAACTATTTCAACTTGCCCTCTTTGTTCCGCTAAAACTAGAGCATCCATTTTTCGCATAAATTCATTGCTATATTTAACATTAGTGTCTATACCACTTTCAATTAGCAGTTTTACAACATCCACATGCCCTCTGCAGATAGCACCAAACAATGGATTATTTGCCGGAATACTTACATCCATCTTAACACCACTAGATATTAAGTATTTAACAGCTTCCAGCTTTCCCTCTGAAGCTGCTATATATAACCATTTAGAAAGTTCCATAATCATTGTTATTTTCTCTTCACATGTATTGATTAATTCACTTATCCTCTTTAAATCATTCTGAAGTATTGCCGTATGAAATTCGCTAGTAGCTTCTATATAATCGTCTTCCCCACCTCTTTGAACTATATGTATATTTTTGATATACTTTCCTTCTAAAGTATCCTCTCTAAAAGATAATAAAAATTTTTCGTATTGAGACGATCCTGGTTTGGGGCCATTTAACACAGCTTGGATGAATTCATCTGGTGGTTTATACTCATGATTAACAATATAATGATAAACTAAGTTAGGGGCAGAATATGATATTTTACCATCTTCGCTTAAAACTCTTATTTCTCCCGAACCTAGCTTTACTGATTTTCCTTTATGAGTAGTTGTAAAAACTTCTTTATTGAAAACAGAACATAAGTTGCAGTTATGATACCCTCTCGCCTTCTCTAAATTCCCATGCATATACTCCCATAAATTATCTATAAACTCTTTACTAACTCCTCTTTAGCATATGTATAAGTTTTATCTAGCCAACCAACATTTTTTGAATTTTCATAAAAGAAATATGAATAATTAGTTAAATCCTCAAAATGACTCATAATATTACAACCTTTCATATAATATTGGGTTAACTTTACTATATTAAACAAATACAACTTTATATAAGATTATTAGATACTGTGTTAGTTTATACATTTCCTATATTAATAGATTTTCAAAATTATCTGTTTATATTGCTATTATAACTTAATTACAGTATATTTTGTAAACATTTTATTATATGTTTCCCCCTAATTTAACCAAACTTTAACTTTATCATTGCAGATCTCTAGCTTCCAAAAATTAAGCATAACATAATAATCCTGCATTATTTTCAGGATTAATAAGCCTATCAACTATTACAAACGACATTATATTCCCCATAAAATTTCTAGCATAAAGTTTAACAATTGAATTTATGGATATATACTATACTGACATTTTAATAGCTTTACCTCTTTCGCTATAGCTATTGTCATTTACAGATTCAACAATATAGTTTCCATTATCATATATAATCTTAGATATACTTGAATTCGTCATATCTCTCACATTAAAACTTTTATCTAGATAATCAATAATCAGCCTGATCATTCCTCCATGACCAACTATAAGTACATTTCCTCCATTATCATATGAATTTTCTTCACATATATCTCTTATGCTACCCATTACTCTCTCTAATGCTGTATTATAATCTTCTGCTTCCTTGGTCTCATCTAAAACAGCACATGAATTACAATATTCCTTTTGAAAATCATATTTTTCTTCAGCTTCTTTGAAGGAACCTACGTTAAGATAATTTAAAATATCATTAAACATTACCATCTCACGCTCTCCTTCATATTTTCCAAAACATACTTCTCTTAAGCCTTCAAGCTCTTTTAACTGTAAATTTGAACTTTCCTTATTCTCTTTTATCACAATTCTTGCAGTCTTTACTGCTCTTCCTAAGTCACTGCTATACGCAGCTTTAAATTTAACATTGCTAAGTCCAAGCCCTGCATTTACCGCTACCTCAATGCCTTCTCTTGTAAGAACTCCATCACACCAGCCTTGAGTCCTTCCTGCCTTATTTAAAATAGTTTGTCCATGTCTCATTAAATAAATAATAACTTTCCCCTTATTCATATGCTTCCTTTTTCCTTCCATAATTACAAATATATTAAAACGCTCTTTCCAATATCATACAAATCAATATTATAAGTAATGCGATTATACTTTTTTCTAATCTAATTATATATTACTCCAAAAACTTTTCAACATATGAATCAATTATCAATATTCTGCATATACTAAATTATATAGTGGTGGGTTCTATTGTACATGTATTACAGCAGGGCTCACTACTTTTTTACTTTTATTAAAAAGTTAATTTATAAACTGAAATATGTATAAATTATAAATCTAACCTTTTGTTTATTTACCTATATATATCCTCAAGAATCTGACTTATTAGATAACTATATCCAACAAGTTTTTATGTGGATATCTTCACCAGAAATCATAAATATTTTTGCGGAGAAAACATTTGAAAATAAGCTGTTAAAGGCTCTTAGTTGTAAGTTGTTCCAATTTAGCCTGTCACGCTGAAAGCGGGAGCATGCTGAATTGGATGCAACTTGCAACTTAGAGTCTTCAGCGATATTTTCATAGTTTTTCGTAGCAAAATATTTATGATTTGGTAAGCTACCACATAAATCAAGTTTACATGTTGTTTATTTATACATATACGTAATCATTCATTACTGGCTGCAAGCCTTTTGCTTTAATTGCTTCATATACTTCATCTACAGTTCTGCTATCTGCAATTTCAAATTGATTATCTCCTCTATCTTCTGCCTCTTCAGAATGACTTCCTATTCCGGTACTTACACCTGCCGAAATCTTAGTTGCTGCTAAACCTATAACATTATTTCGGAATCTTTCACATTCCCTTGTAGATATTGTAATGTTAGCAAAAGGCATAAAAAGACGATATGCTGTAATCACCTGCAAAAGCTGTGGTTCATGAACATCTTTTGGATTAATTTTATCATTATTAATGATTGGTCTTAACCTTGGGCATGAAAATGCAATTTCCGCATGAGGATATTTTCTTTGAAGAAGATATGCGTGCACCCCTGTAGCGAAAGCATCTTTACGGAAATCATCCAATCCAAGTAATGCTGCAAAACCTACTCCTCTCATACCGCCTTTTATTGCTCTTTCTTGGGCATTTACTCTATATGGGAATATTCTCTTATGTCCTTCCAAATGAAGAGTTTCATACTTATCTGAATTATATGTTTCTTGGAATACAGTAACAAAGTCTGCTCCACATTCTCTAAGATATTCATATTCATCAGAGTTCATAGGATATACTTCTAAGCCTACCAACTTGAAATATTTGCGAGCTATTTTGCAAGCTTCTCCTATGTATTTTACATCTGACATTTTTCTGCTTTCACCAGTAAGAAGAAGAACTTCTTCCAACCCAGTTTTTGCTATGGCCTGCATTTCTTTCTCTATTTCTTCAGCATTTAATCTTGCACGGCGAATTTTATTGTGACAGTTAAATCCACAATAAATACAATAATTTTCACAATAATTTGCAAGATATAATGGTGTAAACATGTAAACTGAATTACCAAAATGTTTTCTGGTTTCTTCTTGCGCTGCTTGAGCCATTTGTTCAAGCAATGGCATAGCTGCCGGCGATAATAATGCAGCAAAATCTTCTACAGTACGATAATCATGATTTAGAGCTCTTTGAACATCAGCTGCTGTATATTTATCATAATCATAAGCTTCCATACGGCTGACTACTTGATCCATTATGTCTGATTCTATGACTTCCATTCCAGGCATATATTCCATATGATTTGTACGTTGTTCACTCATATCTATACCTCCTAATCTTGCAAAAATCCAGTTAATGGTGAAGATGCAGATGCACCTTTATCTAACACTCGGCCTAATCCAGAAAGATATGCTGCACGACCAGCTTCAATAGCTTGTCTAAACGCGCCCGCCATAACTGGAATATCACCAGCAGTTGCAATTGCAGTATTAGCCATTACAGCTGCAACTCCCATTTCCATAGCCTCACATGCTTGAGATGGACGTCCAATTCCTGCATCAACGATAATTGGAAGATCAATTTCATCTACCAATATTTTTATAAATTCCTTTGCAGCCAATCCCTTGTTAGAGCCAATTGGTGATGCAAGAGGCATAATACAAGCTGCTCCTGCGTTAACTAAATCACGGGCTACATTCAAATCTGCATGCATATATGGCATAACTACAAAACCTTCTTTTGCAAGAATTTCAGTAGCCTTAATTGTTTCATAGTTATCTGGAAGCAGATATTTTGAATCACGAATAATTTCAATTTTTACAAAATTACCACAACTCATTTCCCTAGCAATTCTTGCAATTCTAACAGCTTCTTCAGCATTTCTTGCCCCAGAAGTATTTGGAAGTAACGTTACCCCTTCAGGAATATAATCTAAAATATTTTCGCCTCCATTTGTATTTGCACGCCTTAAAGCTAATGTAATCATCTGTGCACCAGCGTTTTCTACTGCAGCCTTAATTAACTCTAAATTATATTTTCCTGAACCTAGTATAAATCTTGATGAGAATTCATGTCCCCCAATGACTAATGTATCTTTTTTCATTTTTTATTCATTCCTTTCTTAATCACATAAAACTATGTTAAAGCCATTATCACAATTAATAACTGACATTTAAAATTTGAAGATGAAATCTTTTCAAGATTTCTTTATATTTATTTGTTGTCAGGCTGTAGGCTTTTCTCGCCTAAACGGTTAATTGTACACTGTTAACTGTCAGCTGACAATCAGCCTCCTCCAACAAAACTAATTACCTCAAGTGAATCGCCATCTTTAATATTTGTTTGCTTATATTGAGCTTTTGGAGCAATTTCACCATTAATTTCAACAACAGTTTTCTTCAATGAATATCCTTGGTTAATAAGAAATTCTTCCAAAGATATTTCTTCAACAATATTCACTTCTTTTCCATTTACCTTTACCATACTTTTCACCTCTTCCTATTTATACACGCAAAAAAGGCCACACGAAAAATACACCCAAGGTGGTGTACCCCTTCGTGTGACCTTCACACTCTGTCAAAAATTATATCACCATTCTAAATTCGTGTCAAATTAATCATAAATGGATTAGCTAACTTAAATCAATTTGTAAAAATTTATGATGTAGATAAATTATCATTAGTCTTGTCTATCACGAATAAAACCATATGGAATTAAATTCAAAAAAATTTATAACTTACCACCACCTTCCATTAATCATTATGATATAATTTCTATAAAGACAATGTTAAGGAGGTCCTTATGACAGCAACTAATAAAATTTCAGCAATAAAATTATGGAATCCAAAATCATTTATTATTTTCTCCCTGTTTTTTTCTTTTATCCCTGCTGGAATTATGAGCGCACTAAATTATGGCCGATATGGAAATAAAAAAAGAAAGTGGATGATACTTATATCGACTATTTTAGGGTTTGTAGTGCTTATTACCTTGGCATCATTATTGCCAGTTGATGCACCTTATATATTTCTAGCTATTAATATTAGTGTGGGAGTTTTTTTATCTATTAATCAGCGTAAGCTTTATAAAGATCATATTGAAAATGGTGGTAAAAAGGCTTCTTATATTCTACCAATAATTATAAGCGTTATTATCTTCTCACTGGCTGCTGCTTCAATCATGTACACAATCAATATCCCTAAAAACGCGCTTGACTATGGTGAAAATCATCTCTTCTACACAAATAATATAACTCAACTGCAAGCAAAAGAACTTGGAGACTACTTCAATAGAGAAGGCTATTTTACCAGCAATTCAAAAATTGATGTTAAAATTGATAAGCAAAATGATACTTACGTTTTATCACTTATAGCAGAAGGTGATTATCAAAATAATCAAAACTATGTAGAGCCTATGAAAGCAATATCTAAAGAGCTTTCTCAAAATGTTTTTAAAAATAGTAAAGTTAGGATAGACTTGTGTGATGACAGATTTAAAGTTCTGAAATCTATTAGTGCAGATTAGATATTTACAATGTAATCTTAATTATGACATGGCAATATGACCAAAAAGAGATAGTTTTTTAACTTGCAGTAAACTATTTCTTTCCTTATTCTTGTTTATTTTTAACATATTCAACATTTATTAAAATCATATGTAATTTCTAATATCTTCTCCAAATTATTTTGACCAACTCATCTTTGTTCTCTCGCAATTGAACAAGTCGATTTACATTAGCTCCAGATGGATGCGGAAATCCTTTAAGAATTTGATTTTCATTTATTATCTTTATTTCGCAGAGCTTGTATAAAACTTCTTCGACCGATTTTCCTAAAGGTATTATAAGAATATTTCCTACATTATTTAATTCTTTAAATTCATCAACAAAATTATTATAAATATATTTCATTAAGAATTCACTCATTATGAGCTTTGGAGTATGACCTGAATAATTTTTCCCTTTTACAAAAACAGCATATGGTATTAAAGAAACAGTGTGTAATAAACAATCCTTCTCTCCAAATAACTTGCTACAGCTTTCAATCTTTAAATATTTATTAAGTTCTATTTCATCTAACATGTTAATTAAATTCTTTCTAAGACTGCCGCTAAAACGGCCTGCTTCCTTGCATTTATATTGTATTTTTTTAATATCATTTGAGTTTTCTAGTTCTCTTCTTGCAGCTGAAATAGCTGTACTCATCTGTTGAAAACCAGGAGTTATTCCCACAATAAAAACCTTGGCCTTTGGATTTATGTATTCATTATGAGGTGAATAATATATTTCTATATCTTTTTCTTTTTCAATAAGAAAATCTTTTGTTAAAATTTCATTCTTATTATATTTATCTTTCATGGGCAATTTCATAATTTTATCTTTATAATCGTATAATGTTTTCTTCATATTCAACCTCAAAAAATTATTTAATACTTTATCTTTAGCATTTCTAATATCTTAATTTATATTCTGATTTATCAATCTACGGAAGATTTTTTATTCTCTCATATGTATAATAAGTGTATGGAATTTCGCCTTCAATTCTTTCTTCATAGGTCTTTATAAATTCCTCTTCATTAATATACTCAAAATATACATTACCCTCAATTACTTTATCTATTACTGTAATATATATCTTATTACATAAAGGGAATACTTCTTTATATACTTGTCCTCCACCAGCTATAAAGATTTCTTCCTCACCTTTAGCTAAATTCAATGCTTCAAGTAGTGATTTTACAGTGATGCAATTATTAAATGCTATATTTTCGGTGTTTGAAATAATGATTGTTTTTCTATTGGGCAATGGTTTCCCAATCTCTTGAAAAGATTTCCTCCCCATAATTATTGTCTTTCCAGTAGTTAATTCCTTAAATCTCTTCTGCTCCCCTTTTATTTTCCATGGTATTACCCCATTGTTACCTATAACATTATTCTTTGATACCGCTACTATAATAGAAATCATACTTTTAATTCTCCTTATTTAATATTTTTTTAATCCAAATATAAATATACCTAATAAAATTTTATAGCTCATGTTCCGAGCAGATTATCAGTAATATCAATACTTTATTAGTAAAACAAAAGGATATCTATCTACTAATAAATAGTCTATCCTTATATAGGTTCATTTGACCCCTGGATAAATTATTAGCTTTAAATAGCTACGTTTATCTCATTTTTTCTTAGAATTATATTCTATTTTTATATAACATGCAAGTAGTGAGAAATGGCTTTACTACTT
>JAJXWH010000069.1 GCA_021781745.1 Bacillota bacterium | reverse complement strand
GAATCTAGAGAAATTTATAATTTAAATGTAGATGAAAATCATACCTACTTTGTATCTGACTTAGAGGTTTTGGTGCATAATGATTGTAACTATGAGGGGGGAACTAAAGCTGAGGAAGCTGTCCCAAGAATAGATGAAATTGAAGTGAATTTTAATCATAAGACTAAATATGATGAAACTGAATTTGCAAGACAATTAGCTGACCAAGAGGCTGGGATGAACCAATTAACAGTTAATGAATATTTACAAAATAGACAAAGGTATATTGATGAAGGTCGTGCAATAGAAGGAAATATGGCACAACAGGCTGCAAGAAAAGAAGCACTTGCAAATAAAATAGATGAATTACTTGATTCAGGGATGTCATATCAAGAAGCAGAAGCACAGGCTAATAAATGGATGGATTCTCAAGCAGCACTTCATAATCCAGACCAAAGTGCAGGAGGGAATCCATTGAATATTGGTGGAATGGGTGATAAAAGGATTAACTCATCTATTGGAGCTCAATGGAAATATAGAATAGATGCTGTTGATGAGCAAATTCAAGCAATGGCTAAAAACATGACTGATGCTGAAAGGAAAAGTACTTACTTGAATGTAAAATTAATATATTAGGAGGAAAAGTAATGAATGATGAGATATTTAAAGAGTATAAAGTTAATAATAATGTTGATACCAAAGTAATTGATAAATATAAAGGGATTATACCAATAGAATTAATATCTGTCTGGGAGGAATATGGATTTGGTTCTATATTAAATGGGAATTTAAAGATAATTAATCCAGAGGAGTATCAAGTGGTTGTAGATATGTCATATTTTAGAGCAAATGATGCTATTCCAATAATGGTAACTGGTTTTGGAGATATAATTACATGGGAAAAGAATGAGTATGTAAGTATCATAAAATATAAAAATGGGACATTTGATATTATATTAAAAAGATTCAAACATTTTTTTTATTGTTTAAAAGATGAATATTTTACAGAAAAATATTTAGAATTAGATAAATATAATAAAGCAGTTTCTAAATTGGGAGAGATAGAATATGATGAATGCTTTGGATATGTACCTCTACTGGGTTTAGGAGGTAGTGAAAAAGTTGAAAATTTAAAGAAAGTAAAAATAAAAGAGCACATAGAATTAATTACACAATTAGTAGGAAAAATAGAATAATAAAAAATTAGATTGTTTATAGTAGAGTACTTGCTACAAAACTAAGAAAGAACTTAATGCATAAAAATTAACTTATTAGAGGTGGTCAAAAATATGGTGGTTAATTAAGGTTATTTGCTGCATAATTAGAATTCTGTAGTAAGTTTGGTAGAGACAATAAGAAAAATACATTCTAAAAACTGCAAACAGCCATCAAAAAAGAGGTTTCAATGCAAGTTACTATAGAAACATAGGGGATTCTGTAAAAGCTTCTTTTGATGTCTGATTCAAGCTAATAGCAAAATTCCAAAGGATGCTAACGTATCTGTTGGAGTTTTTCTTTTGTTTTGAAATAATATAAAAAAATATCAGAAGGAAAGACAAAGATATTAATAATTTATAAAATATGTTATATTTGTTATAATATGTTAGGGAAAAGAATGAATAAGATAAAAGGTGCTAAGAAAATGGAGAGTTGTAAGATTAAAGCTATTATATTCGATTGGGAGATACCCTAATGCGTGATTACAATAATAAAAATTATCCTAAGCAGCTAAAGTCATAAATTCTAAAGGCTTAAGTGTTTAATTTTTTTGCAATAGTAATAAGATTAATTATAGGAAAACACAAAATATAAGAATCAAAAATATTGGACAATCCATTTTAAATATGCATGAGTTAATAAAGCAAAGAATATAATGAAAGGAGAATTAACCAGGTGCATGAAAAAATAGTAGTTAGTAATGAGGTATTAAATAAGGATGTGATGCAATGTCGTTTTTACAATTTAATTTTTGGCTTTTTTTGTGCATATTAATCTTGGCATATTATTTTTTGCCTAAAAAATTTCAATGGATATGTTTACTTTGTGGAAGCTATGTCTTCTATTTATTCACTGGGATAAAGACAATTGGGTATATACTCTTTACAACACTCAGTGTTTGGAGTGGTGCAGTACTCATTACCAAAATTAATGAGCAGAAAGAGAATGAATTAATTAAAAATAAAGAAACTCTTACACCAGAAGTTAAAAAGAATATAAAAGCAAAGGCAAAGAAAAAACAAAAAATAATTTTCTTGTGTGTTTTGTTAATTAATTTTGGAATCCTTGGATTTTTGAAATATTTTAATTTTATTGCAGAAAATATTACTTGGTTATTTAATGTATCAACAGGAAATAAAATAGAACCTATTATGTTAGGGCTATTGCTGCCACTTGGTATATCATTTTATACATTTCAATCAATTGGATATTTGATTGATGTATATAATGGCAAATATAAGGCTGAAAAAAACCTGCTTAAATTTGCATTGTTTGTTTCTTTTTTTCCGCAAATAGTGCAGGGGCCAATTAATAGATTTGATACACTAGCAAATCAATTGTATGAACCTCATAAATTTAACCTGAAAAAATTTGAATATGGGCTGCAATTAATTCTATTGGGCCTATTTAAAAAAATGATAATAGCAGATAGGGCAATTGCAGTAGTTAATGAAGTCTTTAATCATTATGATAAATATGGTGGCGGAATCGTAATATTTGGAATATTGTTTTATTCACTGCAGCAATATACTGATTTTTCTGGAGGAATAGATGTAGCAACGGGAATAGCTGAACTACTGGGAATTAATATGTCTATAAATTTCAAACGCCCTTACTTTTCAATTTCCTTATCAGAATTCTGGCGTAGGTGGCATATTACACTAGGTTCTTGGATGCGGGATTATATTTTTTATCCTCTGGCACTTACAAAAAAGATGTCTCAAATAGGTAAACTATCAAATAAATATATTGGAAAAAGAGCAGGAAAAATTATTCCAGTCGCTATTTCTAATATTGTAGTGTTTTTAGTAGTTGGGATTTGGCATGGACCATATTGGCATTATGTGGTATGGGGATTGTACAATGGTATCATAATTGCCTTTAGTGCTGTTCTGGAACCTTTTTATATATGGTTAAAGAGAATAACAAAAGTAAATACTGATTGTTTTTCATATTATCTATTTAGAATACTAAGAACATTCTTTATTGTAAACTTGGGGTGGTATTTTGATAGAGCAGATAGCTTACAGGTATCATTTTACATGCTGCATAGTACCATAATGAATTTTAATATTAACCAATTAGCAGATGGAACAATTCTTAAACTCGGACTAACAGAATTTGATTTTAACGTTTTATTTGTGGCAACTATTGTTCTTGTTGTGATAAGTGTAATGCAGGAAAATGGAATAAAAATTCGGGAGTTTTTGTCTGAACAAAATTTGGTTTTTAGATGGATATTATTGTACGTGTTGATTTTTGCCATTATCGGATTGGATGCTAGTTCCACAAATTTACTAGGAGGTTTTATGTATGCACAGTTCTAGAGCTGCTTGGTTTAGGGCAATAGCATTTGTAATAGTATTTATTATTATAAACTATGCTTTAACATTTATATTTGTTCCAAAAGCCGGAGTTGAAAGAATGACAATGCGCGAAATGTATTCACAAAAAGAAAATATAGATGTAGCGTTTGTAGGTGCATCATTATCTGATAGAGATATAAATCCATATATTATGGATAAAGAACTAGGCTGTAATACTTTTGATTATGCATTTCCTCAACAAATGTATACTGGGACATACTATTCTTTGAAAGAATTATTTAATTATCATAAGCCTAAATTAATTATTTTAACAGCAGAGCCAATTAATTATACAACGAAGGAAGAAAAACCACTAATATACCTTTTATCTGCACCATATATTAAATCATTTATTGATAAGATAGAATATTATTTTGCTGTCTCATCACAGGATGGAGCTTATTTAGATAGATTGTTTGAATGGCGCGGATATAATGTAAAATCAATGCAAGATGCAATAAAGAATATTTATGGAAAGTTAGATTCATCCTATGTTAATTACCCAGAACCTGGACAAGTAGAGGCTCTTGAAAATAATAAAAGTGGGTATATAGGAAAAGGTGGGTATAAAGTTAATCCTAGTGATTCAAAAGGGACTATTAGTTATGATAACTTAAAAAGTTCTTATGACACCAGAAACATAAGTGATATACAAGAAACAAATGTAGAATATCTAAAAAAGATATCTGAACTGTGTAAAGCTAATAATTGTCAATTAATTCTTTTGACTCCACCAGCTCCAGTATTTCAAGTACTTAGAATAAAGAATTATTTTGAGTTTGATAATGAGATTGCTAAAATCGCGAAGAATTTAAATATTGAATATTATAATTATAACTTAATTAAACCTCAATTACTTGCACCAAAGGGAGAGTATTTTAGTGATTCCGAGCATTTTAATAGTAATGGAGCAGAAGCTTTTTCTAAATCCTTAGCTGAATTCTTGAAATTGAGGCAGAACGGTGATGATATGAACAAATATTTCTATACTCCAGATGAATACTCTGCATCTATAAATTATGTTGCACTTACTTGGTTTACTTTTACAAAGAAGGATAACAAAATAACATTAACAGCAAATTCTTTTCATGGAAGTAAGGTTATACCAGAATATCAGTATATATTAACTGATTCAGAGACTGGTGAGCAGCATATAATACGAGATTATGATAAAAATTCAACTTTTGTTTTTGATCCTTCAGCATATAAAAAATATAAAATACGTGTAAACGCTCGAGTGTGTGGAGCTAATAATGATAAATTAACTAGATATTATGAAGAAGAAATTTCAAAATAATAATTTATAGAAGATGGAGGAAATAATATGGAAAAAAGTATTCTAGCATATCTTGAAAAATCTGAACAGGTATTTCCAGATAAAATTGCTTTTTCTGATGATAAATACGAACTGACATATCATGAATTAGCTGAAGAGGCCAGAAGTATTGGAAGTTTTCTTATAGAAAAAATAGGAACACGCAGAGCAATTGTTGTTTACATGGAAAAAGGTGCACGGAATATTGCAGCCTTTATGGGTGCTGCGTATGCGGGATGTTTTTACGTAACGTTGGATACACAGATGCCTATGGAACGCATTAATATAATACTAAAAACTCTGCAGCCAGCTGCTGTAATTTATGATGAAAATACTGAAAAGCTTCTTTCTAATATGGAAACAGATTGCATAAAAGTACCCTATGATGAAATTTGTATGCTGCCAAAGGATACGGAGAAATTGCAGAGTGTTAGAAGAAAAATGATTGATACAGATCCTTTATACATTCTTTTTACAAGTGGATCAACAGGAATTCCTAAAGGTGTTATTGTATGTCATCGTTCAGTAATAGATTATGCTGATTGGGTTGTTAAAACATTCAATTTAAATGAAAGCACTGTTTTTGGAAATCAGACACCATTTTATTTTAGCATGTCTGTATTAGATATATTTGCAACAATTCGAAGCGGGGCAACATTGCATATCATTCCTAAAATGTTGTTTTCATTTCCAATAAAATTATTGGAGTATGTAAGAGAAAAGGAAATTAACACAATCTATTGGGTTCCTTCAGCATTAAGTATAGTAGCAAATTTAGGAGCTTTAGATGTTGTAAAACTACCTAATTTGAAAAAAGTTTTATTTGCCGGGGAAACAATGCCAACTAAACAACTTAATATCTGGCGTAAACATGTTCCGGATGCAATCTATGCAAACTTATTTGGCCCTACTGAGATTACTGATATTGGGATTTATTATATAGTAGATAGAGAATTTAATGATGATGAACCTATTCCAATAGGAGTTCCATGTGACAATGTAGATGCGATAGTTGTAGATGAGAATGGAGAGCTTGTTGAAGAATGTGGAAAGATTGGTGAATTATTAATTCGTGGCTCTTTTTTAGCTTGTGGGTATTATAATAATCCACAAAAAACAAAGGAAGTATTTATTCAAAATCCATTAAATAATAGTTATCCTGAAACAGTTTATTGTACAGGTGACTTAGTTTATTGGAATGAAAATAGGGAATTAGTATACGTATCTCGTAAAGATTTCCAAATTAAACATATGGGTAACCGTATAGAGTTGGGTGAAATAGAAAATGCAATGAGTGCATTAGATGGTGTGGACATGTGTTGCTGCTTATATAATAAGAAAAATGATCAAATTGTTGCAGTATATTCAGGAAATTTAGAAAAGGTCAAGCTGTCTCAGCTTTTAAAGAAAAAGTTACCGCGTTATATGATACCGAATGTTTGCTATGATAGGGAAAGTATGCCTATTAATATGAATGGAAAAATTGATCGTAAAAAGTTAAATGATGAATATATAAAATAATTATGTCTATCAATAATCATTGCAAAAAAGGAGAATTATTATGGAAAAATTAATAGAATTATTAAAGGGTGTTAGGGATGACGTTGATTTTGACAAGTGTACAACATTGGTTGATGAAGGAATTTTAGATTCATTTGATATTGTTGAAATTATTAATGTAATTGATGAAGAGTATGGTATTGAGATTCCAGCTATCGAAATAGTTCCTGAAAACTTTAATAGTGCAGAGGTAATTTTAAAGATGATTCAGCGCTTGCAAGAAGAATAAATATTAAACTTGAAAAATGATATTTGCTAAAATAGTAAGCTGCTTCAAGCCTGCATTATTAAAATATAATATATAAATAAACCTCAGTAAAGTCTATAAATTAGGTTTTACTGAGGTTTTAACTGTGTTATCGAATTACAGTTAAGTAAAAAATAATTAAATCTAAAAATAAAAATGACTTTTGGTCATTTTATGTGTTATAATTTTAGAAAGAAGCTAGACTTTATTTAGTTTATTACATATTATTCGATATTTATAATAAAGAGATAACATGCGAAAAATTGGCATTAATTATTATTGATTTACATATACCTAGAGTTAGGCGGCTCTTAACATCAATTATGGTACCATTAAGTTAAATTTTGTTAAATAGAGGGATAAGGTATGAGAAATATAATAGAAATATTTAAGAGAGATATTAAGAGGATAGTTACTAATTGGATAACAGTCGTTATAGTAATAGGTTTAGTGATAATCCCTTCTTTATATTCCTTAATAAATATAAAGGCATCTTGGGATCCGTATTCTAATACTAGCGGCATAAAAGTTGCAGTTATAAACGAAGATAAGGGTACAGTTTTTAAAGATCATGATATAAATATAGGAAATGAACTAGTTGATAAGCTTAAAGACAATGATAAGCTAGGTTGGGTTTTTGTTGATAAGGAAACTGCTAAGGAAGGCCTAATAATGGAAAAATATTATGCAACTATTGAGATTCCAGAAGATTTTTCTGAGGATGTCACTACTTTAGCAAAGAAGAACATAGTAAAACCTCAATTAATATATACAGTGAATGAAAAGAAAAATGTCATAGCATCTAAGATAACAGACTCGGGTGTAAAATCAGTTCAAAATGAGCTGGATAAGAATATAACAAAAACTATTTCAGGGATAGTTTTCAGATTATGTGATGAAATAGGCGTAGATATAGAGAATAACAGATCTGAACTCAGAAATATAATGGATTCGGTTTATAAATTAGATGATAATATGCCGGAACTCGAAAAAGTATTAGATGAAGCTATAAATGGGACAATAAGTGCTTCTGAATTATTGAATAAGACTAATGAGATTTTACCAACAATATCAGATACTATTGATGGAACTTCAGAATTTTTAAATAGTACCCAAAGCTTTTTAGATGAGACTCAAAATAATTTACAGAAGGATTCACCAATAATTAAGGATGATTTAGTTAAATCGGAAAATATGCTCGATACTGCAGGTGTAGAGCTTGGTAATATTGATGATAAAATATTACCCGAAACCGAAAAGAAAACATTATTACAGGCTCGGGATACAGCAAATGCTACTAAAGTCAGTGTAGAGGATGCTGAGTCTAGACTTAAAAAAATAAAAAAAGCTGTAGATAAAATTAGTGAAATACAAATTCCTAGTCCTTCAATCGATCAATCTATCCAAGGTTCAGAACAAATAGCAAAAATTCAGGAAAGCATTGATAAGCAAGCAGATGCACTGAAAAATGCTCAAGATGCACTAAAGGAAGAAAGTAAGACAATTTCTAAAATAATAGATAGGTTAGATACTGTAGATAATAACCTCGATAAGTTACTCAACAGAATTAATGGCGATCTTGATAAATTAAATAATGGAGAAAAACTATTAGATACGCAAAATCTAACTGATACTAGAAAAGTATTAGATGATGCCCATACGTTAATTTCTAATATTACAGATAGCTATGATTCTGAAATTACACCAACAGTTGATAAGGGATTCGACTCTATGAGGGAGATTTTAGACAACGGATTAAATTTATCCGCCCAAGGAAAGAAAACTTTACCAGAAGTTCAAGAAATGGTGGATACATTTAAGAATACATCGGATTTATCTAATGACGAATTAAATAAATTAAAAGATAAGTTTCCGGATATCAAGAATAATGTTCATGAGTTAGCAGTAAGGTTAAAAAAAATAGATAATAAAGGGGATATTGATGAATTGTTAGATATGATAACAAATAATTGGGATAACCAAAGCGATTTTTTATCTAGTCCTGTAGAAGTTGAGGATAATAGATTGTTCCCATGGCCTAATTATGGATCTACTGTAACACCATTTTATACAGTTCTTTGTTTATGGATTGGTGGCTATGTACTTTCAGTATTAATTGGGACTGAATCGGACTCCTTAGAGGAAGGCAAAGAACTAAAAAATTATGAAAAATATTTTGGAAGATTAACATTATTTATATTCATTGGAATTGGACAAGCAATAGTAGCAAGCTCTGGAGCGTTATTTATATTACATTCTTATGCAGTTCATCCTATAATGTTCATTCTATATAGTGTGTTTATAAGTATAGTGTTTAATTGCATAATTTATACTGCTGTAAGCCTCTTTGGATATGGTGGGATAGTAATGGGAGTGGTATTACTTGTTTTACAAGTTGCTGGAACTAGTGGTAACTTTCCTATAGAGGTCAATCCGGTAGGTTTCCAAGAACTATTTCCATTTCTTCCGTTTACTTACGCTATAAGCGGCGTAAGGCAAATATTAGCAGGAATAGTTTATTCAATATTATTAAGAGATAGTATTATTTTGTGCATATTCATGATAGGCTCAATTACCATTGGAGTGCTATTTAAAGAAAAGATGAATGCAAAAAGGGCAGACATTGTAAAAATGTTAAAGGAAAGTTCCATAATGAATAGTTAGAATAATTTATATTGTGAATATCAGAGGAATTAGTTATGAAAAATGTATTTAGAATTTATAAAAGGGATATTAACAAAATACGCACCAATTGGGTAGCAAGACTTATGATTATAGTGATTATTATTATTCCATCCATGTATTCGCTGATAAATATTAAGGCATCATGGGACCCGTATTCTAATACAAGTGGAATTAAGATTGCGGTTATTAATGAGGATAAAGGAACGATTTTTAAGGATAAGGATATTAATTTGGGTAACGAATTAGTAGATAAATTAAAAGAGAATAATAAGTTAGGCTGGGTTTTTACAGATAAGGATAATGGAAAAAAAGATTTGTTGCAAGAAAAGTATTATGCAACAATTGAAATTCCAGAAGATTTTTCTAAGGATACAACTACACTAGTTGAAAAAGATATTAAAAAGCCCAAACTTATATATACAGTAAATGAAAAGAAAAATGCTGTAGCTCCTAAAATGACCGATTCAGGAATACAGACTGTACAAAATGAATTGGATCAAAACATAATAAAAACTGTTTCAGGAACATTAATTAGAATTTGCAGTGAAAAAGGTGTTGACATACAAAATAATAGATCTAAACTTAGAAAAATTGTAGATAACATTTATGAATTAGATGACAATATGTCAAAGCTAGATGGACTTTTAGGCAGTGCTGCCAGTGGAACGGAAGATCTTCAAAAGGTGCTTACTAAGACTAACGATATGCTGCCAACAATATCAGATACCCTTGATTCTTCTGGAGATTTTTTAAATAACAGTAAATCAGTTTTAGATGACACCCAAGGGCAATTAGCCGATATTTCTCCAACAATAAAGGAGGATTTGGTTAAATCAGAAAATATTCTTGATAATTCAGGTGTGGAACTTAAGAATTTAGATGAAAATATATTGCCTGAAACGGCCAAAAAGACGCTGCTAAATGTGCGTGACTCTGCAAAGGCAACAAAAGAAACCCTTAAGGATACGGAAGCCAAGCTTAAGAGCATAAAGAAATTTATTTATACATTAAGTAAAATAAAAATAGAAATACCTACTCTTGGTGATAATGTTGTTAATTCGGAGCAAATTAAATCATTACAAGATCAACTAGATAAACAAGCAAGTGCACTAAGTAGTATGCAGGATAATTTAAAAGATATAAGTAAAATAATTTCAGATACTACAGATAAGTTAAGTACTATAGAGGATAAATTACAAGTTGTTGTAGATAAATCTGACGAAGAAATTGATAAGATAGATAATGAAGGGCTAAATACTCAAACTTTAAAGGATGTTATAAAAGTAGTAGATGAAGCTCATACTTTAGTTGCAGACATTACAGATAGTTATGATTCAGAAATCGTACCAGGTGTAGAAAAAGGAATTAATTTAACGAGAGATGTTTTGGATAATAGTCTATCTATTGTGGATGAAGGGAGAAAAACATTACCGGATGTAGAAAAATTGCTAAGCATATCACAAGATGCTGCACATTTATCTAATGATGAATTAAATAACTTAAGAGATAAATTTCCTGAAGCCAGAGATAAAGTACATAAATTAGCAGATAAACTTAGAGAAATGGACGAGGATGATAAAATTGATGAATTACTAGACGTAATAACGAATAACTGGGAAAATCAAAGTGATTTTTTAGCCAGCCCAGTTGAAATTCAAAACAATAGATTGTTTCCTTGGGTTAATTATGGAACTGCTACAACGCCATTCTATACAGTACTTTGCTTATGGGTTGGAGGATTATTAGGATCAGCCTTGTTATCTCTAGAAGCACCAGAATTTGAAGACGGAACAAAGATTAGGCCCCATGAAATGTACCTAGGTAAATTATTAATATTTTTATCTATTGGTGTCTGCCAAGCACTTATTGCAAGTTTTGGAGCATTATTTGTGTTAAAGAGTTATTCTGTTCACCCAATCATGTTTGTATTGTTTAGTATATTTGTAAGTATAATATTTATTATTATTATATATACTGCTGCAAGTTTATTAGAGGCTGTAGGAAAGGCTATAATTGTAGTTATATTAGTATTACAAATGGCAGGAGCAGGAGGAAATTTCCCAATTGAAGTAACTCCAGTATTATTTCAAAAAATATATCCCTTTTTACCTTTTACCTATGCTATAAGTGCAGTGAGGCAGATTATGGCAGGGATCATATATCCAATATTGCTGAAGGATATGGGAATATTGAGTATTTATGCGATAGCAGCCTTAATAATGGGAGTATCCCTTAAAGGAAGAATAAATAAGTTTACAGAAAAGAATATGAAAAAACTTAATATGAGTGGAATATTACGGCATTAGATATTAGACACAAGAAAAAAATAATAAGTCTATCTGGCTTTATTCATAAATTGCAATATGTAAACATATATTAAATCAAATATGTAATGCTATAATTATATAAACTTTGAGGTGATATATTATATGAAAGGTAAGTTGAAGAATAAAAGAAAAGTTAGGATCATTCCCTTAATTATATCTATAGCTATTCCACTTATTTTAGGTGGATTGACAACAGTGATTATACCTAATATTCAAGCAATATATGAAGGATTAACAAAACCAGCGTTTTTTCCTCCAGCATTTATGTTTCCAATTGTTTGGAGTATTCTTTACATACTTATGGGAATAGCAGCCTATAAAGTGTATATTTTAAAGTATGATAATATTGATGTAAGTTCAGCAATATTTGTTTTTGGAATGCAACTACTATTAAACTTTTTATGGACAATAATATTCTTTGGATTTAGGCTTTATGGACTAGCATTCTTAGAGCTTATTATATTAATCTTGTTTGTATTATTAACCATAAAAAGGTTTTATGAGAAAGCTGGTAAAAAGGCAGCTCTCTTACTACTTCCATACCTAATATGGCTTATATATGCCGGAGCTTTAAACTTCTTTATTTGGATGTTAAACGAAATGTGATAAAATTTAAAATTTACTTTAAATATAGCTTAACCAAAATGAGTGACATACTTTTGTTCTAGTTTCTAAGGAATTTTGATGGATGATTCTAAGAACAAAAGTGTCTTACTCATTTCTATTTAAGCTATATTTAAAAGCATAAGTTTAAAGGTAATTTATATAGATAGACACTTAAGTTTTTTAAAATAATATTTCGAAATAAATCTTATTATATAAATATATTTACATATTTACTAAAACTTAATATGGATATCTTCACCAGAAATTATAAATATTTTTATGAAAAAGACATTTGAAAATGAGCTGTTAAAGGTTCTTAGTTGTAGGTTGTTCCGCTTTAGCTTGTCACACTGAAAGTGGGAACATGCTAAAGTGGGCACAACCTGCAACTTAGAACCTTCAGCGATATTTTCATAGTTCTTAGGAATAAAAATATTTATGATTTCGGTAAGTTACCACATAAGTCTAATCTGTACATTGGTTATTTATAATATTCAGATATTTAAATTTTTGTTTGTAAAAAAATATATCTATTTTACTATTTGAAGAATATTAATATTATATACTATCAATTTAGGGAGGAGTCTGCTTTGGAATGTTTGTTTATTTAATATAGTAATAATTTCAAAGTGGGATAAAATATGAAGAAAGAATTAACTCCAAGTGAAATTATTTTTTGTGCTTCTAGCACAGATACAATTAAGAAAAGTAAGATTAACAGAATACCCGAATTTGCTTCGACTTTAAATAAAATAAAAAAGAGCTTGAGCATTGAAAAAGATGGATACAATATATATTATGTAGATTCATTTTCAAAGGAAAAATTAAGTGGATTGGTGGAATATGTTAAGAGCATTTATGAGAATCTTCCACCGCCTAAGGATATTTGTTATGCTATGTCACAAGAACAATCAAACCCAATTGCCTTATTTTTGCCAAATGGTAAAGGTAATCTATTAAAAGAAATGATAGAGGAGCTTAAAGAGAAATATCTTGAATGTATAATAAGTTTTTATACAAGCTCTGCTGACGATGAGAAGGAAGGTATAATTGAGGATATAAGTGAAAAAAGAAATAATTATATAACTAAGCTTATGGATTCGGCAAAAACAAAAAATTTTGATGTTAAAGCAACTAGTGGTGGATTTGTATTTATTCCTTTAAAAGATGAAGGAGATGAGATGACTCAAAATGATTACGAAAATTTGGAGACTGACACCCAAGAAACTATTGAAAAACAGGCATCAAAGTTAAAAAAGGAAGCAGAAATCATTTTAGAAGCATTAAAAGATATTGAAATTAAATCAATTGAAAAACTTAAGAGTCTTTATAGAGATTATTTAAAAAAGAATATGCAAAAATATAAAGATGATTTATTATTGCAATTTATTTCTCAAGATGAAGTTTATAAATATTTATTACAAATGTATGATGACCTAGAAGAGAAAATAGTTGATTGCTATACAATAAATTTAGAGGAAGATGAGGAGTCAATAAAAGATGTATTTTCTAAGTATGCTATAAATGTAATTGTTGATAACTCTAATGCAAGTCATCCAAATGTTATTTATGAAGAGGATCCTACAATTGGAAATTTAATGGGGAATATTGAGTATAGAAATAATAATGGCGGATACAGTACGGATATATCTTTGATTACAGCAGGAAGTCTGCTAAAAGCTAATGAAGGATGCTTAATATTAAGATTAAGTTCTCTAATAAGCAGTGGATTAAGCTATTATTATTTAAAGAAGGCGCTAATTCATGAAAAGGTAAGCTATAATTATACTAGAAGCTATTTAGAGGTGATCTCTATTGCGGGGCTAAAGCCAGAGCCTATTCCCATTAATTTAAAAGTTATTATAATAGGTGATTATGAAAGTTTTCAAATACTATATGATAATGATGAAGATTTTAAGCGAGTATTTCCAATTAGGATTGAGGCTGATGTTGAACTTAAATATAGCAATAGCACAAGAAATTCTATAGTAACTATGGTTAAGGAAAAAATAAAAAAAGATAATTTGTTGGAGATAACTGATGATGCACTTAATGAAATAATAAAGTATTTATCTAGAGTTACAGGGCAAAGAAATAAAATATCTATAGATGATTATTATATTAATAAATTATTATATTTAGCTAACACTAATGCAAGAGAAGAAGAGAGAAGCAATATTGAAAAGAAGGATATAATTGAAGTTGCTTACGAAGATGAAAAGATTTTAGAAGATATAATGGATAATTACAAAAATAAAAAGATACTAATTACTACAAATGGAACTAAAGTAGGAATAATTAATGCATTGGCTGTAGTTGGAGATGGCGCTTATAGCTTCGGCAAGCCTATGAGAATAACGTGTTTATCCCATATAGGTGAAGGACGCATTATAGATATTCATAAAGAGTGCAAAATGAGTGGAAATATTCATGAGAAATCGATCAGTACGCTAAGAGGTTTATTGAGCAATTTAATAAGTCCATATGAAAAGCTGCCAGTAGATTTACAATTGAGTTTTGAACAAACTTATGGAATGGTTGAGGGAGATAGTGCATCTGTTGCAGAAATTATTTGCATCTTATCAGCACTTAGTAAGAGACCAATAAGACAAAATATCGCTGTAACTGGATCTATAAATCAATTTGGAGAAATTCAACCAATAGGTGGTATTAATGAAAAAATCGAAGGCTTTCATAGAGTATGCAGTATTATAGATAAAATTAATGATAAGGGAGTATTAATACCAAGTACTAATGTTGATGAGTTAATTTTAAGAAGTGAAGTTGAGGAAGATGTCAAGAAAAGAAAATTTCATATCTATACTATGGAAACGTTAGAAGATGCAATCGAAGTATTGATACTTGATGAAGGTGAATCTGTAAAGAACTTCTATAAGGAAATAGAAAATGAAATTTCAAAATATAAGAATGTAAAAAAGAAAAAGTAATATATAACTAGTGTATTATGTATAAGTAATTTAATAAACTAAATTTAAGAAAGATAGAAGATGCCTTTGCCTATTAATAAAATTAAGCAAAGATATCTTTTATTTTTTATATGCCTTAAGTAAAATGTTTTGGATGATTATGCTTTCCTGAAAATAAAGTTAAAAAATAATATATAGAATAAAATGTAATAAATAGTTTGACGTTGAATAAAATACTATGTTAAAATATGGTAAAAGGGTGAAAGAGAATTTTATGAGGAGGTGAAAACAGAATATCTCAAAATATTATACTAAAATTCAAATTATTATATGCCTAAAATATTATAATTGTTTGAATTTATTCATTCCTTAAAGTAATACAAATAAGCTTTTAATCAGAGTTTATTAAGTAGAACCTTGTAAAGAGATATTCTTAATTTATATGTATTTAAATTTTGAGAAAAAGAATAATATTCTAATAATTACTCTCAATGGAGAGTTAGATCATAATAGCGCCGAAGAAGTTAGAGTGAAAATTGATGATAGAATTGATAGAGATAACATAGAAAAAGCAATTTTGGATTTTTCTGGAGTAACTTTTATGGATAGTTCAGGAATCGGTGCTGTCCTGGGAAGGTATAAGAAGTTATCAAATAAAGGTGGAATTCTTTGTATTGCAGAACCAAGTAAAAATGTTAATAGAATCTTTGAACTAGCAGGTTTATATAAGTTAATTAAAAATTTTAATACTGTAGATGAAGCAGTAAGGTGCATTTAGATGGAGGGGTTATCATGTCTGACAATAAAATGAGCATAGAGTTTGTGAGCAAATCTCAAAATGAGGCTTTTGCAAGAGTTGCTGTAGCCGCTTTTGTTGCTCAATTAGATCCAACAATTGATGAAATAAATGATGTAAAAACAGCAGTATCTGAAGCAGTTACAAATTCAATAATACATGGATACGAAAATAAAGAAGATGGAATAATTAGAATTGAAGCAGAAATTTATGAAAGTGAAATAATTATCGTAATTAGCGATAAAGGAGTAGGAATTGACAATATAGAACAGGCTATGGAACCATTGTATACATCAAGACCGGATTTAGAGAGATCAGGTATGGGGTTTACTGTTATGGAAACATTTATGGATGAATTAGAGGTAGAGAGTAAAAAGGGAATTGGTACAAAGGTGGTAATTAAGAAGAAATTTAACGTGGTAAGTTAGGTGAAATAATATGGAAAAAGAGGATTTAAAACGAGAGGATTATGATTATGATAGCAATCCAAAGTTATTAGCTTTAGCAAGAAATGGTGATGCTGATGCTATGAATAAATTAATAGAAATGAATTTACCATTAGTGTCATCCATAAGCAAGAAGTTTTTAAATAGAGGATATGATTATGAAGATATATTTCAAATTGGATCAATTGGGCTAGTTAAGGCCATTAATAATTTTGATTTAACTTATAATGTTAAGTTTTCAACATATGCAGTCCCTATGATTATTGGGGAAATTAAAAGATTTCTAAGAGATGATGGAATGATAAAAGTAAGTCGTAATGTTAAAAGTTTAGCTAGAAAAATACATTTTCATAAAGAAATTTTAACTAAAAAGCTTAAGAGATCGCCTACTCTAGAGGAACTTGCAGAATATGCGAATGTAGATAAGGAAGAGATTTTGTTTGCAATAGAATCTTCTAACAGTTTACAATATTTATATGATACTATACACCAAGATGATGGATCACCAGTACTTTTAATTGATAAATTAAGTGAAAAAAGTGTTGATGATGGAAATCTTATTGAAAGGATAGCTCTTAAAGAGGCACTAAGAAGCCTAGATAACAAAGCAAGACAAATTATAATGCTGCGGTATTTTAAGGATAAGACGCAGGTACAGGTAGCCAAAATGCTTGGAATAAGCCAAGTTCAAGTGTCTAGAATTGAAAAGAAAGTATTAGCCGAAATGCGAAAAAAATTAGAAGAATAACTTGCTTTAATTATAAATTATAAGTTTTTATTATATAATTCTGGTGCATAAAGAGTATATATTGTTTTGATTTAAATTATAGATTAAAACAATATATACTCTTTGTTTTTTTGTTTACCATAAAATAACATGATTAACTTTTAAGGATTTGAAAATAATAGGTATATAGGTAAAAAGGAGAGTGAATATTTTGGTTAGTAATAGTTATGGTATGGATGAAAATAAAATTATGGAAAAGTATAAAACAATGGCAAGTGATGCGGCTCCCAAATCTAAAATATTACAAGATTGCTTAAGAGCTTTTTTAGTTGGTGGTTTAATTTGTGATGTAGGCCAATTTATCTATAATATAGCTGCTGGTTTTGGGTTTAGTCAAGAACAAGTAATGAATATTGTACCTATTATAATGATATTTTTAGGCGCTTTATTAACAGGCACTGGAACATATGCAAAGCTGGCTGATTTTGGCGGCGCAGGTACAGTTGTACCTATTACAGGTTTTTCGAATGCAGTTGTTTCTCCAGCCATAGAGTTTAAAAAAGAAGGTTTTGTATTTGGAGTTGCGGCTAACATGTTTAAAATTGCAGGACCAGTATTAGTATATGGGATAGGTAGTTCTGTAATTATTGGTTTAGTTTATTATGTAATAATTATGATTTAAAATTTAACTAAGTATTGTGATAAATATATGAATGTAATTTAATTTTAAACGTTGAAATATTGGAGGAATGGTGAATATGCAAATGCATAGTAAAAAGATAGGCGGTCAAACAGTAAAATTGGAGCATCCGCCTAAAATAATAGCAGCACATTCAATAGTAGGCCCCAAAGAAGGTCAAGGACCATTAAGTAACTACTTTGATGAAATATTAGATGACGATACATTAGGGAAGAAAAGTTTTGAAAAAGCAGAAAGCCAAATGATGTTTACGGCAATATCACAAGCTTTGAAAAAGGCAAAACTTAAGGAAACGGATATAGATTATTTATTTTCAGGAGATTTATTAAACCAAATAATTTCATCAAGTTTTGCTGCTAGAGAGTTTAGTATTCCGTTTTTTGGTCTATATGGAGCATGTTCTACTATGTCAGAATCATTAAGTTTAGCATCAATTATAATGGATGGCGGATTTGCTAATTATGTGGTTGCAACTACTTCTTCTCACTTTAGTTCAGCTGAAAGGCAATTTAGATTTCCTCTTGAATATGGATCTCAGAGACCACAAACAGCACAATGGACTGTAACAGGTTCAGGAGCAGTGGTTCTTGGTCATGAAGGAAATTTTCCAGAAGTAACTTATGTGACAACAGGAATAGTAAAAGATTATGGACAAAAAGATGCTAATAATATGGGAGCAGCCATGGCACCAGCTGCTGCTGATACCATAGTAAGCCATTTTAAAGATACTGGAAAAAATCCAGAGGACTATGATATTATAGCAACAGGAGATTTAGGCGTAATTGGGAAAGAACTTACTGATAAATTGATAGAAGAATTTGGGTATAATATTAGGAAGCAGCATATAGATTGTGGTGAGATTATATTTGACAACAAAAATCAGAATACTCAGTCTGGTGGAAGTGGATGTGGCTGCTCAGCAGTTGTATTTACGGGATATTTATATAAAAGGCTTATGAAGAAAGAAATTAAGAAAGTATTATTAGTTTCAACTGGTGCGCTTATGAGTACAACATCTTCCTTGCAAGGTGAAACAATTCCAGGCATAGCTCATGCAGTTGCTATTGAGATGAATTAAACTGATATATTAAATAAACTTTTACATCTTAGAGATATTTTAGCTGAAAGGATTGATTTTCTAATGAATTATATAAGTGCATTTGTAATTGGAGGAATTATTTGTGTTATAGGACAAATATTAATAGATTTTACTAAATTAACACCAGGAAGAATATTGGTAGTATTTGTTGTGCTTGGAGCAGTTGTGGGAGCCTTTGGCTGGTATGACAGATTAGTTGAGATTGGTGGAGCAGGAGCTACAGTCCCTCTTCCAAGCTTCGGAAATTCATTAGCAAAAGCTACCATTAAAGAGGTAAAAGAAACGGGATTAATAGGTGCATTTACTGGAGGAATTAAAGGTGCAGCGGCAGGGATAACAGCATCTATATTTTTTGGTTACTTTATGGCACTAATTTTTAATCCTAAAACAAAGCAATAAAAAAGTATAGATTTCGTGAGGTGGGTATTAGTGTGCAAGCAGTTAATGCTTTCTAACAATTTTAATTCTATTTAAATATAATAGATATATGGTATTAAGTAAAATCAGAATGTAACGAAAAAATAATTATATGCTAAAGTTTTGCCTTTTAATGCCTTAACATGTATAATTATACTACGAAGAAATAGAAAATGAAGAGATGAAGAATGGTGGGGTTCATTTGGACAAATATTGTAATAATTCTTGGACTCAGATAGTTGAATTATTAAATAGTAATATACAAAATGGAATTAGTGAAAATGATTATGAGGAATTAAGCCAAAAATATGGAACAAATAAAATTGATTTACCAACTGGAAATAAGCTTTATAAACATATATTTGGTGCTTTAAAGCAAAAAGCTGTAATTATATATATAGTAATTGCAATAATACTACTTGTATTCAAATATTTTTTATTTTCTGGGGTAGCTGCATTTATATTAGTATGTAATTTAATATTAGTTATAAGGCATTTTATAAAAAGAGATAGGGAAATTGGTGCTTTAGAAAGGTTAAATTCGGCTGATACAATAGTTATTAGAGATGGAGCACAAAAAGTTGTTAAATCTGAAGAATTAGTAATGGGAGACATAGTTAGGTTTTCTGTTAATTCAATTGTTCCAGCAGATATAAGAATAATAAGTGCTAATGATTTAAAAGTAGATGAAAAGAGCATTACGGGAGAGGCTTTTTATAAGGAAAAGTTTGAAAGTAGAATAGAAGGAACAATTGCTTCCCTTACAGATATGAAGAACATATTATTTAAAGGATCGGTAATAAAATCAGGTAGTGGATTAGGAATAGTAATTGCCACTGGAAACTTTACACAATTGGGAAGAATGCTTGCAATGCTAACATATGCAAGTAATAGAAAGCATAATTTTGGTGCGATGATATCAAGTATTTTAGAAAAGTATTTATTAAAATATTTCTTAGGAATTGTTGTTATAGGTTCTTATTTCGTATATTCAGGGCAAGATATTCAAAAAAGATATATAGCTACAGCATTATTTGCTTTAGCATGTTTTCCAATTGCTGTAATTGCTAAGCTTGTCTTTAGAGCAGTTACTAAAAAGTTCTTAGATGAGAACATTGAAATAATAAATTTTTCAGTATTTAATTTAATTAAAGATGTAAATATTTTATTTTTAGATAAAGTAGGCGCAATAAGTAAAAAAGAAATGATTGTAAAGAAGTTATATATTAATAATAATTTAATATCTACAGATGATCCTTATATAAAGGAAATAACTTTTGATAGAATAATAGAAATATCATTAATATGTAATAATGCAATATATAGCGCAGATGATAATGGGAAAGGTGAATTAGATGAACTTGCATTTTTAAACTATGCAGCTAAGAAAAAAGTTTACAAGGCTTCTATAGATGCTAGAAATGCAAAAGTATTAGAAATACCTATGGATTCTGACAAGAGATTTTCTACAGTTGTAAGTAAGTTCGATAAAAGATATAGAGCTAATACTAGGGGATATGTAGACGCTGTTTTAGAACAATGTACACATATTATGATAGAAGGCGTTGAAAGAGAAATAACTGAAGAGTATAAAGCAGGAATAAAAGAAATAGATATGAATTTATCTATTGAAGGATTAATAACTCAAGGATTTGCCTATAGAAATTTTAACTACGAACCATCTAGATCTGAAAATATTGAAAGTAATATGGTTTTTGTTGGAATAATGGGATTAGAAAATCCTCTTGAAGAAAACCTTGAAAATAGCATAAACCGTATTAAAGATAAAGCTATAGTGCCAATATTATTTACAGAAGAAAGTAAATTAAGTGCAATAACAAATGCAAAAGCGGCAAACATAATAAGAACTAATAATCAAGTTGTAGCAGGAATAGAGTTAGATTCATTAAACCATCAAGAATTAAAAGATTTACTTTGCAGAGTAAGAGTATTTTGTAGAGTTAATCCCGAAATTAAGTCAAGAATTGTTTCAGTATTTGTAAAAGATGGGCATAAAGTTGTAACTACAGGTGAAACTTTGGGTGATTTGCCTGCTCTTAACCTATCTAATGTTGGCATTGGAAAAGGTAAAGCATCTTCAATAATAAAAAAAGTGTCAGATGTTTATATTAAAGAAAATTATTTAGATGGATTTTTTAAATTAAGATTTTTTTCTAGGGTTTTCGATAAAAATATAGATAGAGCTTTCAAAATATATTTTATGACTGTTTTTACAGAACTTTTAGTTTTGATGGGAAGCCTTATTATGGGACAACCTGAAAGTTTAGATTTTTGGAATGTGCTTGTTATAAATGGAGTTTTATTCATTCCATTATCATTAATTATTTTATTAAGAAATGGACGAGATATTAGTAGTAATGAGGTATTTACTCGGGCTTTAATCCTAAGTATAATGACTATGATTTCAATTTATAAAGTTGATGGTGAGGAAGCAACTTTAATACCATTAATTATTTTATCTATTGGAACTTTATTATTTACATTATTTAATAGTAATGTTTCTATAAGGCGAATGTCTAAAGAATTAATTTTAGGCTTAGTAGCGTTATTGGTGACTATTATATCAACAGTTAGTATTGTTTTAATTTATAACATACTTCTTAGAGATATAATTGTTATTGAATTAGTGATATCTATTATATTTTTAATTATATTTGAAATTTTAGCTAGAAAGTGGCAAAACTCATTAATGAGGTGAGTTGATGTTATCTAAAAAGATAGAAGATGTAGGTAATCCAATAGTTTATATTTTTTTATCTCTAGCAATAAGTTGTATTTATTATGGAATACATGAAGATTTTAAGGGGCTTGCTATATTAATTGTAAGCCTCTATTTTGTTTGCTTATTCTACTATTGTGGACTTAGTTTTAGTTCTCTAATGATTATATTTTTCATTATTGGAATTTTTATTAATTATTCTTATTATGGAATTACAGATAAAATAAATGGTAAAGTACGAATAGTTAAAGTAAGTAATTATGGTGTTATTGCTACCTATGAAGGTAAAAATATTACTTTAAAAACTAATAATAAAAATTTTTATGTAGGTGACAAATATGAAATAATAGGAAAAGTTGAAAGAATAAAAGATGAGTATAATGGGATTGTGGGAGAAGTAGAGCCTCAGGAAATTAGTAAAATCAATGGTGATTTTATTTCTAGGCTGTATGAGATTAAGAGAAATATATATTCTGCCTTAGAAGAAAATTTGGGGAAAAGAAAGGCTGGACTTATAGCATCAGTTGCTTTCGGATATTCTGATTTTTTAGATCCTGAGGATAAGGAAGATATGAAAAATCTCGGGGTTATTCATAGTATAAGCGTATCTGGACTTCATGTTGCCATTGTATATGGTTTTTTGAGAATTTTTATGGGAAGCAAATTTGGACTACTATCAACTATCATATATGTTATATTCACTGGGTATAATTATTCTAGCATTAGAGCTTTTGTAATGCTTGCATCTGTAGAAGGAGGACATATTTTAAAGAGAAATAATAGTTCTATATCGGCATTATGTTTATCGGCTATAATTTTAATAATCTTTCAGCCATATAGCATTTTTAATATTTCTTTTCATTTGTCGTATCTAGCTACCTTAGGAATAGTTATGTTTAATAAGAGATTCAATGATGTATTGTATAAAATTACTGCTAAATTAAGGCAGCCTTTGAGTTTAACCCTAAGTGCGCAAGTTTTTACATTGCCTTATTTAATTTTAATATTTAAAGATTTTTCTGTTAATTTTATTATTGGAAATATGCTGTTAGTACCCCTAGTAGATCTTATGGTTATTAGTGGTAATGTATTAGCGTTGACGTATTTCTTTCCAAAGCTGTTTGACTTTTGCAGCTATTTAAATTTAAATATAATAAAAGTATTTGATTGGATTCTAAATATGATTGATAATTTTTCACTTCCAATGTTCTATGGAAATGAATATGTAGTTTTCTTTTATTTAATATTAATGTTGAGTTTTTATTTAGTGAAGAAAAAACATAAAAAATTTATTTATCTTCCGTTAATAGCTATTTTGGTAATAGCTATTCAATTATATAGTCCAATACTTAATATAGTATATTAGAGTAGTCACGGAAACTAATGTATAAAATAAAATTTTTATGCAATCCGTTGAAGATCTATAAATATTATCAGTAGTGTCTATTTTTATATAAAAATACGCACAGCAAACAAACCTACAGAATGTA
>JAJXWH010000068.1 GCA_021781745.1 Bacillota bacterium | reverse complement strand
TGATAAACTAACTTTAGTTAATTCTTTTGGTAGAGTGTATCTCCTTTTTTTCTTAAGCAATTAAAAGGATACTATAAATTTGCCTAAAAGGGTTAACTTTTTTTATAGAACTTTTGACTGTCCAGTAAAATTAAATAATTACACTACAAAAACCTATAAATATCACACTATTTATAGGTTTTTGCGTTATAGATAAATAAATTTTATTTGATAGGAATATCGACTTTTGCGGACATGCCAGATTTTAGTTTGCCATCTTCATCATTTATAGCAACTTTAATTTTAGTAGCTATATGCTTGCTATCAGAAGTTGATTGTTTATCTTTTGGTGTATATTCATGCTTCAAGGCAATATAATTGACTGTACCGCTCTGAGCACCTGTTGAGGTCATAACATTTAATGATTGATTATAAGAAATTTTATCTAAATATTCATCAGGTATATAGCAGAGAACGTATAGATCATTTGAGACAGCTATATCTGCAATATCACTGCCTGTACTAACTACGTCGCCTAAATCAAAGTTCTTACTTATTATTATTCCATCATTTAATGCAACTATATTACAGTTATCCAAAGTGTTTTTAGCTTGATTTAATTGTGCCGTAGCTTGATCTAAATCTGCTTGTGCCGAATCAATTGTTTGTGTAGTTGCGCCACTTTTTAATAAATCTAGTTGGGCATTTGTAGCATCATAATTTGCTTGTGCGGCATCAATAGCTTCAGTAGTAGAACCTTCTTGTAATAATTTCAACTGCTCCTTAGCACTTTCAAGCTTGTACTTTGCGGAAGAAAGTTGATCTGCAGTTGTATCTAACTTTAATTTTGCATCATCTAGAGTACTTTTGGATACAGCTTCACTATCATATAATAGAGAAGTATTATTATATTGATCTTTAACATTGTCATAGGTTTTTTGTGAAGAATTTACCGCAGCTTCAGCAATTGAGACTTCATTGGACGCTTCGTCTATTTGCTCACTTCTGTTTCCAGCATTCAAAAGATCTAATTGAGCTTTTGCCGCACGGACTTGTGCTTCAGCTTGGTCTATTTGCTGTGGACGATTTCCTGCCTTTAATTCATCAAGTTTTGCTTTTTTCATATTTACAAGTGCTTGCATTTGATCAACAGAATATTTTTGTCCAGTATTATCTATTACAGCAATGATATCACCTTTTTTAACAGCTTCACCTTGTTGTTTTTTCATTTCTATGATTTTTCCTGAAACTGTTGTAGTAGCTGGTATAATATTATTTTGAATATCCCCCTCTAAAGTTAAAGTATTGGAATTAAATGAACATCCAGTAGTTAATAATAAAACAGTTAGACTGCAAATACACATAAATAATTTTTTCATATAATCACCCTTTACTAGTTCATTCTTATTTTTATAGAATAATTTTATGTAATTACATTCCTTGAAGAATTGTTTTTGCAGATTCCATTCATAATATACTGAATTAAATATTCAAAATCTTCTTCATTTTGTTTTAATTCAGGTAGAGCTATATAATGTAAAAAAATGTATCCAAAAATTGAAGTGCCTATTAGGTCAATAATTGTACTGCTTGGTATATCTGAAAGTACGCCTTGTTTCTTAAATTTATCAATAACAGAAATATTTTTACTTACAACTGGTAAAACTACAGTGTTTAAGATTTTGTATCTTAGTTCAGGATGAAATGGTATTTCTTGAATTATTACCTTCAAGATGGGTGCTGTTTCGGAAACGAATTTTTTTCTGTTGGAGATTATTTTCCTTAAGAATACTTCAAAAGTTTCATGTTCCTCATTTAATATTTCGTTAAAATCATTTATAAATACTTCAAACAATGATGCTTTAGATAAAGCAGCTGGAATAGCAAATAAGAGATCCTTTTTAGTTTTGTAATAGCGAAAAATAGTTCCTTCTGCAACTTTGGCTTTTTTTGCAATTTCACTTGTAGCAGTAGCTTCATAGCCTTTTTCTGAGAATAGTTCTACAGCGGCGCTAAGTATATTTATTTGTTTTTCTGTCATATCATTATCTAGCAAAATTAGTTCTTTTAATGATTTTTTTTGTGACAAATTGCTCACCTCCAAATTTGATTATATTTTACGATATTTTCTTAGAGCTAATATATTTAAAATCATAAAGAATATACAAATTAATATTAATATTAAAACATCAAATGCAATATCGTTCCAACCTTTTCCGCGTATCATTATATTTCTTAGAGCATCAGCTGAATACCATAAAGGCATAAACTGTGCAAAAGATTGCAGCCAAGGTGACATGGTGCTTAAATCAAAAAGTCCTGAGAAAAATACTTGTGGGACAACAATTATTGGTATAAATTGAATCATTTGAAGTTCATTATTCGCAAATGCAGATATAAAAGTGCCTATTGTAAGAGCAACCATAGCAGTTAATATCGTTATGAGAATTACCAGTGAAAATGAACCTATCATCATAATATTAAGGATACTAATTGAATACCATGCAATAAGAGCTGATTGTATTATAGTAAAGACACCAAAGCCAAGAACGTAACCTAAAACAATTTTCCATCTACGAAGAGGGGTGGCTAGTATTCTCTCAAGAGTACCGGAGGTACGTTCACCAAGAAATGATACTCCTGCTACTAAGAAAACAAAGAAGAATACAAAAAATCCAATGAGTATAGGACCAAAGTTATCAAAGGAAGTCATATTCTCATAACCATATAAATAAGTAATATCTAACTTTAAGTTTGAAGTTAATTGCTGAGTAGCACCTTGAATAAGTTTTATAGAAGCCTGGCTCTTACTTGGATCACTGCCTTCTAATGTTATTTTGGGAATTCCATTCTCAAAATTTATAAGCGCATCAATTTTTGAAGATTTAAGTGCATCATAAGCGTCATTTTCAGTATAGCGAATAACTATTACATCCTTGTCCTCAAGCTTATTTACTAAACTAATCGGAGCATTAATTATTCCGATTTTCGGGTGATAATCTGAACCATCAAAGATAAATGACATTAAAGTTAAAACTAATATTGGCGCCATAATCATCAGTCCAATAGTACGTTTATCATGGGCAAGTTGAAGTAAGATTCTAACCATAATTGCCTTTACTCTCATTTAGATGCACCTCCGTAATATAAAAATGCTTCCTCAATAGTACTTGAGTTTGAATCCTTTTTAATTTGGGCTGGAGATCCGATTGCTATTAATTTACCATCGCGAATCATTCCAAGACTATTACATTTTTCAACTTCATCCATTACATGAGTTGTAACTATAATAGTAGTACCATTATTCTTTAATTTATATAATTCATCCCATATGGATTTTCGAAGAACAGGATCAATACCAACAGTTGGTTCATCTAAGATTAGAACGGGTGGCTCGTGAACCAGTGCAATTGCAAGAGATAACCGTCGTTTCATTCCACCAGAATATTGTTTAACTTGCTTTTTTAAATGTTCTGATAAATTTACAAGTTCCATAACCTCGGAAATTCTTTGCTTTTGCTTAGATCTATTAAGCTTATACATAGAAGAGAAAAAAATCATATTTTCTTCAGCAGTAAGCTCGTTATATAGAGCATCAGATTGAGCCATGTAACCTATTTTATCCATAATTGAAAGTTCAGGCATTTTCGTATTTAATAAATGGATAGAACCACTAGTTGGGCTATCAATACCTGCTATCATTTTTACGAGTGTTGATTTTCCTGACCCAGAAGGACCTAATAACCCTAAAATTTGAGAATAGGGTATATCTAAACTTATATCAAAAACGACCTGTTTTTTTCCAAAAGATTTATTAACATGTTGAATTCTAATGCAAGTAGAGTCTGAAATATTTTTTTCCACAAGAACACCTCCTTCTAATATCAAAGTGAGTAATCACTCATTTTCTAATTATTAAAAAATCCACAGTAAGTATTTTATAACTATATATTTTCTGTGGATAATTTTATTATAATCAAATATGATTAAAGTTTCAATAATCAAATAATATTTATTTTTTAATGGTATAAATCATAAAGAGACAGCTTAAAATAAAGCTATCTCTTTTTAGGAGCATTTCTTATTAAATATTATTTTAAAACTTTTTCATTTTAAACATGGTAATTATTATTGGAACTGAAATTACCGCACTTACGATAGCTTCAGGAATTCCGTGTGTAATTCCAAGTGTTACAATTGCAGCTCCAGCAGTTTGAGGGTTCATCCCAAGAGCTGCCGAATATTTCTCTAAGTAAAATAAATAGGTTAAACCTAAAACTCCAATAGTATTAATTAAAGTTGCACAAATGGATGCAATAGCAATACTAATACTTTGATTTTTTAGTTTATTTTTAATAAGTAAGTATACATAGTAAGCTACAATTCCAATTAATACTCTAGGAACTAATGCAATAATGGGATTCCAAAAAATAAATGATGTTGGACCTGGAGCAGTAAAATTTTGATACATTGAAAATAAACCAAAGACTAGACCAACAAGTGTTCCTACAACAGGACCTTCAACAATTGCACCTATAATTACTGGGATATGCATTATTGTGGCTTTTACTGGTGGAATTGGAATAAATCCAAGACCAGTTAGTCCTAAAAAAATTGAAAATGCAGAAAGCATTCCAACCATTGTTATTTGTCTAACTGAAAAGTTAGATTTAATTTGATTTCTCTCCATAAAATACCTCCGTTCTTATTCCTTGATAAATGGATATAATTCGGAAAAATTTATATTACATATAAGTTTCCGTTCAGTTTTCAAAGAAATACCGACAAGTAGTATTTTATCACTTTAAAAAATTTGTTCAATATTAATTTTGTATTATTAATTGAAATAAGGCGCAATCAAAAAAATAACAAGTCCATTTGCCAGCCTATTTTCTATCATGCTGCGTCGGCAAATTAACCTAATAGGCCCGCTATGAGGACAACTTGCCTCCTTCCCTGATGAAAAATATCCATGGTAACTTTGGACTTGTTATTTATTTTCATGTGCCTAATTAGAATTAGTATTCATTAGGATTGTTGAATATATCTTGTTTATCTGGCATTATAATTGCGCATATAAAATAAGTGATGACACAAATAGTAAAAAATTGAGTAGTTAGCAGTACAAATAATATTCTAATTAGGGTTACATCTCCATTAATATATTCAGAGAATCCCGCAAGCACACCTGATATTTTTCGTCTTGAAACGTCTTTATATAATTTCTTACGTTCGATCATTATAATCACCATCCATAATTTTATTATGTATTAGTCTTAAAGTGTTTTTAGTTCTTATTAATATCTATTATAAATAAGAATTGTATATTTGATAGTACCTTTAACTTATCTTTATATAAAAATAAGGAAATCATAAGATGTTAAGAAAGAACTATAAAATGTTAGTAATTTTAAAAATGTATTGCAAAAGCGTTATATATGTTCTATATTATATATAACAAATATAACGGGAGATGATAAATTAGTGATTTTGAAATTGGATTTTGATTCAGAGGTTCCGATTTATCTTCAAATAAAAAATCAAATTATAATTGGAATCGCAAATAAGGAGCTGCAGGAAGGAGATGAATTACCATCAGTCAGAGGCTTAGCAGAGGACATTGGTGTTAATATGCATACAGTTAATAAAAGTTATGCATTATTAAAAGATGAGGGGTACATAAAAATAGATAGGAGAAAGGGTGCTATAATTTCTTTGAATTTTAGTCATAGCAATGAATTATTTGAGAATAAATTAAGTGAAGATATAGGAATTTATGTAGCAGAATGCATAAATAGGGGAATATCATTAGATAAATTAAAAGAAAAAATTGAAGAGATGTTTAATGAATATGAGAAGGAAGGATAAAACATGAATGAGCAAGTATATTTGTTATTTGTTATATTAGTGATTACAGGATTAATATTGTGGCAAAACTATAGAATTAATGATTTTAATATCGAAGGAATTACTTTTGGAGTAAGAGTCCCAGAAAAATACAGAAATAACAATAAGGTTATAAGTATATCAAAGGAATACAATAAGTTAGTTACAATACTAACTTTAATAAATGCAGTAATATTTTTCTGTATATTTTGTGTTATACAAAGAGTATATATTATTATAATTTACTCATATATTCTAGTACTCATTAACTTATATGCTTTCAGTTTTGCTAATAGGAAGCTTAAAGGTATTAAAGAAGCTATAGGTTGGGAAAAAGAATCTGAAAATAAAGTATATATACAAATCGGCAGAAATAAAGATAATGAGAAACTAAATTTTAAATTATTTTATATAGCTGCTGCCATATCTATACTCGGGCTTTTAATTACAATATCCAAACTGCCATCACTTCCTAAAATGGTTCCCATTCATTTTGGAATAAATGGACCAGATAATTGGGCTGATTCAACAACACTCAGCGGAAAACTTCAAGTAATTATGTTACCTATAGTATCTATAGTGTGTATTTGGAGTATGATGTTTTCAGCTAAATTTCAGGCTAAAAAAGATAACAGTAAACTTAATGGAGGAACAATTAGTTCGCTGCTATTAAAAAAATCATATTCGATTAAATCAATGACACAAATGCTAGGGTTAATATCTATTGGAGTCTCATTAATGATTCTTTATGGAATATTATTAGTTGTAGGGATTATACAATTTACGAATATATCTAATTATATTTTTATAGCTGTAACTGTAGTTGCAATTTTATTCCCATTAATATTCTGGATGTATAGCGCTAAAAGAATAAAAGCTTTAAAGGCAGAAAATAATTCTATGGAAAAAGAAATTTATAAAGATGATGATGAGTATTATTTAGGAGGCATATTTTATTATAATCAAAATGATCCTTCTAATATTGTTAAGAGAAGAATGGGTTATGGATTGGATTTTAATTATGCACGTATATTAGGTAAGGTAATGCTAGTCTTACAAACTATCTTATTAGTGCTAATAGTAGTATTTATGATAGCATTTAGTATATAAATAGTTTGAATTGTTAGCAAAAAAGTGTTAACATGGAATTGTTATGAAAACTGGATAATATAATAAAGGCTAGGGGTGCCAATTTAAGTTGGCTGAGAGAGGCTGTATCTGCTTTAACTCTTTTGACCTGATGTGGCTAATACCACCGTAGGGAAGCAATAAAATTGTGTTATTTATTGAATTTTGATAAGTAATTATAGAATTTTATAAGACTTGCCTTTTAAGGGTAAGTCTTTTTTAGTATTAAATTTTATAAGATGGGGGATAGTAATTTGAGGATTTTAGTAAATGAAAAAGAAGTATTTTTAGATAATGAGGTAACAGCTTTTCAAGTTAGAGAAAAGCTAAAAAGTGATGCAGATATAGTTATATTAAATGGTTTCCCTATTAAAATTGATTATACTTTAAGTGAAGGGGATAAAGTTACTTTAATTAAAAGAGGAGAGATTCCTAAAAAAGAAGAACTTGAAGCTTTAATGGTAAGCCGGCATACTCCAAAAGTTCACGAAAAGGTGAAAAAAGCTAGAGTAGCTATTGCTGGACTTGGGGGACTTGGATCTACAGTAGCACTAGCCCTTGGAAGAATTGGAGTTGGATACCTTAAGATAATAGATTTTGATGTGGTTGAACCTAGTAACTTAAATCGTCAGCAATATTTTATCAGACATATTGGAATGAAGAAATGTGATGCTTTAAAAGATATTCTTTCAGATATTAATCCATTTATAGAGGTGAATAATATTGATACTCGCGTAACCGAGGATAATATTAAAGAACTATTCGAAGATATGGATATTGTTATTGAAGCATTTGATGGGGCAGATAATAAAGCAATGATAGTTAGAGAAGTATTGCTTCAAACTGAAAAAACTAAAATAGTCTCAGCGTCAGGAATGGCTGGATATTATTCTAATAATCTAATAGTTAGTAAAAAAATAAATTCAAGGCTATATATGTGTGGCGATTTTGAGAATGAAGCTAAAATAAACGAAGGATTAATGGCCCCTAGAGTTGGTATTGCGGCTTGTCATGAAGCTAATATGGCTCTTAGATTGATTCTAGATGAATGTGATGTTTAAGAGGAATTTGGAGGTAGTTGTATGATTAAGGTGGGAATAACAAATAGGAAGCTTTGCAAGGATTTTTATGATCAAATTAGTAAAATAGCAAAATCAAAATTAGATTATTTAATAATAAGGGAAAAAGATTTAGAGGAAGAAGAACTATTGAATTTAGTTTTAATGGTTAAGGAGAGAGTGACGGATACAAATATAAAAATAATTATAAATTCAAATATTGATGTAGCTAGAAAAGTTTATGCAGATGGAGTTCAGTTGTCCTTTAATAATTTTATAGCTGTAGCTAATAACATAAAGCAATGCTCAAAAAAACCAGCAAATCAGAAAGTGGATAATTTTGAAGCTATGGGGAATAATTATAGGATATATAAACTAATTGGTGTTTCAATTCATAGTTATGAAGAAGGTTTACGTGCTTATGAATTAGGAGCAGATTATGTTATTTATGGACACGTATTTCAAACCGATTGTAAAAAGGGCCTTGAACCTAGAGGTGTTCGCGAGATAGAGGCTCTTGCTAAAGAAATAGATATTCCTATAATTGGAATTGGTGGTATCGGAGAAGACAACTACAAGGAAGTACTGGGAGCCGGAGCAAAGGGAGTTGCATTAATGTCGACTTTAATGATGAGCGAAAACCCTGAAGAATTAATAAGTACTATTTCTTAAATGGCTTTGTATTAAAAAAATAAAAATGACCTATAAAATGTGTACTAATAATATAAATAAAATACTTGTAAATCTTATGTGTTCATTATAAACTTTTTAGGGAAAGAAATATAAAGTTAATATAGAATATGCAGCATTACCAAATGCTATTAGATAATAAGGAGAAGAAAATAATGAGTACAATCGCAGGAAAAGGTTGCCCAAGGATCATACCGGAGGGAGAAAAAAAACCATTAGATGAAATTGAAAGAAGTATTGTTAAGACTTATAGAAAACATATTTGGTCAAAATTTGTAAAAGCTATAAAGGAATATAATCTTATTGAAGAAGGTGACAAAATTGCGGTAGGTATATCAGGGGGAAAAGATAGTATACTTATGGCAAAGTTATTTCAAGAATTACAAAAACATGGTCAAGTTAAATTTGAAGTAGTATTTTTAGCAATGGACCCCGGGTATCATCCAGATATAAAGAGCTTATTAATTGAGAATTGTGAATATTTGAATATTCCAATTAAAATGTACGATTCAGGGATTTTTGAAGTAGTTGATAAAATGGCTAAGGATTATCCTTGCTATTTATGTGCTAGAATGAGGAGAGGTTCACTTTATGCAAAAGCCCAAGAGTTTGGGTGTAATAAACTTGCGTTAGGGCATCATTATAATGATGTAATTGAAACAACTATGTTAAATATATTATATGGTGGTAATTTTAAAACTATGTTACCTAAATTAAAATCAAAGAATTTTGAAAACCTAGAGTTAATTAGACCCATGTACTATATTGAAGAAGATTATATAAAGAGGTTTATAAATAATAGTGGTATATGGCCGCTTAATTGTGCCTGCATGGTTGCAGCTGAGAAAATAGGGAATAAAAGATATGAAATAAAAGATTTAATCAAGGAATTGAAGAAGAATTTTAGTGGTGTAGAGAAATCTATATTTAAAGCGGCAGAAAATGTAAGTATAGATTCAATACTAGGATGGCAGAAAGGTGAAAAAAAATACTCATTTTTAGATTTTTATGACGAAGAATAATAAATTAGCATGAATTAAAAGTATTTATTAACATGAGAGTGTATGTTATATTATAATTAGTTATATATGATGAAAAAGGAAGATTATAAGAATGACAAATGATACTATTAATGAAATTGATCCAAATATTTTATTGAGTATAGTTAATATGAAATTACGAGACCAATATAGTTCATTAAACCTTCTTTGTGACGATTTAGAGTTATCAGAAGAAGGAATAATAAATCGATTAAAAAGTATTGGATATAATTATAACGAAGCAGAAAACCAGTTTAAATAAATTAAAGAATTATATGATTAATTTCCAAAAAGAAGGAGGAGATGCAATATGAATTTGAAAAAAACTGGGAAGATAATCACCTTCATGGCAGCAACAGCAGCTTTAATTGTTTCACTAGTAAATGATAAAAAATCTAAGAACGCAAATGAAGAAAATTAGCTTAAAATAGATGATATGCAAAGGATTGTATTGGTATGATCAGGGAGGAATTTAAGTTAAATTATGAGGAAATAATTAATTCAACAGATGTAAATGGAATTGCAGTGATTTGGAATCCGTCTGAATGTACATTGATAATTGACGATAAGATAAAGAACTTTATTGAAGAATTCGATGTTAAAAATTATCAATTAGAGCAGTTTATATGTTTCGTAAAAGAAGAGGATAAGCCAAGTATAATTAGTTTTTTTGCTCAGGATTTGAATAAAAGCTATGAAAGCAGAGAACAATTACAGCAAAGATACAGTATTAAAGGAAAAGATGGCAAGTTTATTGAATGTATTCTTGTGGGAAATGTAGCAAAGAATAATTTAAAATACTATTTTATTGGAACAAATTATTGTTTAGGTGATATAAGTGAAAAGTACAGCAATATAAATTTGTGGATGGAAAAATGGAAGCAATCAATTCTAAATAAAACCTTCAATTCAATTACTCAGTGTGATAGAATAACAGGATTGCCTAATAAATATTTTTTTAAAAAAGTTGTGTCTAATCTGCTAAAAGATATTGTTAATAATAATGCAAGGGCAGCTATGATAGTAATTGATATAGATAACTTTAAGTATGTAAACGACTCCTATGGTCACGATTTTGGAGATTTGCTATTAAAAGAAATTAGTGACAGTATATTATCATCGATCAATGATAATGTAATAGTATCTAGGTATAGTGGTAATACATTTATATTATTTATGTCTAATATTATTGATATTCAAGAAGTGGTAGCTTTATGCAATAGAATAATAAAATCTTTTGAGAATCCTAATATAGTTGAAGAAAAAAAGATATATTTAACTGCAAGCGTTGGTATTTCATTGTCACCAGACCATGGAATAGATTATAATACACTATTAAAAAATGCTGATGCAGCGATGTATGAGGCTAAGAAAAATGGAAAAAATGAATGTGATTTTTTTGATGATAATCTTTCTGCTGAACTAAATAGAGTATACAGTTTACAAAAAGGGTTAAGAACAGCCCTTCAGAATAACGAATTTTATGTTATGTTTCAACCCAAGGTATCTTTGGATGATTCTTTGGTTAATGGATTTGAGGCATTAGCAAGATGGGAAAGTAATGAATTTGGTTCAGTAAGTCCAGCAGAATTTATTCCAATTGCAGAAAGTTCAAAAATGATAATTCCTATTGGAAGTTTTGTTTTAGAAGAAGTATTTAAAAAAATAAAGTGCCTTTTAATGGAGGGCAATGATAATTTTAAGATTGCTGTTAATTTATCGGAAATACAATTTAGAGAAGATGTTGTTTTATCGGATTTTAAGAGATTAATAAAGAAATACAGAATTAATCCTAAATACATTGAAGTTGAAATTACGGAAAGTGTATTAATGAAATCATTTGAAAAAAACGTTAGGATTCTTCAAGAAATTAAAAGATTAGGTGTTAGTATAGCGTTAGATGACTTCGGCACTGGATATTCTTCTTTAAACTATTTAACAAAATTACCCATTGATGTTTTAAAAATAGATCGAAGTTTTGTTATTGATCTAATGAATAATCCTAAAAACAAATGTATCGTGGAAAATATAATTAACTTATCACATCAACTGGGAATAGAAGTAGTAGCAGAAGGAGTGGAGGAAAAATCACAAGTAGAGTATTTAAGAACTATATTATGTGATGTCGTTCAAGGATATTACTTCAGCCAACCAAAAATGTTTGATGCAATAAAAAATATAATCGGAAAAGAAATTTTATAAAAGTGTTGACAAGTTATTACTTTCAGTATAATATATCAGTATAAAATAAATCCTATGAAAAGGAAGAGTAATTATATAACAATGTTAAAGAGAGCTGAAGGTGGTGAGATTTCAGTACAGTAGTTAGTGATGAATGGGCCTTTGAGGAGCGAGATGAAATCTTTTGAGAGTAGTTTAGCCGTAAGTCGCACGTTATAGCGAATAAGATATTATTTGTATCTGAAATGAGAGGCATTTTATGCAATTTAGGTGGCAACGCGGATAATCTCCGTCCTATTTATTATAATAGGACGGAGTTTTTTATACTTTAGAATTGGGGCGTGATAGTTATGTTATGAAAGAAAGTGATGTCAACGTAGAAATAAATTAAGCAAAGATTAACGAGGGGGATTTTATAATGAATACAAAAAAAATGGTTACAAATGCAATTTTAATAGCAGTAGGAGCAATACTACATCAACTTACACCTTTACTTGGGGTGCCAATGCAACCGGACTTATCATTAGCAATTTTATTTATAATAATAGTATATAATAAGGATTATAAGACTGCAGTAATATGCGGAATTGTTGTAGGTGTATTTGCTGCACTAACTACAAAGACACCAGGTGGACAATTACCTAATATAGTAGATAAATTTTTAACAACTAATATCATGTATGTAGTACTAATACCTTTAAGAGCTAAATTAAGTAAGTTAACTCAAATAAGCATTTTGCTGCCAATAGGAACATTAGTTAGTGGAACACTTTTTATAACAGTTTTAATGATGCTTGGCGGGATCCCAGTTGATAAAATTGGAGCATTATTCACAGGAGTAGTAGTACCAACAGCAGTATTAAATGTGATATTAGGTATTGTACTATTTAAGATTGTAGAAAAAACTGTAGCAATTACAGGGGCTTTTGCAACAGAATAGTAAGAAGAATAATTAAATTATAAAACAAAAAGTGGATTAAATTATTAGTTAAACAATTTAATCCACTTTTTTCATTATAATTATTTTGATCCAATGGAATATGTAATAATAGCTATAGATCTATTTTTTCATAAAACGATATTCTTCAGGTGTATCTTCATCTATTTTTTTAAATTCATATCCTTGGTCTTTATAATACTTAATTATTTCAGGTAAAGCTTTTACAGAATTTTTACTTTGATACCCGCAATGCATTAAAAGTATTACACAATCTTTTTCGCTTTTTGAATTCTTAATAAATCTGCTTGGACTGTCCTTAGGATGTTCACCATCACCGCTATCTGTATTCCAATCATAAATTTTCAAATTATTTTTGTGAAGCAGGTCAACCATGGAATGAGAAATTTTATAGCAATTATTATTGCAGCCAAATGGAAACCTTAATATATTTGGCTTAAATCCAACTATAGAGCCTATAACCTCTTGGGAGTCCAACATTTCCTTTAAAAAAGCTTCATTAGAACTATATAGACAATTTTTTTTATGACTCATGCTGTGAAGACCAAGAGAATGCCCTTCATTATATATTCTTTTCACTATTTCTTCTTGATCCTTAATCTGATTTCCTATAAGGAAGAAAGTTGCAGGAACGCATTCCTTTTTTAGTATATCTAAAGTATCTTGTGTTACTTTTCCAGCAGGTCCATCATCAAAAGTTAAATAAATTATCTTTTTTTCACTTGCATAAACTTTAATAGTAGTTAACGGTTGAAAATTGATTATACTAATCATCAGTAGAACTATAGAAATTGATTTTTTTATTAATTTAAAATACATATAATCACCTTCATAAATAAATTTTGTACAAAAAGTATTATGTCCTAAAATTTTATTTATATGATTTAAAATTATAAAACATCAATGTGAAGTAAAAATTAAGTAGATTAATGTAAATTCAAAACTAATATTAAGCGATAAATATGTTTTTATGTAATGCTAAAATATGGTATAATATTAATAAGGTTGGTAAAATTTAAGATTCATAAGGGAAAGAGATGGATTAATAGTGAGAAATGTGAATAATAAATATCAGATAGAATATGAATTAACTGTTGAGGAAAATTTTTCGAATTATCTCGTTTTAGATTCAGAAAACAATGCAAAATATGTTCTATGCATTTTAAAAAATGATTTTACCTATGAAAAAACAAGAGAATATTTATTAAGTAAATTTAAAACTATTAAAAATCTTAATTTTGACTATATGGTAAATACTGTTGGTATTGAAATAATTCATAGTATTAATGGTATAAAATTAAGTAAACCTCAATATGGATACTTAATGGAGTATGTTGAATCTAAAATAAATACCCAGGATTATCTTGAAAAATGTACACCTTATAAAAAGCTAGATATATTTATGGAATTATGCGCAGCTATTAATACATTGAATAAAAAAGGATATATATTTGATGATATTTCAATTAAAGATATAAAATTAGTTCCAATATCAAGGAATAATGTTAAAGTTAAAATTAAAAATTTACTGCAAAATGAATTCAGAAAATTCAATTTATTAAATTCATCTTTCAGCTCATATCCTTATCAATATAACATTGAAAGTAGAGATGAAGGTAACTCTAATAAGGATAATATTGAACTGGTTATAAAATTGTTTAATCAAATATTTAATGAAGAAGATATTAAAACTCATTTGGTTGAATTAAAGCATATAAAAAAAATATATAATCAAAACACTATCAATATGTCACTTAATATCAAATATTTTATAAAAGATATAAATAATAGACTCGAAAAAAATTATAAGTTGTTTTTTGTTGATGATTTAAATAAGCTTAATACTAATTTAGATATAATCGGTATGGAAGAAGAATTGAAGATAGTTGAAAAAAATCTTCAAAAAGTATTAGAAAGTAAGGAAAAACATAAAATAATAGCATTTAACGGTGAAGATGGAAGCGGAAAAAGCAGGCTTTTAGAAGAAATTAGATATAAAATAGAAAATAAGTACTTTAAAGATATTATATATGTTAATGATTTCAGCGATAATAATTTAAGCATGGAAGAACTATATAATTATATATTAAATTCTATTTTAAGTAAGGTTGATAAAAACTTAAAAGATAAATATGAAATTTATTTAAAGAAATTTGTTTCAATATTGATTGTAGGAAATTCTGTAAGTAATGAAAGTAAACAAAAGCACCAGTTAATTAATAGAATTGGCAAGTTTATTAATGAATATACTATGACTAAGCCGTTTATTATTATTATAGATGACTTAGATCAAAGAAACGAAGTTTTTAAACTGTTTATCAGATATATTACATTTCTAGGAAGTAATTTAGAAAATACAATAATTATATTTTCTATGAATGAAAGTAAAAGCAGCGGAAGCTTTTTAGAATTTATAAATAATCTTAAGAGGTTAGAGCAATACGAGGAGTATAAAATTAATTATCTTAATCAATATAATACTACTAAGATGATTAAAAGTATGCTTAATACAAATGAAGATATTGATAAGTTAGCAGTTAAAATTTATTCTGAGACTTTAGGAAATCCACAATATATAAGTGGAGTAATAAAGGAATTATATGAAAATAAATCGCTATATTTTGACGAAGTTAGCGGAAGATGGAAAAATAACATTAAAACAAAAGATATACTAATACCAAAAACTTTAGAAAGTAGATTAGAGGCAGGACTTTCTTTATTAGTTAAAAAAGAAATCGAAGTGATAAAAAAATTATCTGTTTTTGAGACGCCTCTGTCGGAAAAAATTATTTTAGAATATGTCATAACTGAAATAGATGATATAAGAGTATATAGGCATTTAAAATCAAAAGGTATTTTATCGGATAAAATAAGCGATCAAGGTATACTTGTTGGTTTTACAAATAATTTATTAAGAAATATTGTTTACTTGAAATTGAATGCAGAAGAAAAAATGAAATTGCATTCTAATGCAGCTATTTTTATGGAAGAGATTTTATTTGAAACAGATTATTATATAGAAGAATTCCTAATTCATTTGGAAAGAAGTAATGATTATAAGAGAGCCCAATTCTATGCGTTAAAGTACGCTGATGGGCAAGATGCATTAGGAAATTCAGAGAAGGCTTTATTATATTATAAAAAAGTATTAAAATATCCAAATTGTTTAAATGGAAGTTCAATAGCGATAAATATTGCAAAACTTTATGAAAAAAATTCAGAACATGAAAAGAGCTACGAATACTTCGAGAAAGCAAATCAGTATGCAGTTCAAAATGATGATTTGCAAAATCAAATATATACATTACTAGAAATGATAATTATAAAGATTAATGATACTACTAATATGGATACAGAAATAGAATATTTTTTAAATTATGCACGGAAGTTGTTAGACAAAAAGTTTTTTGCTAAGGGAGAGGCATATTATTATTATGCCTTGGCGTTAAAATACGAACTAGAATATAACTATAAACAAACCTTAGTTAATGCGGAAAAAGTATTAATTATATGCAGAGAAAATAGAATAAAAGAAGATATAAATGGATGGGCGGCAATAACACTGGCAGGTGTATACATTAAAGAGGGAATTTATACTGAAGCTAAAAATTATTGTATACATGCTATCGAAATTTTTGTTGATAATAATAACATTAATGGTGAATTATATTGTAGGCTATTTTATTCATCAATTTGCAAAATCGAGGGTGATGATAATAATATAATTCTGCAACAATATTTAGAAGTGACAAGACTTAGCAATAAGTTTAAAGTATATAAGAAAGAAATATTGAGTTTAATTTACATTGCCAACATTTACAGTATAGAAAAAAGGTACGCTCTTGCAGAAAAATACTTATTAAGAGCATTGGAAAGAGAGAGAGAAGAAGGAATTGATTCATATTCATTTAATATTTGCAGTGAGTTTTGTTTGCTATATATAAAATTAGGGAGAACAAATTTAGCGGTAAAATATTATTATTTAACTAAGCAAATGCAAAAAGGGCTTAAGTTATCAGAAGAAGAAGTCATTAATATAAATTACACATATGCTTTATACAATTTATTAATATTCAATTATGATTTGGCATACGATTATCTAAAAGAGGTATATACCTTAATATTTAATACAAACAATTTTCATTATAAAATTATAATATGTAATTACTATGAATTAATGTTGTATAAATGTAAAAGTGAAGAAGATATAAGAAGTGTTTATGGAAAATTAGATGAGCGTATAAAAAAAATCGAAAATCAGGAGGCAGAACTTGAGATAAGATTAAATGCGATTAGACGGATTTTATTTTTAGGGTACAATAATTTTGCTAAAGAATTATTCTTTAATCTTAATGGATATCCAAAAGATTATAATATGGAAGGAATCTATTTATACCTAGAATTTAATTTCAGGGAGAAAAATTATTATAATTTTTTAATTAATAAGGCATTAAGAATATGTGTATTTGTAAATAATCAGGAAATTAAAGCTGATATATATGCTATGATTGGACAAAAGTATAGAGAATTAAAATGCAGTGCACTAGCAATAAACTATTATTATGAAGCAATAGCATTGCATCTAGATACAATTAATTTTTTACCACAAGGTGATAGATTAAAATATGTAAATAATAGTGGATTTTTATCAGTACGTAAGAATTTTATGGAATGCATAAACCATGATTTAAATATTAATATGAAGTTTAAGGAAATTAAACCTATTAAAGAACATGAGGAACTTATTACAACATTAAAGGAATTAAATTTGAAAAGTATTTTGGGAAATAAGGCTGTGTATCAGTTAGCTCAAAATTTATATGAAAAATGTTATTATAATGATTTTAGCGACATATATAAAGTATTTAAGAAATTTTCTAATGATACTATTATTGATATAGAGAATATTATTAAATATATGGCTAGATTAACATTAGCGGATAAGGCTATGATTGTTATTGAAAATAATGAAGGCGAAAATGATATTATATGCACATACAGAATTACTGATAAAAATGAGATAAATAGATATTTTTCCATTAATGTGGATTCAGAAGAGGATATATTTGTTATTTGTAATAATGATGCTAGGTTTTATCAACTAGATGATAAGATATTAAAAGATGGAATAAAATCATGTATGTATATGAAAATAATAAATAGAGAAAAGAATATCAACAGTAGTACTGGAATTAATGCAAGATTAATCTTAATTGCGAGTAGTGCAATAAATAATATCAATGAGGATTCTAAAAAAATAATTGAGCAATTTAAACCATTTTTAACTTTTTTATTAGAAAAGCACAAACTTACAATAACTTCTACTTTAGATAAGCTTACAGGTGCTTATAATAGAAAGTATTTTGAAGAAGCATTACTTTACTTATTAGATAATGCAAAGTTAGAAAAAAGAGATTTTGCTGTAATAATGTTTGATATTGATGATTTTAAAGGGGTTAATGATAAGTATGGGCATCAAACAGGAGATGAAGTATTAGTTAAATTATCTAAAGAGGTTAAAAAATGCCTTGGAAAAAGCGACATTATTGGAAGGTATGGAGGGGAAGAGTTCATAATACTTTTACCAAATTCTAATAAAGAAAAGGCTATTAATATGGCGGAAAAAATGAGAAGTAATGTAGCAGATGCAAAAATATTAGGTGATAAAAGAAATATAACTATTAGTATTGGGGTAGCAGTAAGCGATCACGAATCATTAAATAGTGAAGAAATAATTGAAAGAGCAGACCAAGCTTTATATAAAGCAAAACATGAAGGTAAGAATAGATATGTTCTTTGGGATAACGACTATGGAGTAAGTAGTAACGCGGGAAATGAATTAACTGGAGTTTTATCAGGTAATGCAACTCAGGATTATAATTTGGCATTAAACTTAAAAGAAGTTGCTAATTTAGTTAAGTTTAAAGCTGACCAGCAAGATAAGATTTATCAATTTCTATTAAAAATAATGCATGTAATTGAATGCGAAACAGCCACAGTATTTATCATAAAAGATAAAAGGATAATTAATATGTATAGTAAATCTAGAGCAAAAGATGGTTGGAATATGGGAGAAAAGTTTAATTTTGATTTAATCTATGAAGTTATAGAACAGGGAAAAGGGGTGTACTTGGTGGATTGGGATAACATGGATAACCATAATCAATTCGGTATACCAGATTGGAAATCAGTTTGCATAACTCCAGTAATGTGCAATGGCGAGATTCTTGCAGTTTTATATCTCTCAGTTTCAGTAAATAAAAAAGAATTTAGCTGTAACGATTTTAATTTACTAAATTGTTTTGTGGAGATAGGTATTCCGATTTTTTATTAATATTGTAAATTAAATATTATTTTAGGTGCCTAAATCATAATCACATAAAGAGTTTTTCAGCATATTATATTAAGAGAAGTAATATGGAAGAGGAGCTTTTTATGAATGAGATCGTTTCTTCTAGAGATAACCATAGAGTCACAGAGGGCATAAACCATATAGTATCATCGGGAAATAATGAAATAAAATATTGTGAAAGTAATGATGAAAACTATGAGTTTAAAGCAGTCGAGCATAAAGAAATTGAACAGGAAAAGATAGTGGATGCAAATTTAGAGAAAATAGAAGATAAAAAGTTCAATAATGGAGAAATTGAAGTTACATCAATCCTGGATTGTGGGGAAAATGAATACTTACAAGGGGTAAAAATTAATTTGTATAAAATTAATGGTTTATCTCCAGTTCTTATTAAATCAAAAATTACTGACGAGGAAGGAAGAGCTGTTTTCTCTGAAATTGAGGAAGGTTGTTATAGGGTAATAGAGATTATAGATAAGAGATATTTTGAAAAACCTAAGTACATTAATTGGAATGAGATTATAATTGATAATGTTAATAAAAATCAAAAAATAGTGATAGTTAATAAAATTAAAAGGTCTGAAGCTCAAAACAAACATAAGCATTTAGTATAAAAATATACATTATGTTAATTGTTGGAATATATGATTTAAAACAATTAAGTATATATTCTAGATTAGTGCACAATAAACAATATATTATCCCGATTAAAAAGAGTGTCAAGGAAAATTGCGGATTTTAGGTTGTATATTGTGCATTAATATTTATAAATATACTAGATTTTTTTATTTAAATTAAGCTATAATCATAAATATTATAAGTTTTAAAGTAGGTGTAATAATGGAAAATTATATATTAAAAGTAAAAAAAGTTGATCATAAGGCTATATTGCCTAACTATGCGCATGCTGGTGATGCAGGTTTAGATTTATATGCTGTAAAAGAATTAATCCTTAAACCTGGTGAAAGAGGCTTAGTACATACAGGAATACAAATAGAACTTCCTAAAAATACGGAAGCTCAGATAAGACCAAGGAGCGGATTAGCATTAAAAAGTGGAATAACCACATTAAATTCCCCAGGAACTATAGACGAGGGATACAGAGGAGAAATAGGTGTCATATTAATTAACCATAGCAACGAAGTCTTCAAAATAGAACCAGGAATGAAAATTGCGCAAATGGTCATAAAACCAGTATTTAAAGTTGACATAATTGAAACATCAGAATTATCAGACTCAGACAGAAGTGAAAAAGGCTTTGGGTCATCTGGAATAAGATAAACACATGGTTAGTGATAAACTAACATAGGTGTTACAATGTGAACTTACTTTATAAGTAAAATTTGCATATACTTAAATGATATAGTAAAAAAATATATATAAAATATTTATTAAATTTAAGCGTATAATCAAACAAAGAAATTAGATACATGTGTGTAACCACAAGGGTCATAATATGAAATAGGCATTTGAAAATAAGCTGTTGAATGTTCTTAGTGTGTGAACTCATATTTCAGTTTGATATATTGAGTATCTGAATAAGCCTGAAATTTCGAATTTAATTTAGCCTTTAAATATATCTCAACCAGAATGAGTCACATACTTTTGTGAAATGTTTCATTAGGAATTTTGATGGTTATGATTCTTAGAAGAGAAGTTGTTCCAAATATGCTAGTTCAAAGCTTGTCTTTGAAGCTAGCATTTTGGTGCAACCTTTCTTCTTAGAATCATCCATCAAAATTCCTTAGAAACTGGAACAAAAGTATGTGACTCATTTCTGTGAGTTAAATTTAAAGTCTAGTTTAAATGTTGTATCTATAATTTTAGATAAACGTTGAATCTGCTTGGGTTGTAGTAACCATCGATTATTTTCCAACCTTCAAAATCTTTTTTGTCGTAAAGTAGATGTTCTTGTCTATGTGAAGTTATTGGTAAATCCCCAATAAATATAGCCTCTTTAGCTACTCTCTTTAGTTCAGCAATAGCTTGTTTTGCATATTCTTCATTTGGAAAATAATGAAATGCTCCAAAACAGAATACCTTATCAAAAGTTTTATCCTTAAAGATTAGATCATTTGCTTCGCCATGTAAAACTGAGTTATTTAGAAGCTCTATATGTCTTTTTACAAGAGATGTTGAGTAATCTACACCAACATATTCACCACATTTTATATATTGAGCTAGTCCACCAGCACCACAAGCTACTTCTAGTATTTTATCAGTTTCTTTGATATCTAATTCTTTCACGATTTGTTTTGCGATTTCTTTTACATCGGCACAAGTATCTTCGTAACCATCAAGTTCTTCCAAAGAAGTAGTGTTACCATTTCCTTTTCTTTCCCAAACTTCTTTCCAATATGACATATCTTCCATAATTCTCTTTCCTCCTAAAACTTGAGATAAAATCAATTTAATAAAGTTCAATAATTGAACAAGATTATATTACCACCGTTCAATGTTCACTACAATAAGTTCATAAAATAATTCTATAAAATCTCAATTATACATTAATATGAAATATTTGTAGGATTTAGTGGAAAAGATACTTGAATCAACAAATGACTTACTAATTTATTCTATTATTTTGTGGAATTAAAAATAATGTCAAAATAGTCTGTATTTTCAAAGTATTCAATAAATTCTACATGATTTATAAAAAACATGTTGAAGAGAGACATAGAATGGTATATAATGTTATATAATTAGAAGAATATATAAAAGAGAGATAAAAATGGTAAAAAGTGTTTCCAAGAAAATTATAAATAGTATAGCAACAGATAAAAACTATAGTAAAGACGAACTTGAGCAAATGGAATACGCTTTAGTAACTATTTCATTTGAATTGATAAAAATGATTTCCTTAATAATAATTTTCTCATTATTTGGTTATTTTAATAAAGTGATTATTATAGCCATGGTAATGTTAGTGACGAAACCTTTTATAGGAGGATATCATGAAGACACCCAATTTAAGTGTTTTATAGCTACAATGCTATTAACAACTGGAATCTTGGTATTAAGTTTGCAATGTAATCTTAGTTTTATTGGTAATTGTATATTAATTTTACTAAGCATATTTTGCATATGGAATCAAGCTCCAGTAATAAATCCTAAAATGCCGATTTCACGCCCTCAACTGATAAAAAAGAATAGGGAACGGGGTCTGGGTACTTCAATAATTCTTGGAGCAATATCTATTATTTTATATAACTATAGTGGTTATTGTTCTTTGATAACCTGGACAATCCTATTTCATGCTGTACTAATGTTTAATAAAAGAGAAAGCTAATACTATTTATTAATTAATATGGGTAATTAAAGGGAGATGGTTTTTATGGTAAAAAAATTAATAGGTGAAATATTAAAGAAAATATCTGATTCAATGGTTACGCTAGCTCCAGCATCATTTTGGGGTAATGGCGTTGAAGAAATGCCTGAATCTATGAAAAAACTAAGATAAATCTCAATTAGAGAAGCTAAGGAGGGCGTAAATTGGCATTACTCTTTATAGATATTATAACTTCAATATTTCAATCCATAATAATGGCGTATACAATAGATTATTGTGTGCCTAATAAAGAAAAAAACAGTAAAGTTAAATTGGTTATCAATATATTACTATTTATTTTTATATCTACCTTTTTGTCTGGGACCTTTGGAGATAATTTTATATTGGGTATATTTGTAACTCATATACTGGCATTAGTTGTAGCAGTTTTGCTATATAGGGAAAATCCTTTAGGTACAATTGCATCATATACATTAATTTATTTTACTTTAGGTATATACTCAACAATATTTGGAAATTTGATTTTCGAATATATAAAAGAAGTTTTGCCGATTTATTATATCGACTATGAAAAGATTTTCATAGTATATGTTCCCGAATGGATATTAATACTTTTATGTTTTAAATATATAGAAAAAATAAAACAAATATATAAAATTATTGTTTATGAAAATTTTTCAACAAGCATTTTACTTTTAAGTTTTGTCCTTGATTATATTGTTACATTTTATTTGTTAAATTTGTCTGACAAAAGGCAATTTGTACAGAACATTGCATATGTAACTTTTTTCATGTTCATTGCTGCAATTTTAGTTTATTTTTGGAAAATACATCAAAAATCAAGCCATATATATAAATTAAATCAAGCTCTAGAAGTTAAAAACAATGAGCTTAGGAAAATTAAACATGATTATGGAGCACAAATTTCTTATTTGTATGGCCTCTGCCTGATGGAAAGATTTGATGATTTAAAAAAATCATTGAAAGATATCATAAATAATAATCAATCCACATCAACAGCAGTAGAGGTTACAGAAAATGAAAAGTCAGTACTATCACTTGCATTAAAACCGGCCATAGATACAGGAATACATGTAATAATCGATGAAAATTGCGATTTTAAACTAATAAGCATGGATGAAATGGAGTTATTTAGGATAATATCTAATATTGTTAACAATGCAATAAAAGCGCTTAATGGTAAAGGAATAATAATTGCAAAAAGTTATGAATACTTAGGTAATGTAGTAATAAAAATAGAGAATAATGGACCTAAGATAGCAGAACGCCATTTAAAAGATATTTTTAAAGTGGGCTTTACTACAAAGGAGAATAGCGATAGAAGTCATGGGTATGGCTTAAGTATTGTAAAAGAATTAGTCGAGAAGCATAATGGGAAAATATCTGTTAAAAGTACTGATGTAGCTACTGAATTCAAAATAGTTTTACCAGTTAATAATACATAATAATAAATTATTTATAGTACATATTTTATGAAGTAAGTGTAAATAAAGGATCTTTTTAACATATTAATACTTAAAAAGTAAATATTTTTAAAGCATATCAAAATAGTATAAAGTACTTAATCTTTCTAGGTATCTTGTGCTATTTTTTTATTTGAAATTATGTATGTCTAATATGAGATGTATAGATTTATCTATTAGATAATAAAAATGTACTGTTATTACAAAAAAGTATTTCAAAAATTCAGAATAATAGTGTAAACTATATAATAAAGTGATTAAACTTAACATGATAAAAAGGGGTGCTAAGGCATGTATAAAATAGTAAGTAAAAGGGAGCTTACAAATAATATATTTTTAATGGATATAGAAGCTCCAAGAGTGGCAAAATCTGCAAAGCCAGGACAATTTATTATTATAAAAAATGATGAAAAAGGTGAAAGAATTCCTTTAACTA
>JAJXWH010000067.1 GCA_021781745.1 Bacillota bacterium | reverse complement strand
TCGTTCACCCGTCCTTAACTGCCTAAGACCATTTATCTTTAGGTGTGTCAAGGGCAACTGGCGAACATCAGTTAACATTAAATGGTAGTCAGACTGATTTTTCATATATTTTTTACACTACCATATTTTAAATTCATCAAATTTCTCTCTATATAATCATTGGATTTTTGCTTTATTGACCTTATAAAGCTATTATAATAAGATATTGATTTTAAATCTGTTACATTTGAAACAAACTAAGAATATTTATAAAAAAAGCTGCCCTAAGTAAAATATTACTTCAGCGCAACTTTAATTTTATACTATATTTATTCAATAATACTGATTTTAAATCTCTTCTACTATTATAATACTGTTTAAAGCAAAGTAAGATTTTTCATACTAAAATCCAATATTTTAGCTGAGTGAGTTAAAGCTCCAACGGATATATAATCTACTCCTATTTCTGCTATTTCCTTGATATTACTTAATTCAACGTTCCCTGAAAACTCAATTAAAGCTTTTTTATCTATTATCTCTACTGCTCTTTTAGCCATAGCTAAATTCATATTGTCAAGCATTATTATATCAACTTTTGCATCTAATGCTTCCTTTACCATTTCCAGATTTTCAGTTTCTACTTCAATCTTTCTAACAAATGAAGAATTATTCCTCGCAAGGGATACAGCATTTTTTATTCCTCCAGCGGCACTTATATGGTTATCCTTAAGCATAATACCATCTGATAAATTAAATCTGTGATTACATCCTCCACCAATTTTTACTGAGTATTTTTCTAGTATTCTAAGATTTGGTGTTGTCTTTCTTGTATCTAATAACTTTGCATTTGTATGGCTTATTTCTTTGACAAATTTATTAGTTAAAGTAGCTATTCCACTCATTCTTTGTAATAAATTTAATGCTATTCTTTCACCAAGTAATAAATTCCTAGTGCTTCCTTTTAAGAAACCAACCTTATCCTTTGCATATACCTTGTCTCCATCATTTTTGTAAAACTCAATTTGCACACTTCCTAAGATATCAAATACTCTTTTAAAAACATCTAAACCTGCAATTATTCCATCTTCCTTACAAAGCAACTCTACTGTTGCAATGCTTTCTTCATTTATAATTGAGTTTGTTGTTATATCTTCATTTGGTATATCCTCAACAAGTGCATCTTTTATTATCTTATCGATAGCTAAATAATTCATCATCAAGCTTTCCCCCTTGCTCTTTTATAACTCGCATAGCTAAATCCCTCTTTATATCAGATAGCTCTTCAATTGATTTATTTAGTTTATCCACTGCAGTAACTTTTATTTCCAAATTATCCACAGAATTATTAATATTATCCGCAGCCCTTTTAGAAAACACAAGTCCCTCAAGTAAAGAATTACTTGCCAATCTATTAGCCCCATGTATTCCTGTACAGCTTGTTTCCCCAACAGCATATAAATTTTCCATAGAGGTTTTTGAATTCAGATCTACTTTTATCCCACCCATAAAAAAATGTTGAGCTGGGGATACTTTAATACACTCCTTAGTTATATCTGTTCCTCTTTTCAAACACTCTTCATAAATAGTTGAAAATCTATTTACAATATAATCTCTTCCTAAAAATCTTATATCTAAATATACATAAGGTGTTTGAGTTTCTCTTATTTGTTCATATACTGCATCTGACACTACATCTCTAGGTAAAAGTTCGTTTATAAATCTTTTACCATTTACATTTGTCAGAATTCCGCCCTCACCTCTCAATGATTCAGATATTAAAAATCTTCTCTGATTTCCTTCTTCTTCATATAATGCAGTTGGGTGAATTTGGATATAACTCATGTCTTTAAGCTGAATATTATGCATTATTGCAGAAGCTATTCCATCGCCTGTTAGAATTCTTTGATTTGTTGAGTTATTGAACAATCCGCCTATTCCACCAGTAGCAAGTACCACAACTTTGGCATAAACATTTATTTGTTCATTTTCTTTTACTAATACGGCTCCAATACATTTCTCTTCTTTTTCAATAATATCTACAAAATAAGTATCTTCATAAACACTTATATTGTCCTTTTGTTTCACTTTATCTATTAAGATCTTAGCTGTGCTTTCTCCTGTATTGTCTTTTGTATGAACTATTCTGTTTATTGAATGAGCACCTTCTTTAGTAAAATTTAAACTATCATCTTCATTTCTATCAAATTTAAGTCCCATATCTATTAAATTTTTTATATTATCCATAGATTCAGATGCTAAAACTTTTACTGCCTCTAAATCATTTTTATACTTCCCTGCTTTTAAAGTATCTTCTACATATAGTGGAATATCATTTATACCTCTTGCAACAGATATTCCCCCTTGAGCTAGATATGTGTTACTGCAGTTTATCTTATCTTTGCATACAACTAAAATATTTAAATCCTTCCTTAAATTCAACCCACAATAAAGACCTGATACTCCTGAACCTATTATTAAAACATCAACAAATTTATTCATTTATATTACCTAGCTATTTTTAGCACTTGCTGATGCTAATAGGTGCATATTTTCTAATGACCTTAAAGCTTTTTTTCTAATATTTTCATCTAAAATCATTTCATTTTTTCCATTCAATAGAGCATCATATAAATTTTCAAGGGTTGTCTTCTTCATATCCTGACAGCATATTTTATCTCCGGGAATAAAGAAACCTTTATTTGGATTTTTCTTTTTTAATTCATGCAGAATTCCTTCTTCTGTAGCTATTATAAATTCATTGCCTTCATCCTTAGTCGCGTAATCTATAATACCACTTGTACTTCCTACATAATCTGCAATATCTCTAATTTCCTTAGTACATTCCGGATGGACTAGTACTTTAGCATCTTTATGTTTTTCTTTTTCTTTTAATATATCTTCTCTACTTACTTTATTATGACATCTACAGAACCCATCCCATAATATAAATTCTTTTTCTGGGAAAAACTCTGAAATATATTCACCTAAATTTCTATCTGGTAAAAACATTATTTGCTTATTTGGTATATTTTTTAATATCTTAAGTGCACTTGAAGAAGTTACAGCTAAATCACAGTGTGCTTTTACATTAGCTGTTGAATTTATATAGCAGACAACATAAGCATCTGGATATTTTTCTTTTAATTCTAGCAAAGCTTTACCACTAGCCATATCAGCCATTGAACAACCTGCACTTGCACATGGCATTAGAACTGTTTTATGTGGTGATAATATTTTTGCACTTTCAGCCATGAACCTAACTCCACAAAACATTATTGTTTCTTCCTTGCAGTCCCTAGCCACTTCACTTAAATAATAAGAATCTCCAACATAATCAGCTAATTCTTGAATAATTCCAGGCTGATAATAATGAGCAAGAATAACTGCATTCTTTTCCTTCTTTAATCTTAATATTTCTTGAACTAAATCTGCCCCCATATTTACACTTCTTTCTTATTAGTTTACAGGTGTATATACACCCATTAAACTAATTATATCAGATATTTTCATATGTTCAACTAATTTAAATGGTGTTAATTTTAACATTATTTTCTACATATCTCTAAAATCAGTAATTCTCATATAAAAAAACTACCTCAGATTATTCTGGGATAGCTTTTGCAGCTCATCACTAATATTAGTTGTTTATTTTAAGCTTTCCATTAAGTCTACTAACTGATCTACAAGTTGCACAGAATCTTGAATATTTTCCCCCACTAGTTCCATGGCCTTTGATTGTTCCTTACTTGTTTCAAGAGTTGTATGAGAATTTTTCACTGTTTCATTAACTGACTGTTTTATTTGAGTTGTCAAATCAGCAATACTCTTTGCTGTTTCTTTTGAATTCTCAGCTAAATTTTTTATTTCTTTGGCAACAACCGAAAAGCCTTTTCCGACTTCTCCTGCACGTGCAGCTTCAATAGATGCATTAAGTCCTAACATTTTAGTTTGAGCAGCTATATTATTTATGGCAGCTAGTATATTATTAATTTGTTCCGCCACTACTCCTACCTGTGCAATTTCAGTATTTAAACTTTCTTGTTGAAATGAAATGCTATTTGCAGAAGCTGAAAGTTCTTCTATTGTGGCAGATACTTGCATAAAATTATTAGCTAGTCTTCTAGATACCACATCTAATTGAATTTGATTATGTCCATTTTTAGCAAGAGAATTTACAACAAGAAATAATACACTAGCAGCTGCTTCTATATGCTTAAAATCAACTATATTAACTTCATGCACTGATTTTACAAGAGAATTTGAATCAACATCTATCTCACTCGCGATTCTTATAAAATCTTGATCTTTAGGAGTTTCTGTCAGCATTTGCCCACCTAAAACTGTCCCAATTAACTTACCTTCAATAATTATTGGAGCTGCAAAATCTATAAGACCTGCATGACATGCTCCCACAAAAGGTTTCCCTGTTCTTGCTGCCTCTTCTCCCATTCTTTTGTGCGAAGCTGCACATCTGTCATCTCCTTTTTTAGTTGAATGAACAAAATTTTCGCAAAATCTTGTATAACTACTTGGATTAGTTACGGGACTACCATCTTTATCAACTGTTACACTTGCACAATTCATTGCAAAAGCAAAATCGTCTTGGAATTTTTGTAATAATTTAATGTCAATAATATCTCTTATCTCCAGTGCATCCATATCAAGTTCATTATTTTCCTTTATCTTTATCATAAAACTCACCCTTCCTATTAATCCCGTAATAAAATAAATATTTTTTCATACTTTTGAGACAACTTTCATCAATTTATATATTATTTATCGATTTCAACCTCTAGTAACTTTAATAAAATATTAAATTTATTTATGAAGATCAACTTACTTCAATTAAGTTAATTAAAAATTTTTGTCGATATAATACTTAAATATTTTATTGACAAATTATAACCATAATTGTAGTATTGTATTAATAACTTAATACAATACTACAATAATACAATTACAAAGGAGTGAGAATATGTCATGGACTTTTAGTGACGACAGACCAATCTACATGCAGCTAATGGAACAAATACAACTTAAAATTGTTTCAGGCATATACAAATCTGGTGATAAATTGCCATCAGTTAGAGAGATGGCAAGCGATGCAGCAGTAAATCCAAACACAATGCAGAAAGCATTAACAGAATTAGAGCGAACAGGCTTAGTTTTTAGTCAAAGAACAAGTGGTAGATTTATTACGGAGGATATTAATATGATTAAAGATATTAGAAACGGTTTAGCACGAGAACAAATCGAAAAATTTCTTTATAACATGGAGAAGATTGGATATACAAAACAAGAAACAATAGAGCTTATAGAAGTTATATCAAAGGAGATGAAATAATGAATAATGATGATAATAAAATGTTGTATACTTCTAATGAAACTGATACAATGTCTTCTTTTTCAAATAATATCGTGGATAATGGCCCTATTTTAGAGTGCAGAAACCTATTCAAATCCTATGCTGGGGCAGAAGCCTTAAAAGGTATAAACTTAACAATTAATCGCGGCAGAATTGTTGGTCTCTTAGGCCCTAATGGTAGTGGTAAAAGTACTCTTATAAAGCTCGCAAACGGACTTTTGACTCCTTCAAACGGAGAAATCTTAATAGCTGGAAATAAACCTGGTATTGAAACAAAAAAAATTGTTTCATACCTTCCCGAAAGAACTTATCTTAATGATTGGATGAAAGTTTCAGACATTATTAATTTCTTTCAAGATTTTTATGATAATTTTAATCCCGAAAAGGCATACAACATGTTAGCAAAACTGAATATCAATCCTAATGATAAATTAAAAACTATGTCTAAAGGTACAAAAGAAAAGGTTCAATTAATTTTAGTTATGAGCAGAGAAGCCGATTTATACCTGCTAGATGAACCTATAGCAGGTGTTGATCCAGCTGCTAGAGATTATATTTTAAACACAATAATTACAAACTACAATGAAAATGCTACTATTATAATCTCCACCCACCTTATTTCTGATATTGAAAGAATTCTAGATGATGTAGTATTTATTTCGTATGGAAATGTATTCTTGACTAAGAGTGTTGATGAAATTAGAGAAAATGAAGGAAAAAGTGTTGATGCTTTATTTAGGGAGGTATTTAGATGTTAGGAAAATTAATGAAATATGAGATAAAAGCAACTGGTAGAATTCTTATCCCGCTTTATGCAGTGCTGCTAGTATTTGCTACTATTAATAAAATTTTTTTGGAAACTAATTTATCTTCTAAACTTTCAAACCTTGGACTTAGAGGCTTTAGTTCAATTCCATTCATACTAAGTACCTTTGCATATGGATGTACTATGGCTGCTGTAGTTATTGTTACATTCTTTGTAATAATACAGAGATTTTATAAGAATTTGCTTGGAGATGAAGGTTATCTGATGAATACTCTCCCAGTTACTACTATTACAAATATAACAAGTAAACTTTCCATTGCTACTTTTTGGCTTATAATAAGTGGATTAGTTGCTATACTTTCAATTATTATCATGGCTTTTAATCCTAATACATTTAACGCAATATTCAATGATATTCCAAGAGCACTTTCAGAAACCTACAAGGAATTTGGCTTTCAAATGGCTGTTGTAATTATTGAAGTCTTGGTTGCAATTTTAATATCTATAATAAAGTCTCTTACTATGATTTATTCATCCATATCAATTGGGCATTTATTTAGTAGACATAGAATTTTATCATCTTTTGGTGCATTTATTGTTTTAAATATAATTTCTGGTGCTATTTCATCTTTTATTTTTATAGCACTTTCAATAATTGGTCAAACAAATACAATTCGCCTAGAGCCTCATTCAATTTTAACTGTTCATACTATTTTAATATTTATTATTTTATATAACCTAATATTTTTCATAGGATATTTTATAATTACTCATTATATATTAAAGAATAAGTTAAACCTAGAATAGTACATCTTTTGAACTATCAAAACCGGCTGTCTGTAATGTTAGATAACCGGTTTTTAAATTTAGTATAAGTATTTTTAATATTTTATATAAAATATTAAATTTCTGTTGACTTATTTATAATTTTAACTCATAATTACGTATGAATTAATAGATAGATAACTAAGATAGAGGTGCGAAATTTAAAAGTAGTATTATGGAGGTAAGCTCGAAGAAATAATACGAAAGGAACTTTCGCCGAAGTAAATAGTTAATTGCTTTAATGCTATTTGCTGGGCTTATGTAGAACATGCATAAGACTGTCACGAATTATTTTGTGGAGAGCTATTTTCAATGTAATTTATACGATATTTTATAATGTTTTTATAAAATTTATAACTTTCGTATTCATGTCATGAGTATGCTCTCATGGCTTTTTTTATTTTTATAATACATATATTATCTTAGTTGTTTGCCTATACAATTATAAAACCAAACGGAGGAGAAAAAATGGGTGAACAAAATAACGAATTAAAAAGGAGCTTAAAAGCAAGACATTTAAATATGATTGCTATAGGCGGATCTATCGGTACTGGTATCTTCCTTGCTATGGGTGATACTTTACACCAAGCTGGACCTGGTGGTGCATTAGCCTCTTACTTATTAGTAGGAGTAATGGTATATTTTTTAATGACAAGCCTAGGAGAAATGGCAACTCATATGCCAATATCAGGTTCTTTCAGTTCTTATGCTAACAAGTTTATTGATCCTGCTCTTGGATTTGCACTTGGATGGAACTATTGGTATAACTGGGCTATAACGATTGCTGCTGAAATGGTTGCTGGTTCTCTATTAATGAAATATTGGTTTCCAGATGTAAATCCACTATATTGGAGTATTTTGTTTTTAGTAATCATTGTAGGCTTAAATGTTTTATCATCTAAAGCATATGGTGAATCAGAATACTGGTTTGCAGGAATTAAGGTTATTACAGTTCTTGTATTTATTGTAATTGGTGTGTTAATGATTGTTGGAATAATGGGTGGAGAAAAAGTCGGCTTCCATAACTTCACTTTAGAAGATGGACCTTTCCATGGAGGAATTAAAGCAATATTTTCAATATTCTTAATTGCAGGTTTTTCATTCCAAGGTACTGAGCTTATAGGTATTGCAGCTGGGGAAAGTGAAGATTCAGAAAAAAATATCCCAAAAGCTATTAAATCAATATTTTGGAGAATTTTAATATTTTACTTAGGGACAATCGTTGTATTAGGCGCAATAATACCATTCACTGAAGCTGGTCTTGATACAAGCCCTTTCACTATGGTATTTGAAAAAGCTGGTATAGCTGGTGCTGCTTCATTAATAAATGCTATTATCTTAACTTCTGTATTATCTGCCGGTAACTCTGGTATGTATGCATCAAGCAGAATGCTTTTTGCTATGGCTAAAGAAGGTATGGCACCTAAGGTTTTTGCTAAAACCAATAAAAGAGGAGTACCTATTAATGCTGTTCTTTTAACTACATTAATCGCTTCTGCATGCTTTTTAACTGGTATTTATGCTGAAAGTACTGTTTATGTTTGGTTAGTTGCAGCATCTGGCCTTGCTGGCTTCATTGCTTGGGTAGGTATAGCGATATGTCACTACAGATTTAGAAAAGCATATGTTCACCAAGGTAAAGATTTAAAAGATTTGAGATACAAGGCTAGCTTATATCCATTGGGTCCTATATTAGCATTGTTAATGTGCATAATCATAATACTAGGACAAGGATATTCATACATTACTCCAGAGGCAATTGATTGGAACGGATTAATTGCAGCCTATATAGGACTTCCATTATTCCTTGTGTTATATATAGTCTATAAAATAAAATATAATACTAAAGTTATTCCTCTAGATGAAGTTGACGTGAGTTATTGTAAAGATACAATATCTGAATAAATTAATATAAATAAGTTCAAAAAAATGAGGTGTCACATTAGTGACATCTCATTTTTCTTTGAACAATTATCTTTAAAATTTGCTCTTTTTTATTTTAAAAACATTTCCATATCATCTTCAACATTTGTAATTCCGCCTATACCAAAGTTTTCTACTAAAACATTAGCTACATTTGCTGAAAGGAATGCTGGAAGAGTTGGTCCTAAGTGAATATTCTTTACGCCTAAGTATAATAAAGATAGTAAAACTATTACAGCTTTTTGTTCATACCATGCAATATTGAATGCTATTGGTAATTCATTTATATCTTCAAGACCAAATACTTCTTTAAGCTTTAATGCAATTACTGCTAATGAGTAAGAATCGTTACATTGTCCTGCATCTAAAACTCTTGGAATTCCACCAATATCTCCCAAATCTAATTTGTTGTACTTATATTTTGCACAACCAGCTGTTAAGATAACAGTATCCTTTGGAAGCGCTGCTGCAAAGTCTGTGTAGTATGATCTAGCTTTTTGTCTTCCATCACAACCTGCCATAACAAAGAATTTCTTTATAGCTCCTGATTTAACAGCTTCAACTACTTTATCAGCTAAGGCTAATACTTGGTTATGAGCAAAGCCACCAACGATTTCTCCTTCTTCAATTTGAGTAGGTGCTGGACATTTCTTAGCTTGTTCAATAATTGCTGAGAAATCTTTCTTTCCGTTTTCGTCAGCAGTTATATGAGTACAACCTTCATATCCTGATGCGCCAGTAGTATATAATCTCTCCTTATAGCTGTCTCTTGGAGGAACTATACAGTTTGTAGTCATAAGTATTGGTCCATTAAAACTTTCAAATTCTTCTGGTTGTTTCCACCATGCATTTCCGTAGTTTCCTACTAAGTGTGAGTATTTCTTTAAATGTGGATAATAGTGAGCTGGTAACATTTCTGAGTGAGTATAGACATCTATTCCAGTTCCTTCTGTTTGTATTAATAATTGTTCTAAATCTTTTAAATCATGTCCTGAAATTAATATTCCTGGATTTGTTCCAACTCCAATATTAACTTTTGTTATTTCTGGATTACCATAGCTTTCTGTATTAGCTTTATCTAATAAAGCCATTCCATCAACACCAACTTTTCCTGTTTCTAAAGTTAATGCTATATATTCATCTATTGTAACGTTATTATCAGCAGTTAATGATAATGCTTTTTGCATAAATGCACATATATTTTCATCTTCATACCCTAAAGCATTTGCATGTTTCATATATGCAGATAACCCTTTTAATCCATAAGTGATAAGCTCTCTTAAACTTCTTATGTCTTCATTTTCAGTAGCTAAAACTCCAACTGTTTCTGCTTTTGCTTCCATTTCTGTTCTTGAATCAGTGTTATATAAAGCAGCTGCACTTAAATTTTCTTTGTTAGCTAATTTTGCTAATAATTCTTCCTTTAATTTTAATGTATCTTTTACTCTTCCATAGAATACTTCTTTATCAAAGTTAGCATTAGTTATAGTTGTGAAAAGATTCATTGTTACTATAGTATTTATAGCTTGTGATACAGCAATACCTTCTTCTCTAGCTCTTGTTGCTACTTCTGATAAACCTCTAGTTGTATATATTAATAAGTCTTGCATTTTTGCTAGGTCTGGAGTTTTACCACACACACCTTTTATAGTACAGCCTGTACATCCTGCTGCTTCTTGACATTGAAAACAAAACATTTTATTATCCATTCTTATTCTCCTTCACATATTTAATTTTTATTAAATAAAGTTTTATAATTTTCTATATCTATTAGGTGCATTTCCTTGAATCACCTTATGAGCTTATTTTACATTGAAATTATAAAATACTCTGTTTCATTTGTTACAATACAAAAATCTTTTGCAATTATTTTTATAAACGCTCAAAAATAGCCTAGAATACTTATTTCTTCTAAGCTATTAAAATAATCATATTTATTGCTTCTCTACATTAGGTATATAGGAAATGCTCAAAGTGATAGCAATACAAAGAAATAGAATACATATATATGGAGCAGGCATTGAAAAATAAGTTGCTGGAATATCTTAATGGGAGGTTGTTCCCATTTTGCTTGTCCTGTGCTTGTCACAGGAGCATGCAGAAGGGGTGCAACCTTCCGTTTAGATATTCCCATCGAAATTTTTCATAGCCCTGCGTAACATATATGTATTCTATTCCGGCTGGTCATTGCTTCACTTTAAATTCTAGCAGAAATGTATTCCACTCCAATATATACGTTCTTTTACAATAGTTTTCTCTGGGAATTCTACATCTTTTAGTGCCCACTTTTTATATTCCTCAAATCCAACTCTATCAATAATGTATCCAATGTGCTCTTTTCCACCTGGAGCTTCTTTATCAATATATTCCTCTACGAATTTATAAGTATTTAATATTATTTTGATTATACTTTGCTCATCTGCCCATATTAAAAAGTCTTCTGCAAGACGCGGATTCTTTTTACCTGATCTTCCCATAAGCACTAACTTATAATATTTTTCCTTACTCCTTATCCATGCACCAGTCGGACAAGCATTTGCGCATTCACCACAACCAATACATTTCTCTTCATTTCTTACGATTTTATAATTAACAGCTTCAAGTGCTCCCACTGATTTCTTCTTGCAAGCTTTCACACATGCCATACAGCTTACACATCTATCCCCATTATATTGTGGTTCTGTCATTCCAATTATACCAAAGTCATGAGTTCTTGCTTTAATGCAGTCATTTGGGCATCCTGTTAGTGCAATTTTAAAATGCAGATCATTTGGAAAAATAGCTTTTTCTATTTTTTTAGCAAAATTAGTTGTATTATAATTAGCAAACGGACAAACATTATTTCCAACACATGCAGCTACATTTCTCGTTCCAGCAGCTGTATATCCTTTTCCTGGTATCTCTTGATTTATATCTAGCTTTTCAATAACTGGCTGTAATAGTTCGTTTACTTTATCCATGTCTTCAAATCTTATTCCTGGTAATTCAAATCCTTGACGTGTTGTTATATGAACAGTTCCATCACCATACTTTTGTGATATTTCTTGTATTTTTCCAAGTAATTCTGCATCCATATGTCCACCTGGAACTCTAATTCTAGAAGCAGTTAATCCTCTTTTCTTAGTAACCCTAAAAGCATTCTTTTTTATTGCCTTTGTATTTAAATCCATAATTAACTCCTCCTAATCTATTAAAGATTTTCCTTTTGAATAATTAAAAACAGGACCATCTAAACAAATATAAGTATCATCTATCTTACAGTGACCACATTTACCAATTCCACAGCACATTTTTCTTTCTTGTGAAATCCAAATATTATTTTCATCTATACCGCGTTTTAAAAACTCAGCCACAGTAAATTTCATCATAATAGGAGGACCTACCACAATAACGGCTACATTATTAATATCGTCAATCGGAAGTTCTGGAATATATTTTGTAACCATTCCAACATTGCCTTCATATCCTTCTTCTGCATTATCCACAGTTAGAATAAGATTTGTATTAGTTTTCCACATTTTAATATCGTCCTTGAATAAAACATCACTAGGCGATTTAAATCCAGCAATTAAAGTAAAGCCTTTTGCATCACTTAAGTTTTTAGAAAAATAATCAACAACTCCTCTTACTGGTGATAGACCTGTTCCTCCTGCAACTACAATTACTTCCTTGTCTTTATAATTTTCAATTTCAAATCCATTGCCATAAGGTCCTCTTAAGAATAACTTGTCACCAACATAATTATTAAATATTTCATTAGTAACTTTACCAACCCTTCTTATGGTTAAATCAACAATCCCATCACCTATACCACTAACTGAAATAGGAGCTTCGCCGAACTTAGGCAGTGATACTTCAAAAAATTGTCCTGGTTTTACATCTCCCTCAAATTCCATACGGAAAGTATATTCTATCTCTGTATGTTTAATTACTTCCTTAATTTCTGATAAGAAAGGTATATATTCATTTTTACTCATTTTCTGACACCTCTTTCATACCTTCATTTAACTTGTTAACACATTTAGAAAAAGATATATATTCTGGGCAGATATCATCACATCTTCCACATCCTACGCACATGTGATATCCCCATTTCTTTTTGTAATCATAGACCTTATGCAACACCTTAAAACGCATACGTTGCCCTTTATCTAACCTAAAGCTATGCCCTCCTGCCATATTCGTAAATCCATCTACATGGCATGATGCCCATACTCTACGTCTTTCTCCTGCTTTTCCATTATCAGTATAGAAAACATCCTGCATTGTAAAGCAAGTACATGTAGGACATACAAAGTTACATCTACCACAAGCAATACAACGACTGCTGTAATCTTTCCACATTTCTGATTTCATAACATCTAAAGAAAGATTTTCTGGTATAGAAACGCTTACATTATTGCTTGTTACAAAATCCGGTTTTACATCTAAAGTTTCATTATTTTCGAATAGTTTTTCAAGCATTGAATCTTTTACATCTACATATACTTCATCATTATTTATTTTTATGTACGCATCATATTCATCATTTTTATTTGTATCCATACTTACACAAAAACAATTTTCGAATGAACTTTCACATCCCATTAAAATAAATTTTGCATTTTCTCTTATTCTCTTATAATAATAATCTTCTTGTCCATTTCTTAAGTAAATATCGTCCATACGTTTTACTGCATGTAAATCACAACTTCTCAGGAAAATAATCGCACCTTTTTTAGGAGCATCAGCTTCCTTTATAGAATCTTCAGTGAAGAAGAAAAGTGTTTGAGAAATAGGAAGTAATACTTCCTTATATGAATACTCTGCTTTTTTATCAAATACAATTTCATCTAATGTGTTTATTTCTCCATAACGTATTCTATCAGTATCTGAATAAGTACCTTGTCCTTCAAATAGTTTTGGTGCATATATTACATACTCTTTTGATAAACTTTTAAATATGCTATTAATATCATTCTTATTTAATTTATATCCCATTTGCTTTCTCCTTTACTTCTTTTTTGAGATTATATAGTATGGTAATGCTAAAAATACAGCTCCACCAATCATATTTCCGAGTGTTACTACTCCTATGTTATAAGCATACCCCATTACACTTACGCTTGCTGCACCTGGATTAAGTAATCCTATTGTTAAAAGAGTCATATTAGCAACGCTGTGCTCAAAACCCGCAGTTATAAATGCAAACAAGCACCAGAATATCATTACAAGCTTTCCAGACTCACTTTTTAATTTAAAGCTGCACCAGGTAGCTAGACACACCAATATATTACAAAATATTCCACGTATTAATAATGGCCAAAATGGTATACTCATCTTAGTTGCTGAAGTCTTTGCTATAAATTCTCCTACTGGCCCAGCTGAAAGTCCTGTGACATAAAACATATATCCTGCAATAATTGACCCAACTAAATTTCCTATAAAGCAAACTACCCATATATTAATAGTATCTGTCCATTTTACTTCTCCTTTTAAAGAAGCAGCTGTCATAATAAAATTATTTCCTGTAAAAAGCTCTGATCCTGCCATAATAACTAAACTAAGTGCTACACCAAAAGATACTCCCATAACTATTTTTGCAGCAGGCGATGCACTACCGCCTAATAATCCCCCGATTGAGAATATAAGCATAATCCCCATACCTACATAAAGACCTGCAAGCATTGAACTTATGAGATACCCTAATTTATTTGTCCTTAATAAATTAACCTTTGCCTTAGCAGCCATAACCACACTGTTAAATTCTTCACAAAACATACTATAATTTCTCCCTTCATACATACGTTTACTTATAATTAAATTATACGCTATCAAAAATTAAAGCACCGTGATATAAATCACGGTGCTTTAAAAAATTGCGATAATTTTTCTTGGTTAATAACTTTTATCTTTTTATTCTCATATTCAATTAGATTTTCGTTTACTAATATTTTTAATGATCTAGATATAGTTTCCCTTTTTGACCCCAGCAAATCCGCAAGATATGTAACACTAATGTTCATATTAATAATTACACCATTATCACAAGATACTCCATAATCCTTGCTTAATTTCCAAAGCTTTGCAGCAAGTCTTTTCTCCATTCGTATTACGCCTGTTGCATTTTTTAACTGCCTATATAACCTTCTTACTTTCATGGCTAATGAACTCATTATATTCTTAGAAAGATTAAAATCTCCCTCCATAATCTTCAAAAAAATATTTTTATCGTAGCATAATATTTCTGCATCTTCAAAAATTTCGCAGTTAATTGATGTAGGTAAGTCTTGTATAATAACATCATTAATCATCTTACCTTTTCCAAATATGAATATAACACGCTTTTGACCACTTTCATTTAACTTATATAGTGATACACTGCCGCTCAGTACAGTATACAAAGTATTAACATTTTCCTTATCCCTAAAGAGATGACTTCCTGCTTTACAATTTTTAACTTCACCAAAATAAATAAGCTTTTCCAATGAAGTATTAGATAAATTCGTAAAGATTTCTAACTCTTCTAATTGATTTTTCGTAATTTTTTTCATAATTACTCCTAAAATTATATAATTTAAATTCAAAATACTTGAACTTTATACTATCTAATCAAATAACTCTTCCTCTAATTCCTCAATATTTATAATCTTTATTGTATTTCTGTCAAAGTCAATGAAATTTAAATCTCTAAGGTTCATTAATTCTCGTGATAAAGATGGTCTAGGTATCCCTAAAGAAGAGGCTATTTCCTCTTTACTGTCTTTTAATTGAATTGTTTTACTTTTTTGCATCTTTGCCTGCTCTAAAATATAATTGATAACCTTATGTTTAATACTTTTGAAAGCTATAGTCTTTATTTTTGAATTCAACATGAATATTTTATTACTTAATGCAGACATAAAATTTCCGAGTACTCTTTCATCACTTGTGCAAAGTCTAAGTATATCAGATTTACTTATATATAATATGCTACATTCAGTAAAAGCTAATACAGTTGAAGGATACTTGGATTTTTTCGAAAACACCAACGCTTCTCCAAATACATCGCCATTACTTAACCGTTTTAAAATAATTTGTTTTCCACTAAGATATATTCTTTGAATTTCAACAATTCCTTCTAAAACAAATCCTAAACTAGTGCATTCATCTTCTTCATTTGCAATTATTTCTCCCTTTTTATATGTTTTTAAAGTATAAGAAATACTGGAAATTAGATTCTTAATTTCGTCACTATTTAAATCTTTAAAAAACTCATTTCCATCTAGTTTATTAATTATCTCTTCCATCAGCACTTTCCTCCAAAATTTTTACCACAATTATTTCCTATCATAATTATTATATAAATTATATCATTTTAATATAATTTAAGACAGTATTAGAAATATTTCAATTTACAAAAGTACTAATTTATTTTATCAGAATTTATTTAGTTATATGACTAAATAAAGGTATTGACTAACATCAATACCTTTTTAGTAAGCTGTATATTGGTACTAAATTTTATTTTACGAATTTAATAACTCCATCTTTTCTTTCATGGGCTTTAGGTGTACTTTCAGGGTATCCAACTGCTGCTATTCCCCAAACAATGTGATTTTCTGGTATTCCAAAGCTTGTTAATACTTCTCTTACTTCCTTTTCATCACAAATAGTCTTTAATTGGTTAATCCAGCATGAGCCTATTCCTAATGAATTTGCCATTAAAAATATGTTTTCTAATGCACATGCACAATCAGCAAGTCCATTTGTATTATCTTTATCATTTGATAACATTATTAAAGTTGGTGGGGCATAAAAATTATATCCAGCATCTCTTCCCAAAGCTTCTCTTATAACTTTTGCAAGCTGCTCCATTTTTTCTTTATTTTGAACAACCGTAAACTGCCAGCTTTGTTTATTCATACCGCTAGGAGCATATGTTCCTGCCTCTAAAATTAACTTTAACTCATCATCTTTAATTTGTTCAGGCTTAAATTGTCGCACACTTCTTCTTGATAATATGTTTTGTAACACTTCATTCATAATAATACACTCCCTATTTTTTTATATCTAATATAATTCATATAATAATTAATTATGTTTGTCAAGTTCTCCTATATAGCTAATAAAAATACAATTAATTATCTTATTAACTCTGTTTCTATATCCTTCTCTAAAATTTCTGATTTTAAACAACTTCTCTCTTTTGACTTTGCCAACAAAAGACCACTTGTAATAGCTGTAAATGGTGCAACTGTTACGAGTCCAAAACTACCAATTAAGGTATGAAGTATTTCTGAGGATACATATTTTAAATTTAATATGTTTATAATTGGAGTACCCTGAGCCATGAATACCATAAGTAGTCCAATATACCCTCCAGAATATGCCAGAAGCAGTGTTGTCATCATAGTCCCCATAATTGAGCGTCCAACATTTATTCCTGACTTAATAGCTTCAAGTTTAGTTATGCTTGGTTTCTTTTCCACAACTTCTGCTACAGCTGATGTTATATCGACAGCTACATCCATAACAGCCCCGCAAGATGCTATAAAAATGCTAGCTATAAAAACCTGTGTAAGATTTAGATCTTCAAAGCCTGAATATAAAAGAGATTCTGAATACGCCATAACTGCCCCATGAATCTTGAACTTGCTTACAAAAAACATTGCCATAATACAGGTTACTAGTGCGCCAGCTAATGATCCACTTATTGCAGCCAAAGATTTTTTATCTATGCCATAAACTAATCCAATTATTATAATGATTAATATCATAGTAGTTGTTGCTCCTACTGCCACGGGATTATATCCTTTTAGGAATAGAGGTATTAAAACTTTCCATATAGCCAGCACAGTAAAAATAAAAGATAAAATAGACTTTATTCCAACTATTCCTGCGAACCCAACAAGCACAATAACAAAAATTCCTACAAGAAGAATTTCATAATTCAACCTATAATGATCTACAAGAGTTGCTACTCTAATTTCATCTCCTGTATAATCAAGAGTAACTAATATTTTATCTCCAACTTGAAATATTTTGTCTTGTTCAAGAGATCCAGCTAATCTATTAGTTCCTGTAGTTATCTTTCCCTTAAATTTTCCTTCAAGAATTTCTATATCACATAACTGCTCACCAATTTTTATAAGCCCTGTTTCCTTAATAAAACTATTATCTGTACTTAATACTTTAGCCGCTACCCTTTCAGTATTCTCATACTTATTCTCTGGAAATTGATTAGGTAATAACATAAGAAATATTATCGCCATTAAAGTTATTATTATAGGAATTGTGTTTTTCCTGCTAAAATCTTTAAACATTAATCTTTCTCCTCTTTATTTCATCTATTTACCCATAAAGCAATATATAGAGAATAAGCATTAATAACAATGCCTATCCTCTATACAATCTATTTTCTCCATATCCTCAAAAAATTCTCTTATATACCCTATCTATATATCTTAAAACCCTCAAAAACTCTCAAATACCTTATTTTATACCCAATTTCAATTTCTTTTATACCCAATTATTGTACCTTAGTTATGGCTTTAAGCTTATCAAAGACATTTGTATTATCATAATATCCGTTAAACAAATCTTGTCCCACGCCCTTAGCCATCATTGCTACTGGTATTCCTGTATGGGAATATGAAGTAAAGGAAATGCCTGATTTATTATTTAAAATATGAGTTAAAGTTACTGAAAATGGTTCATATGTTCCATATAAAATATTCTCATTTTCATCTAACTTTCTACTTTCCTTAGGAATCATACTCTTTTCATATGCCGCTTTTAACCTTGCTTCTTCCCCTTGAGTTAATACCATTCCGCCTTTTGTTGATTCTTCGCTTGACCCTGCCATTTTAAGACCAAAGCTTGCCTCAACATCTTTCATTGCGTCATCAAAAGACGTCTTCTTCTCTCTATATTCTGCAATTTTCCTATCAAATGAAGTGTATGATTCTTTTTGACTAGATAAATCCTGCAAATAAGTATCATAATTAGTTCCTGCAAATCCTATTGAAAGTCCGCCTGTTTCATGGTCTCCAGTTACTAAAATTAAAGTTTCATTTGGGTGCGCATTGTAAAAATTAATAGCTTCTTGAACCGCATCACTAAAGGCTTCTGTATCACTTATATTAGCAGCAGCATCATTAGCATGACCAGCCCAGTCGATTTTCCCACCTTCAACCATCATAAAAAATCCCTTATCATTGCTCAGTACATCTATACCCTTCTTAGTGTAATCAGCAAGTGTAAGTTCATCTCCAGTTCTATCTATATTATATTTTAATGCACCACTCTCTTTTTCTACTTCATCATCAGGGCAAACTGCTATTGCTTTCTCTCCATTTTTTAACCCTTCTATATCAGCCTTTGTATTGACTACTTTATATCCCTTTTCCTTTGCCAAATCTTGTATCTTGGTCTTACCTTGTTCTTTTACTTCTTTAGAGTCATCTGACAAGAATTTTCCACCAGCAAAAAAGTCGAAATTAGAATCCACAAGTTGAAGTCCCATATCATAATAATTGCTTCTAGCTGGGACATGAGCATAATATGCACCTGGAGTCGCATGATCTATATTTACTGATGATATTATTCCAATTTTATACCCTAATTGCTTTTTTAATTTTTCTGTAATTGTTTCATAAGATTTTGTTTTAGTTTCATCCATATTAATAACACTGCTTAAAGTTTTTTTACCTGTCGAAAGCGAAGTTGCTGTTGATGCTGAGTCCGGACAAACTGATGTTGAATCATAAGTAGTTACCGTTCCTGCTACCGGAAAATTCATAAATGATAATTTCTCTGGATTTGGATAATTACCGTTCTTTGGATCAATTGATCCATGTTCTTGTACACCTTTATAATATTCAGCAGCCTGAATTTGTGGATAACTCATACCATCTCCTATGAACATAAAGATATACTTTGGTGTTTTACCATTCCAGCTTGAACTTGATGCTGCTTTTGCCTCTTCAGGTTTTATCCTACTGCTTACAGTGTAACCCGCACCTACCGCAATTGCTAGAGCTAACACTGAACCTAAGATTCTTTTCACAGTCTTATTCATTCTTGATTAACATCCCCCTTATTATTTAATTATCAACTTTTTAATCCATAAGACACATTTAAAGTTTATTCCGTAGCAAGCCTGTCTCTTTGTGTATTATTACATTCAAAGTTCTAAATCTAGTATATTGTCTCTAAGTTAACAGAGTTTTATCGTTAAGTAAAAATTTGTAAAGTTAATGTTAATATAAAATTAACATTGCAAAATAAGTACTACAAAAACCTTAATCCTTTTCATAAATTAATCTTTCAAACTTTCTCTATAATATTTAGGCGAAACTCCTTTTTCTTTTTTAAATATCTTTGAAAACCCAAGAGTATCCTCATACCCTACTGAGCGTGAAATATCGCTTATTGTTAAATCATTATTACTCATAAGTTCACATGCTTTATTTATTCTAAATTTCATTATATATTGCTGTGGGGGCATTCCTATATTTTCTTTAAAAAATCCACTCAGATAATTTTTATTAAGTCCTACACTTTTAGCCATTTCTGATATACTGAACTTTCTAGAATAGTTTGTTTCAACAAACTGCAGACTTTTTTTTATGTACAATTCCTTATAATTACTGCTTATAACAACATGTTTTCCAGCTTCCTCGATAAGTTCTGATAAAAATACACCTAGTAGTCCTTGTAATCTAACTTCTCTTCCATATCTTAGTTCAGTAGCATTTATCATATCACCAAAGTATTTTTTAATAAATTCTCCGTTCTCACATTGAAAAATAGGATTTTCTTGGTTAAGATTCGCTAATTTCAAATAATTCTCAGCCTTTATTCCCTTAAATCCAACCCATGTATATGTCCATGGATCTTCACTATCCGCTTCATAATAAGTAACAACATCAGGGCAGATAAGGAATCCTTGATTTTCTTTTATATTATAAGTTTTACCATTTACAAAAAATCTTCCACTTCCTTTAAGTATAAAATGAATTAAAAAGTGATCTCTAATCGCCGGCCCGTAAGAATGGGATGACTTACATTTTTCCATACCGCATTGATATACTAGCAGATCAAATCCATCTCTATTTTCTGTTGGCAAAACTCTCATTTGCATATCTTTCTCCATTTAAAAATCCCCTTTATTTTAAGTAACTAAAATTAATTTCTTAAATTATACCATATTAATCTTAAATTATTCCATTTGATTTTTTACCAGCATTGTTATACTTAAACTTAAGTATAAACTTTTTAATAACAAATATATAATTACGTTGGAGGAATTAACATGAGCATTTTATATAATAATGACACAAAATGTTTTCACTTAACAGCTAAGAATACTAGCTACGTTTTACACATTCATGAGGATGGTTATCTTTCACATCTTTACTTTGGAAAAACATTAAGAAATTTTAATTGTGGTAACCTATTATCACTTAGAGAAAGGAGTTCCTTTTCCCCAAACCCTAATCCTGACAATACTAAGCTTTCACTAGACTCTCTTCCACAAGAATACCCTTCCTATGGAACTAGTGATTTTCGCACTCCTGCTTACTCAGTTCAACTTGAAAATGGATCTTCAATAACTGATCTTAGGTATGAATCTCACAAAATTATAAAAGGAAAGCCAAAATTAGAAGGACTTCCAGCAACTTATGTTGAAGACGAGACTGAAGCCCAAACTTTGGAAATAACATTATTAGATTCATTAATTGGACTTAAAGTAATTCTATCTTATACAGCTTACGAAAATTATGATGCTATAACAAGAAATGCACGTTTTATACACTGTGGCAGCGAAAATTTAAAATTACTACGGGCTCTAAGTATGAACATAGATTTTAATAAATCTGACTATGATTTTCTACACCTTCATGGTGCCTGGGCTAGGGAAAGACATATTGAAAGAACACCTTTACTAGTTGGAATTCAATCCGTAGAGAGTAGACGCGGCTCAAGCAGTCATAACCAAAATCCTTTTATTGCGCTTCTTAGCAAGGATGCAAATGAAGAATATGGTGATGTGTATGGTTTTAACCTCGTGTATAGTGGTAACTTTTTAGCACAAGCAGAAGTGGATCAATATAAGACTACGAGAGTTTCAATAGGTATAAATCCATTTGATTTTTCTTGGATACTTAATCCAAACGAAAGTTTCCAAACACCTGAAGTTGTAATGGTTTATTCTTCAAAAGGCTTAGGTGAAATGTCAAGAACTTATCATAAACTATACAGAAAGAGATTATGCAGAGGCACTTATAGAGATAAAACCAGACCTATTCTTGCGAATAACTGGGAAGCAACTTACTTTGACTTCAATGCTGAAAAAATTGAAAGCATTGGTAAAACCGCACAAGAACTCGGGATCGAGCTTTTTGTCCTCGATGATGGCTGGTTTGGAAAAAGAGATAGCGATAACTGCTCTTTAGGTGACTGGATCGTTGATAAGAAGAAACTTCCTAATGGATTAGATGATTTGGCTAAGCGTATAAATAATTTAGGTCTGCAGTTTGGTTTATGGTTTGAACCAGAAATGGTTTCTCCTGATAGTGATTTATATAGAAAGCATCCTGATTGGTGCCTTCACGTTCCTGAAAGGTTTCGAACTCAAGCAAGACACCAGCTAATATTAGATCTCTCCAGAGAAGATGTATGTGATTATATTATAAATTCCTTATCTAATATTTTGAGTACTGTTAATATTAGTTACGTAAAATGGGATATGAATAGGAATATGACTGAAATAGGCTCTCCAAGCCTTCCTTCAGAAAGACAAAGAGAAACTGCTCATAGATATATGTTAGGTTTATACAAGATATATGAGAAACTTACAACCGATTTTCCAAACATATTATTTGAAGGCTGTTCTGGAGGCGGGGGCAGATTTGATGCAGGAATTTTATACTATATGCCTCAAATTTGGACAAGTGATGATACCGATGCTGTAGAAAGATTAAAAATTCAATATGGGACAAGTATAGTTTACCCCATTAGTACTATGGGGTCCCATGTATCCGCTGTCCCAAATCATCAGATTCACCGAAACACTTCTTTAAAAATGAGAGGCGATGTTGCCATGTTAGGCAACTTTGGATACGAACTTGATCTTACTAAATTTACTGAAGAAGAGAAAGAGACTGTTAAAAAGCAAGTAGAAGCTTATAAAGAATTACGCGAGCTTATTCAATTTGGAGATATGCATAGATTACTTAACCCATTTAATAGCAACGAAGCCTCTTGGATAATAGTATCAGAAGAGAAAACAGAAGCCTTTGCAACATATTTTAGAGTTCTTGCAATTCCAAATGAGCCAATAAGAAAATTATGCTTAAGAGGACTAGATCCAGATAAAAATTACTCAATCTCCGGAATAGATGGAGTGTTTGGCGGAGATGAACTAATGTATGGTGGTATAACTATTCCTGATTTATATGGTGATTATCAAAGTATTACTTGGATAATCAGAGAATTTTAAATAACTTAACTTAAAATAAATTAAATGATAAAAATACGCCATTCTAAAAATTAGATGACGTATTTTTTAGATTTAGAATTAAAAATTTCATTGACTAATTAAGTCACTTAACACAGGCATTGAAGCTATTGCCCCATAATTTGTGCATGTAATTGCTCCTACTTTATTTCCAAAGGCAATTATATTACTCCATTCTTCAAATGAAATATTCTCTCTATCTTCAATATCACTTAATTGCTTTAATACAGCTCCAACAAAAGCATCTCCAGCTCCTGTGGAATCCACTTGTTTAATTTTAATTGATGGAACTATAACATTCTTTTTGTTAACACTTAAATAGGTTCCTTTAGATCCTAAAGTGATAGTGACAACCTTCGCACCTAAATCGTGTAGTTTATTAACTCCATTTGTAATATCTTTTTCTCCTGTTAATAGAAATAATTCTTCATCACTTAGCTTAGCAAAATCACTTTGCTCTAGAAAAAAAATGCTGTCCTCTATAAATTCCTTTAATTTATCTGCTGTGATTAGTGCATCGCGATAATTTGGATCGAATGATACATATATGTTATTAGCTTTTGCGTATTCTAACAATTCAAAATATGTGGTTCTTAACTCACCTTCTAAAAATCCTGTAGCTGATCCAAAGTGAATTATATCTGAATTAGTTATCTTCGATAAATTAATATTTTCAAATGAATATTCACCATCACTGCCTCTTAAAAAATCAAAATTTCGTTCACCATTTTCATCTATTCCAACTAAGGCCATTGTTGTGCTGCCCTTTTTTACTGCCATTTCTGTATTAATATTTAGGTCATTTAATAAATTAATCAAATATGTTCCAAAGTAGTCATCCCCTACTTGACCTAAAAAATATGCATTACCTTCTAATTTAGAAATACTTGCTGCTACATTTGCTGGTGCTCCACCTGCCTTTTTTTCAAACTTTTCTCCAAGGATTAATCCTTTATTGTCAACACAAACCATGTCAATTAAAAGTTCTCCGATGCAAAAAATATTTGTACTCATATTTTCATTCTCCTTATATATTTAAGTATATAAACTATGCTTCAATAGTAAAATTATGAGTTTTCAAATCAGCCTTTAATATTGCAGTATTTTCCCCACATTTTCTAGTAATTACAAGCTCACTTCCATTAACTTCTGTAATGCATTCTCCATCTAATCCAAAAGCAGGATTAGTATTTCTAAATTTCATTAAATCTCTAATGTCATTTACTATTTTTCTATTTT
>JAJXWH010000066.1 GCA_021781745.1 Bacillota bacterium | reverse complement strand
TTTTACCTAAGATATCTTTTATCAATTTGTCCATCCTACTCACTTCATCTGGGCGAAGTAAATTATACTCATGTATTTTTAACTTATTTTCCATTCTTTCTTCACTAAGTCCATCTAGCCAAGCTTTATATGGCAGCCCTGCCAACATTCTCTCTTTATGATTCATTTTCCAATTCCCCTTTTCATTATCTTTATTCTATAATTATTTGGGATTAGTTATTAAGAACTACTCACCTTAAGGTACTTTATATTTTTGTTTATCCAACAATAATTCTTTCAGCTAAAACTTTGTTGAATTTCTAGGTAAAAATATTGTTATTCTGGTACCAATGCCTTTTCTACTTAATACAGAAAAATATCCCTTGTGGCCATCAATAATCCACTTAGCAATGGACATCCCCAAACCAGTACCACCATTCTTTCTAACCCTTGCTGTATCTGCCCTAAAGAATCGCTCAAAAATATGTGGTATATCCTCTTCGGCCATCCCTATACCATTATCCTGAACTGAAAAATAAGGTTCCCCTTTCTCATTTATCCCTGATTTTAATGTTATAATTTCATTTTCATCAGTATACTTAGCCGCATTTTCAATTAGTATTCTAGCAGCCTGCTTAAGCAGGCCTATATCACCATAAGCAATTATTTCTTCTGAATTACAGTACCTATATATATGCCTTTCATCTATCATCTTTGATTCTTCTAGAACTTCATTCATCATATCATTTAATAAAAACTCAGTACCATTAATTTGCGTTTTACCGTTAATTCCTCGAGCTAAAAATAATAATTGCTCTACTAGATTTTTCATGTTTTCAGATTCGCTTTTTATTGCTTCAATGGATTCGTTTAGTACACTTTCATCTTTTTTTCCCCAACGATCCAGCATATTAGCATAACCTTGAATTACTGAAATTGGAGTTCTAAGTTCATGTGATGCATCAGAAACAAACCTTGCTTGTTGTCTATAAGAATCCCTCATTCTTTCTAAAAGGTTGTTTATTGCCTCTTCTAATCCATGTAGCTCACTGTCCCCAGTATAAATTTTTTCATCTGAGATTATAGGGCTGATTTTAGAGATGGCGTCTTCAAGATTTTGAAATTTCTCTTCATCAAAAGTAATATTACCAAGCCTACTGGCAGTTTTAGCTATTTCATCAAGTGGTTTTAGAGTCTTTCTAATTTTCATTGTTCCAAAGATAATTTCTTTAAGTAGAGATAATACCTCTATAATAGCTATAGCTTTAACCACTCTTTCGACCATATATAAAAAACTGCTTGCATCTTTAACCATCGTTTTGCCATTATCCCAAACTACTGTATATGTGGAGCTTTCTAAAGGAAAGAAAGCAAATGCTCTTCTGGCATTCATCATTAATTCCCCATAGAAATTAATTTCTCCATCTATGCACCAATATGCAATGAGAAAGATTATTAAAAGTGCATCAATCCAAAGATATTTAAAAAATAGTTTTCTTACAAAAATAGAATTCAGCTTTATTGCAATAGATGTAACATTTTTGCCTTTATTCGCTTTACTCATCTTTTATAACGTATCCTACTCCACGCACGGTGGATATTATCTTTATTTTAAATGCATCGTCTATTTTGGTCCTTAAGAATCTTACATAAACATCTATTACATTAGTTTCTCCAATATAATCATAGCCACATACTTTTTCCATTAGTATATCTCTACTTAAAACTATATTCTTATTTTCCAATAAAATTTTCAGTAAAGTGAATTCCCTGTTTGTTAATTCTATTTCTGTTTTATCATACATTACCTTATGTCTCATCTTATCTAAAGACAATAATCCGCAGCTTATTATGTCTGTATCTTTCCTTTCAAGAACAGTTCTCTTTTTAAGAGCTGTTCTTATTCTTGCTAATAACTCTTCTATTGCAAAAGGTTTTGTTATATAATCATCTGCTCCTGCATCAAGTCCAGATACCTTATCCATAACAGCATCCCTGGCAGTGAGCATTATAACTGGCAGATCTGAAGTTTTTCTAATTCTACGTAATACTTCTAACCCATTTATTTGTGGAATCATTATATCAAGAAGTACTAAATCTATTTCACCCTTCTGAGCTATTTCAAGACCCACTCTTCCATTATCAGCTTTTACTATATCATATCCTTCATGTAATAATTCTAACTCTACGAATCTTGCAAGTTTTTCATCATCCTCAACAATTAAAATTTTAACCATTATTAGATCCCCTTTTTAATTTATCTTTTACCTTTTTTATATTTGTTGATATTACTTTAAGCACATGATTAATCTTGTTTATTTCTTCTCTCTTTCCTGATAGCGAAAATTCTAATTCAAAGAAAAGGCCTACTATATATAAAGGTATAATCATCCAAAAAGCAAATATTAATAACAATATAATTACAGTAACAGGAATCTTAAGGAATACTTTACTTTCTTTCTTTATTTCAAAGAAAATATTATTGCATGTATCTATTATTTTGCATACTTTCACAAAAACGCCTTCAAATGTATTATCCTTTTTTGCATTATTATAATTATTCTCTTGATCCCTATTACTAATTATCTCGTTATTTTTATAATTTTTAATATATTCATTAGTATAAAATACACTAACAGAAGGCTTTTGAACTCTTCCCTTTTCTTCTAGATAAAGTATTGCCTCCAGTATATCCCAGTTTGACTTTTCTAGCGTAATTTTTGCTTCCTCATAACTTATATTTGCTTCATTTTTCAACTTATCTACAAGCTTATGATTTTCCATAAGTAACCCTCCATATCAAGTTAAATTATACCATTTAACCTAATGTTTTAATATACATAAAAAGTGGCTTAGCTAATCAACATATAATTCCTTCTTACTAAAAAATAAGAGGCTTCGAATTATTTCAAAACCTCTAAGTATTTCGCTTATTAATTAGCAACCTTTATATCCTTCTTTAAAATCATCTTTAATGTTATCAGCTGACTCTGAAGCTTTATTTAAAATATCATTAACTTTATCAGTTTTAATATCAGGACCAGTTATTGAGTACTTATATCCGAAAAATAAACCAACTAATAATAGTATCATTGCAGGCCAAAATGCAATTATAAGTAAAATTGCTGATATAGTTAGAGATATCTTTATTGGCTTTTTGCTTTCTTTCTTTATTTCAAAATAATTTTCATTTCCCTTGCCTATAGCTTTCCCTATAAACTTAATTATTCTACCAATAACTTCTCCAATTCCTCCACTTTTCTTCTCATGATTTTCATTTTTCTCTTTTTTACTTTCTTCAGCTACTTCTATAATTGTATTAGCTGCATCATTTTCAACTTTTCCCTTTCTCTCTAAATAAATTATAGAATCTAGAAGGTCCCAGTCGCATTCTTGTAATACTTCCTCAGCTTCTTCTTGACTTATTTTAGCCTTTTCCATCAAAATTTTAATCATTTCATTTCTTTCCATATTAATCATCCTCCAAAACTTTTTATTAACTTATCTTGCTTATATAATACTTAGCAAAAATTAATCTAAAATATAAGAAAGATTAAAATCAGATTAAAATCAAATGATTTTTATTTAATTATAATTTGTAATTATTTTTTGAGTATACTGAATTAAAATTGAATATTGATTTCATATCATCATCTCTATTAAAAAAACACTCCTCTCGCCACACTTAAAATAACATCTGAAGAAAGTATCATTGGAAAATTCATAATAGCTATTCCCTAATTATTTTGATTTTCTTCTCTTATGGAAATTATCCAATGTCAATTTTAGTTCAGTTTCTAAATCAATACTAGGAATTTGAACATTCTCTTCAAACCCATCTATTTCAACACCATCAAAACGATATAGTTTAACTAATAGTTTCCAAAGTGTTTCTATTTCTTCCCTAGTAAAATCTTTAAAGATATCAGCCATAAAATTAACTCCAACATCTTTTCCACATTTAATCATTGCATCAATACCTTGATCGGTTAAGCTTATATTAACAGCTCTTTTATCTTTTTGGCTTGACATAATAGATATGAAGCTTTTCTTTTCAAGGCTTTTAACCAATTGAGTTACGTTTTGCTTAGTTGTTCCAAGCTTTTTAGCCACATTAATAAGAGTAGTTTCATCTTTAGGTAAATGAAGTATTGCAAGCATTGTCATATATTGCCTAGATGTTAATGGTGCACAATGCTGATCTCCTATAATTTGAATTTTATTTGAAACTGAAAAAAGACTTGAAAATGCTTGCTGCATTATATGTAATAAATAAAATTCTTTATCGTAATCCATATTAAAAATCTCCTTTGTAAAATTTAGATTAAAATCTATAAACAATGTATTTAGTCAATACATTGTCTATAGATTATATAACTTTACTAAGGAAATATCAATAATGTCGTAATTCTTCCAATATACTCACTTACATAAATGAATTTGAAAACATAAAATACTTTCAAATTTACCTAGGAATATAAAAATTCAATTGTCTTCTTCCATAATTTATACTGTCCTTCTGCGTTACCTTCTATGGTGCCACCTGAAAAAAACACTCCTCCCATCATATTTATATATAAGGTCTCACTTATGGGAATAATATATGGAACTGGCATTGGATGTCCCATTTTATCAAATGTTAATGATTCCACATTATATTTATACTCACTCTTTTTTAGATTATCTAATATTACTAAGCAGCCATCATAGCTATTCCAAATATTATCTTCTTTTCCGGAAACCATAAGAATATCTGCTTCAGAATTCTCTACTTTTATTCTTGCTTCTTCTTTATTTGTTGCCCTTTCAATACTTTTCTTATAAGTACTTGCAAATCCAAATGGAATTCCTTTTTCTATTGCCTTTTTTTGATCTTCGAAAAATATATTATTATCGACTTCTATATATGGAATTGAATCACCTTTATATGACCATGATGAAGTATTCCTTCCAGACATCATTCCATCAAGTGCCTGGAAACAGTAAGCATGAGGTTCCACTGCAACCACCTTTTTAATTTCTTTATACCTCGAAGCAAGTAAAAGCGCTAATTCTGCTCCTTTAGATGTTCCATGAAGAAGTATTTCTTTTGACCTTACAATTTCATTATTCTCAATCCATTTAAACACTTTTTCAAAGTATTCCAGTGGAACTTTTTCTAATTTATCTGGTAATCCTTCCGATGCAAAGTATGGAACTATAAGAACACTGAAACCTTTTGACGCAAGTGGTGCTGCTAAAAGAGACAAGGATTGTGCATCACCACTTGATCCCCCTAACATTAACACTGTTTTATCATTAGATTTTTCCTTATAAAATAGTTCTCCACTAAACCCTTCTTCATAAATATGCTTTATAATAACATCTTTTGATTTAAAAGATCTCTTTAAATTAATTTCCTCTCTTTCGTTAGAAGCTTCAAATACCATATTTATAATCATTGGTTTATCAATAGATATATTTTCTGCAATGTTTTTCCCTTCAGTTTTAGATTTTTTCAAGGAATAAATTAATCCCATACTATCATTAGCTTTATAAGTACCTTCTAGAGGTTTAACTAAATCTAAATCAACTTCTCCTTGTTCATTTGAAATAAATACTCCATAAGATGAATATTCCTCTCCTAGGCACCATGGTAATTCTGATTTAATTCTGATTTTTAATTTACTATTTGGGCTTAGCTCTAACACTTTTATTTTTATTTTTTCTGTTACAAGTGATTCTATATTAGATATGTCTATTTTCATAATCACATTCTCCTTAAAATACTATTTCTTTATTTTGAACAAATAATCCACTTAACTGAGCCTAATTTCAAGCTCATTAAATTTTTGACAATATATTGACTATTTTATTATATCAAGACGTCTTAAAATAGTCAATATATTGTCTATTTTAATGTTGTAAAATATTATTAAAGCTGATTAGATAACACTTATTATTGACGTTTTGAAAACGTATAATAATACTACTTAAACTACTAGAATATAATTTATTCTCCCCTAACCTAAAGAAAGATGCCATGTATATGACATCTTTCCTTACTAAAACTCGATATTTAAAGCATCTATTTACTATATAGTTTGCCATAACGAGTATAGCATAGACTTTTTCCCAAGAAACCATCTTACTTTTTAGCAACAATTATTGTGGTATTTTCCATCCTCCAGTTCATTTTCACAGTTTTAAAACCAGCTTTAGATAACAGATTAATTTGATTATCTATTGTGCACGGTGTATCATAATGATAAAATTCTCCAGCAGGAATATTCTGTTCTTCACGTATCCGTTTATTTTCGCTATAATAAAAATCTTCCTCTTGCTGATTTTCTACCATATAATCACATTCAATGTATTGGCCCTTAGTTTTTAACGCATTAAAAATTTTTATATATAATTTTAGTTTGTCTTCATGTGAAAAATGGTGTAAAGTTTGAAAAGATACTGCTGCATCATATTTAGAAACACCAAAATCATAATCAAAATAGCTTGCATTAATCAACTTCAAATTCTTGTCAGGATGCTTTTGTTTTAGTTTATCCAGCATTGCTTGAGTTAAATCTACACCAGTTACATTAATAAAAGGTTTAGTTTTTAAAATCTCGTCAAGCTCTAATCCAGTACCACAACCTAAATCTAATAACTCATTAATCCCTTTTGGTAATAGTTCTGCCATTTTGACATAGCCTTCTTTGCATCCTTCTACATTTTTAATCATATGCTCATCATATTCATTTACACGAGCAGTAAAAAAATTGCTCATTTGTTCTATTGCCATCTTCTCATCCCTTTCAATTACTATAATTAGTAGTTTATGCATGCGATAAAGTTGGAAATATTAATTTTTTATTTTCGATGCATTCTAAATCTTTTCCTAAAATAAATAATGTACAGTCATCTTCGTGATGTTCGTTTATGTCATATCCAGTTATATCATAAGGCGTAAATCCAAGGGTTACCTTTTTAATATCACTTCCAAAAGAATTGATTACTGTTTCTAAATTCACTTTATTACTCGCTATTATTTGTTTAATAAAGAGATTCTCTTCTTTAACATCTGCGATAATATATGCATTTTCTTCAGCCAGATAATAAACCGAACTGCTCCATCTTGTCCAAAATGCAATCAATCCTGGATTGTTCATAGTAAACCTATCGTTACTTACACTACTCTTTACAGTGCTGAAAAAATCTTCCCATTTAACCTTGTCAGACATATCAACCTGTTGGATTTCTTTTACATTATTCATTGAATAAATATCTTTACTATACTGATATTCCTTGCTTTCTATAAATCCGAATTTAGGATAAAAATTTACGACGCTATCATTTCCAAATAAATATATTCCATCTGAATTTTCTTTATACTCATCGATTACCTTTTGTATAAGGTAGCGACTTAAACCCTGACCGCGATAATCTTTATCTGTCATAACCGTGCCAATTTGAATATAATGTTTCTTTGTATCATCCAAATCGAAATCCATTAGATTAACAGACACATGGGCTATGATCTTATCCCCATCTACCAAAGAATGTGGAATGAACTTATCTCCCCAAAAACCATTAGAATACCAATTCTCAAAATTAATAGAAAAAGTTTTTTCAGCTAACTCATTAAGGCTTTTACGCATTTTATCATTATCTTTATAAGCTTTAATATAAGTATATTTCATTGTTATCACTCTCTCAAAATCATTTTTTCTACCCCTCAATAATAACATCAATATATTTCCACAAACAACCTCACACTTAATTCATAAACAAAAATAAGCCACCTAAACACATTAGGTAGCCTCTTTTCTAGGTTAAGGCATTTTCATTACTTAAAATTGTATCTTTATAATTTAAGATATTTTAATCAAAATCTACTGAAAATCACATGTTTACTATAAATATTTATATATTTTTTATATTAAAAATACCATAAGATTCATTTCCGAATAATACGATATTTTCATTAATTTTTCGATTTTAAGTTAGGAAATAAGATAATAAAATCCTGTATGATCCTTATAGACTGTTTCTTCTCTATAAGTTATCATCTAGATAGATGACGCCCAAAAATAGATAATATTTATTTATCTTTTTCTTGTGATACGTGAAGTATATCATAAATTGTTCCTTCTTCTGATTTTACTTTCCTTAAATTATCTATGAAGTAAAATGCATTATATTTCCACTTGTCAGGATTATAAATAACTATACATTCTGCTTCTTCAATGCTAGGAATGTTTTTTATTATTTTATCTTTTAAATTATTCAAGCTTTCTTGTGGCTGTATTTCTCTTACTATTTCAAATACATATTTACTATCTATAATTTTATATGTTGTTGTATCAATCAACGGTATTCCTACATTTACTTTCTGCCATCCAAAGGAAGTAATTATGTTGTCATAAAAGCCATTAAACAAAAATTTATTTAATCCATTACTATCTTTCCAAATATATAAAGGGCAATAGCTATTTTGTAAATTCTTATTTTTTCTTTTTTCTGTTGTTAGATAAATTTTAAACTTTAAATCCTCAAATCCATCTGTTTTATACCCATTATTTTTTACTCTTTCCTTAATTATTCCCATATCATAATCACTAGGTAATATAATTTTATATTGCGTTGCTATCATTTTCCCTTATCCCCCTTTAACTTTCTATCTCATTTTTAATACATTATTACTTTTTACAGTTACAGTTTAACTCCCCATATAAAAGTTGTATAATACTTATAAATGATCTTTAATGTCACTAATAGTGATATCAAGTATAACTTAATAAGAATTCCTTCCCAACTCTATCCTTCTTATTGGAAGTGTGTCCCCAAAAATAATTTTTAGATAAATTTCACATATGCTTTATATTATAACTAAACAACAACCTTTTCTTATAGTAAGTACTGTTTTAATTATTCAATTAGATTATTATACCTTCAAAATGATCCATTTCATGTTGAATTATTTGTGCTGTAAATCCTGTAAACACTTGCTTTTGCTTCTTAAAATTTCTATCAAGATACTCCACCTCTATCATTTCGTACCTCTTTATTTTTCTAAAGCCAATTAAAGATAAACAACTCTCTTCTGTTTCATAAAGCTTTTCCTTCTTTAATATAACTGGATTTATCATAGGCACAATAAGGTTGCCTACAGTAAATACTAATATGCGCTTTTTTACTCCAATCATATTACCAGCCAATCCAACACAATGCTCTAAGTTTGCTCTTAATGTATCTATTAAATCATCAATTACTGCTATATCATTTTTAGTTGCCTCTTCTGATTTTTGTCCTAAAAACAATATATCTTTTACAATTGGTTTTATCATAATTTATACCTCTTTTTAGTTATATTTTTTATACAAAATAAGATTTGATTTTGAAATATATCATATAATCTAACCTTATTAAATAAATTTGCTTAACTATATCCTTTCCTATAATTAATTATAAGTTCATCACTTAATACACATCCTTAACTCAAAAAAATTATAACATAAACCAATGACACTTATAATATCATTGGTTTATATCTTAATATTTAAATTAATATTATTGCTCAGATAGCTATACTGTTGATATAATATATAATACAATCAGCGATAGTGGTGTAATTAAATCTGGTAATATCATAAAAGAATTTCCAGGATTAAAATTTTTTCTTTTTATCATTTCTTTTATGTGTACTATTGTTGCACCAATAAATAATACACTAAATGTAACTATTGTTGCTAACCAAAAATCTTTACCCATCCAGATGCATAATATTCCTGAAATTCCACATCCTAATTCTGCATATCCTAGTTCTTTTTGAAATGGACTTCCTTTTTCCCATCCTATATATTCTGCTACCATATCTGATTTAAGTACATGTCCCAAGAAACCTTGAATTCCTGTTAACGCTACTGTCATCACTAATTGATAAAACAGTAAATTTGTAGATATTGATTGAACATTCCTTATTGCAGGGTTAATTATTGTTGTTACAATTCCCACTATTATTCCCATTAACCAAAAAATTAAAAATATCATATTTTTATAACCTCCTCAATTTTATTACTTAATTTTTGTTCTTTGAGAAGAATTATAAAGTCTATTGTTACTATAGAGTCAACTTGTTTTTTATAGGAATTTGAATTTCTGTAATAAAGTCATCAGGGTTTCTAGTTATTGAAATATCTATATAGTATACTTCCACTGGATTTCCTATTATACTAAGTTTATTTCTATCAGCATACTCTATTAATTGACCATAAGTTTTGGGCTTATTATTATGAGCCCCTAAGTGCATTTTGCTCAAATAATAACCTCCCTGTATTATTTTACAGTTTTCTTCTGATGTATATGATTCTTCAAGCTCAATACAGAGCTCAATATCACAAGGTTCTCCCAAAACTCTTTTTCCATAATATATAGCCATTGGATTTCCCATGGTTGAGTACTTTTTCATCGAAACTATTTTCATAGCATCATTAAATAATTTAGTGAACCCATTTTCATTTAGTTCTATAGTCCCTCTTAAATAAATAACATTTCTTGCTGGAATTCTTTTTATCTCTATACATGAGAAATCAGTATTTTTATGCATATCAATGTTATCAATGTATAATTTTAGAATTTTATCAGCATAAAATAACTCATTAATTTGTTCTTTAATCTCTTGTCTCTTTTGATTAAATATAGACTTTATTCCTGATATGTCATTTCTATGTAGAAACCCATCTATTTCACTTAATGATAAACCCAATGTGGCCATTTTTTGAATTATCATAACAATAACAATTTGATTAGTACCATAGAATCTGTATCCTGTTTCCATATCTATAAATTTAGGCGTTAAAATTCCTATTTTATCATAATAGCGCAATGCTTGAATTGAAACAGAACATAATTTTGAAAATTTGCCTATAGAAAACAATTCTTCACTCATATAAATCACATCCTAAATATTGTGTTTCGCTGTTTGTATGTAAAATATAATAACGCATTTTAATACAATTTAGAATATTTTTATTCATATAAAAGCTACTAATTTCAATAACTGCAAGGAAAGCCTACGTCATTTATGATACGGTTCAGTATATCACATTCTAGATCATATAACCATTTATTTCCTAATAAATAATCTATCTTTATTATACTACAAGATTTTATTATTTTACCTATATTTACCTCAATAATTTCATAATTAGAATATTTACATAATTATTTCTATTAGCATTTACCTTTTATTAGCCTTAATTCAAAATAAATATTCTCAGCTTTCTTGTACATTTTGATATTATGTCGCATATAATAATTTAATGAACTACAAAAGCTAAGACAGCATTTTATCATACTAATTGAGGAGATGATGATGCCTATGTTAGAAAATTTGAAAGAAATATGGATTCTAACAGCACTAGTTTATGCTTTTGTTGAGAGTTTAGAAAAGTTTGGTTTAAAAAAAAAGTATGCTCATTTGCTAGCAATACCAATAGGAATATGTTTGAGCCTTCTTCAATTTTCAACAAGTAATATTTTAAATAAAATTTTCTATGGAATAATCATTGGTGTACTTTCTGTTGGAACTTGTGATACTGCGTGCAATATAGTTAACTCTATTAAAGATACTGATAAAGATAATAAATAGCAAATCATAAATATATTAATGTAAAGTAAATGAGGACTATAGCAGTTTTTTAAAGCCTGTTATAGTTCTTTTATTTCCCTATATTTCTTTTGATTAAAATTCTTCTACTTATCCATACTATACTTATGAAAGGAGTGATACCATGACTAATGATAATGAAAAATTTGACAATGAATTTAGTGACTTATCAACTGAAGATGTATTTTTTTTAAGGCAAGTAGAAAAAAGAATAAATGAACATCATAATCCTCCAGTATGTCTTATTGCATATGATAATCAAAATGAAGATAAGTAAAGCTAACCCAGACTCATAATTTAGCATAAAATATTTTTATAAGGGAAATTTAATTAAGTAAGTATATATTAATTTAAAATAATCTTTACTTGCGCTTTAAATTATTAAAAGGAGTGATAATTATGGCAATTCGTGAAGGAGCAATTCCTACAGCATTAGGGACAGTTGTGACAGGTGTTGGTGCAGCAATGGTGGCAGTCGAAGTGGCGCCAGTTATTGCAGCTGGAGTTGTTGGTTTCGGTGCGGCTCATGTATTACTTGGAGCCATTGATTTAGTCCAACATAAAAGACATAGACGATAGGTGCACTCTTACAACATAAATTATTTTATCTTTCAGCCTAGTAATAATAAGAATTTGCTAGGCTAATATATCTCTAAGAAGAGTATTTTGCCTGCTATTATAATTTATTTTCATAATAAACCGCCCTCATTTCTTAAAGGGCGGTCTAACTTATTTACTATAACTTTTAATCCAATTAATTATTTTATCAATGTAATAAATAATCAAGAAACCAATAAGAAACACTAAATAAAAAGATTTAATCATCAATATTTGTCGAATATTAACATAATTTCAAAATTTCAAACAAATTAAAATAAAATTAACATAATTCCACACTACTTTTAACATTGCAGCGTTAAAATTATGTGAAAATAAATCCATAGGAGGAATAATATGAAAAGTAAATTTTTATCTATATGTGTTTCATTAGCGATAGCTGGAACACTTGTCTCTACAACATCTTATACTTCTAAAGCTGCCACAATGGTTTATAATGGTACAACAATCGATGCAAATTTAAACTCATCTGCAACACCAGATCATATTGCCCTTAGTTGGACTGATGATCCAACAACTACTCAAACTATTACTTGGAGAACAATATCAACTGACAAAAAGTCAAATCTTCAATACAGAATTAATGGTGCTTCAACTTGGACTACTGCATCTAATATAATTCCAACAAAATTAACTTCTTCAACGGGTAATGCTTCTATAGCTACTGGCACAGAAAATATTTATTCTAAAACAATTACAGGTCTTACTCCTGGAACGACTTATGAATACCAAATAGTTGGAATAGATGCAAATGATAAATCTAATGCAAGCAGTATTAGCACTTTCAAAACCGAAAGTAAAAATAATAAAACTACTAAGTTTATTGTATTTGGTGATTCTCAAAGTGGAATTCCTGATAATCCTGAATATACCCCTTGGAAAAATACAGTAAGTAAAGCTTATGAACAAAATCCTGATGCTAATTTTATCATTAATATGGGTGACTTAGTTGAAATAGGACAAGATTACCGTCATTGGAATAACTGGTATGCTGCAGCTGATGGTGTTATTAATAATATTCCTGAAATGCCAACTCAAGGTAATCATGAAACTTACCAAAACAGTACCTATGCTACTTCAGCTCCACAGGATTTTACTGGCCAATTCTCTGTGCCTCAAAATGGTCCTAAGGGACATATTGGACAAACATATTCTTATGATTATGGAAATGTTCACTTTGTTGTATTAGATAGCCAAGAAGACGAAGAAGCTCCAGCAAATGATGCTTTTCTTCAAGATCAAGCAGATTGGCTTGACAAAGATCTATCAAAAAACACACAAAAATGGACAATAGTAATGTTCCACAAAACTCCATATTATAATAAAGCAACTAGAAATAATCCTGCAGTCAAAGATATTTTCACACCAATAATTGAAAAGCATCATGTTGATATAGTATTAAATGGTCATGATCATGATATTTCTAGAACCTACCCTATTAATGGAAATAACTATTATACAGATTATTCAAAAGGAACAGTATATTATGTAACAGGTAGAGGTGGAAATAAGTTCTATACAGACCTTAACAACAAAATATGGGATGCAAATTTTATTGATTGTCAAGATAGTCCTTCTTATGAAGTTGTTAATGTAGTAGACGGAAAGCTTACTATAGATGCATATAAATATAATACAATTGATAGCAGTTCAACTAATGCTAAAAATGTTCTTTATAGCACTCCAACTAAAGTGGATTCTTTCACTATTGACAAAGATAATCCTTCAAATAGTACCCAATTAACATTAAAAGCAAGTCAAAATACTCAACTTGCTATTGCTGGTACTTTACAAAGCGGATATAATGTGACAGTTTCAAATAAAAAGGGTTATATAGATCCATCATTATTAGCAAAATATTATAAAAGTACTTTTGACGCTGCTTCTTTAACTTTAACAGTAAATAAAACTTCATATAAGTTTGATAAAACTGACTTCTTAAATGGTGATACTTCAAAAGTAAGTATTGATTCTTTATACAAAAAAGGAATTGAAGTAACTTACAATCAACAATTAAACTGTGTACTTGTTGACTTTACTGGAAGAATTACTGCAGATAAGATAGCATCATTTAAAGGAATTGCCATTAATTAAGCTTTAATAAATTTCTGGTATAAAAAAATTTAATTAACTAGTACTATTATTATCGATTAAATTTTATTTGAGTAGGTAACTACTATAAAACCAGAAACAATTAATTCACCAAATCAAGGTATTAAATGTGTTGTTAATTCATGTCACTACTATATGCAAGGCAACCATTGTTGTGTTCAACAAATTGAAGTATAAATTAGAAATGCACAAGATACTCAAGAAACAGATTGTGCTACATTTATACTAGAAAATCAAGGCTAATTAAATATTTCAAATAAATCCCATGAAATTAGAAATTCAATTTCATGGGTTTTTTGTTTTTGATTAAATTGATTGAAATAAATATAAAAATACATCGTAAATTGATATTTATTCCAGACATCAGACATCTCTCTTGAAAAACGACATCAATTATAATATTATATAAGTATAATCCTTAAGGAGGTTAATTTATGCCAAAAAAAGAAAAGAGTTTAGCAGAGAGCATAGCTGATGATATTCTTTCTATGATTACTATAGATAAAAGATTTACAGTTGGAGATAAGCTACCAAATGAAAATGAACTTTCTGCTGAATTAAATATAAGCAGAACTACATTACGAGAAGCTATTCGGATCTTAGTAGCTCATAATGTTCTTGAAATTAGAAGAGGTAAAGGCACCTTCGTAGCTAGCAATGTTGACATGAGTGGTGACTTTGGTTTAGAAGAACTATCAACTATAAAATTGAATGTTAAAGATTTATATGAAATGAGATTGATTTTTGAACCTCAAACAGCTTATTATGCTGCAAAACGAGCTACAGATAAAGAATTAGAAAGAATACTTTATTATGGAAAACTAGAAGAAGAAAAAATTTTAAATAATGAAGATCGTACTGATGTTGAACAGGCATTCCATAGATCAATTGCTAAGGCAACCCATAATGAATTTATGAACAAATTAATGCCAATAATCTATAAAGCTATTGATAAAGGTGTTATTTTATCTGATGATAATAAATCTGTAATCCAAGATACATTAAATGACCATAATATGATAATGGAATTTCTAGAAAACCGAGATGCTGAAGGAGCAAAAACTGCCATGAAACTTCATATTATCAGAGCCATGCGCGGCTTAGGTATATATAGCGAGTAAAAAATAGGTACTTATTTTTTACAAAGCAGGATTATACATTGACAATAGACATCATACAACGTATAATAAAAATATACAACGTATTGGTTTTATATTAAGGAGGTAACACAATGAAAAGTGATGTAATAACAAAAGGCGCTAAAAGTGCACCTCAACGTTCACTACTTAGTGCGTTAGGTTTAACAAAAGAGGAAATGGAAAGACCTTTAATTGGTATCGTAAGTTCACAAAATGATATCGTTCCTGGTCATATGAATCTAGATAAAATTGTTGAAGCGGTAAAAATGGGTGTTTCTATGGCCGGAGGTACTCCAATTGTATTCCCTGCTATTGCCGTATGTGATGGAATTGCTATGGGACATGAAGGGATGAAATATTCATTAGTTACAAGAGACTTAATTGCTGATTCAACTGAAGCTATGGCAATGGCTCATGCTTTTGATGCACTAGTAATGGTGCCAAATTGTGATAAAAATGTACCAGGACTTTTAATGGCTGCAGCAAGAGTTAACATCCCTACTATCTTTGTAAGCGGAGGTCCAATGCTTGCAGGTAAAGTGGATGGATGTAAGACAAGCCTTTCTAGTATGTTTGAAGCTGTAGGAGCTTACAATGCTGGAAAAATTACAGCCGAAAAATTAGATGAATATGAAAATAATGTATGCCCTACTTGTGGTTCTTGTTCAGGAATGTATACTGCAAATAGTATGAACTGTTTAACAGAAGTTCTTGGTATGGGACTTAAAGGAAATGGAACAATTCCAGCTGTTTATTCTGAAAGAATTAAACTTGCAAAACATGCTGGTATGAAGATCATGGAATTACTTGAAAAGAATATAAGACCAAGAGATATTATGACAGAAGATGCATTTATGAATGCTATGACTATGGATATGGCACTTGGATGTAGTACAAACAGTATGTTACACTTACCTGCTATCGCTCATGAGGTTGGTTTTGATTTAAATGTTGATATAGCTAATGAAATTAGCGCTAAAACTCCAAACCTATGTCATCTTGCTCCAGCAGGACATACTTATATTGAGGATTTAAATGATGCGGGCGGAATTTACGCTGTTATGAATGAAATAAATAAGCTTGGCTTACTAAAGACTGATTTAATAACTTGTACTGGAAAAACTGTTGCAGAGAACATCGAAGGCTGCGTAAATAAAAATCCTGAAGTTATAAGACCTGTTGAAAATCCATACAGCCAAACTGGCGGAATTGCTGTTCTTAAAGGTAACCTTGCACCTGATTCATGTGTTGTTAAGCGTTCAGCAGTTGTGCCTGAAATGTTAAAACATGAAGGCCCAGCAAAGGTATTTGACTGTGAAGAAGATGCTCTTGAAGCAATAAATACCGGAAAAATTGTTGCCGGAGATGTTGTTGTTATCAGATATGAAGGTCCAAAAGGCGGTCCTGGTATGAGAGAAATGCTTAACCCAACTTCTGCAATTGCAGGAAGAGGACTTGGAAGTACTGTTGCTCTTATAACAGATGGACGTTTCAGTGGAGCAAGCAGAGGGGCTTCAATTGGTCACGTTTCTCCAGAAGCTGCAGTTGGTGGCAACATTGCTTTAGTTGAAGACGGAGATATCATCCAAATTGATATCAATGCTAATACTATTAATTTCTTAGTTAGCGATGAAGAATTGGAAAGAAGAAGAGCTAACTGGAAACCAAGACAACCTAAGATTACAACTGGTTACCTTGCTAGATATGCTGCACTTGTAACATCTGGTAACAGAGGTGCTATCTTAGATATTCCAAGATTTAATTAATACTTAATGCATATTTAATTTGTAAATTATAGTTATAAATATAATCAACCGAAAGACAGACTAACTACATTGCTCCTTTGCAAGAAAATAGCTAGTCTGTCTTTTTGCTATACCTTATATTTTTAAGTATAATTCAAATTAATATTCCACACATTATAAACTTCTCATATTTATCTTTAAATTACATAAACTACACCAAATATTTAGTGTTAAAATATTATTATAGAATTTCACCTAATTATTGAGGAGGATTTATATGACTCAAATAGTACAGCGAGGCTTTGTTCCATCTGATAAAATTGAATTTAATTACAAGAATGCAGCTTTATTAAAAGAAGCACAAAATGATATTTGTTTTTTGTTAAACCGTGGTTATGGAATTGATAAAACCATTGAATTTATAGGCAATCATTATTTATTTTCTGCAAGACAAAGATTAGCTCTAAAAAGAGCCTTATCTTCTAATCAGGATATAAAAAGAAGACAGGAACATAAATTAACAGACGGATATGAAAATAGTGTAATCTACATAGATGGTCTAAATATAATAATAACGCTTGAAGTAGCCTTGTCAAATTCAACTTTACTTAGATGCATGGATGGAACTTTGCGTGATTTAGCTGGGTTACGGGGAACATACAAATTAATTGATAAAACAGATTCTGCAGTTGAATTGATTGGAGAAAAATTAAATAAAATGAAAATAAAAAAAGTATTTTTCTATTTAGATTCTCCTGTTTCTAATACAGGAAGGTTGAAATCTAAAATACTAGATATTTTAGCTAAATATGATTATGATACAGAAGTAATTTTAGTGCCAAATGCAGATATTATTTTAAACAAGCAGGATCACGTAGTTACTAGTGATAGTATTATTCTAAATGACTGTACTAGTTGGATTAATCTAGCATACGAAATAGTTAAGGAAGAGTTACCTAACATCTCTTATATTGATTTTCAAATAAAAAATATTTAACACCAAAAGGCCGAAATAAAAATTCCAGCCTTTTTATTTAAATATCAAAATTTTATGTAGAAGTTCTAATTATTTAAATAATATTTTATTAACTAATCCAAGTAATTGGTCTTTAACAAAATCCTTTTTAATAAATACTGAAGCTCCTAGTGCTTCACAAACCCCTAGTTGGTTAGAAAAATTTTTTTCTCCTCCATCAGAAAGTACAATTACGCCTATATCTTTATTCTCTTCTCTTAACTCCACAACAAATTCTAATCCACTTTTCTCTGGCATATATACGTCAGTAATTATTAAGTCAATATTCCCTAATTCTCTATATAAATCAATTCCTTCTTGTCCATTGCAGGCCTCAAATACACTATAATTTGCTTCTTCTAACATATCTCTAATAAGCTTTCTAATAATTGCAGTATCATCAATAACTAATATGTTTTTCTTCTCACCATTCATCAATTTTAACCCACCCTTCTATAACAAAAAAACAGAACTCTAATTATAAATTTTAGTTTATAATTGCCTCCATGAAATTCTGATAAACTTTTCTACATTTTTATGTAATGCTCTTGTAAAATTTATATTACACACTTGCCACTTCCTAGTTAAACTATACCACTGCACTTTGTAAAATTCAACTTTTATATACATATTAATCCAAACTATAGCTATTTTATACGAAATTTATAATTTATAACAATAATTAGATATTTGAATATACTATTAATAACTAATTCATAAGGAGTTATTAAAATATGCTAGACGACAACAATTTTACTTATGATGATACTATGAGTTTTAATAAGTTTGAATGCTATCCTGATATTACAGAATCTTACCAAAGACAAAGAGAACCCTTTACACCAAATACAGGTGGTAATTTCCCTCCTATTGGAAGTTTTCCACCTAATTCGATTTCTCCTGGTTCAGACGTTTATCCGCCTAACTTTAATTACCCTGGTGGGACATTTAATCCTCCAGGTGTACCTAAGTCTCCTCCTCCAAACTACGTACCTCATAAAGGAGATGCTGGCGTTCAAAAAATGGGATACAGTGAAGGTGGCATTCAACCATATGCTGTTAGTGCAAATTCTATTCGTTTTTGTCTTTACAAGTTCACATATATTTGGGAAACTAGCGGAAGAAACTACTGGGCTTACCTATTAAATGTTGATAGACGTACTGTTTCTGGATTTAGATGGTTTAGAAGAAGTTGGGTATATTTTGGAATAGATTTAAGAAGAATTGATTCTTTCGTATGTTATAGATCCTGTGAAAACGAATGTGAAGATTGTGTAAAAATAGAAGCAAATGATATTATATTGCAAAATAATAATATAGAATATACAACAAATGGAACAAGAGATGTGTATACTAAGACTTTAGCTTCAATTGATATCCCAGAAATTAAAGAGGATTTTATAACCCAAACAGTGGGCTATGTAGATGATACTAAAATAAATAGTGAAATGCCTTGTGTTAAAGCCAGAAATATATGTTATAGAATTACTTTGGAGGTATCATACCCAAGTACCTATGATGCTGATTTAAAAAACAGGATTAATAATTTAGCAGAAGAAACAAGTAACGATGTTTTCAAATTCAGAAACAACGATAGCACTTCTAGCCCACTTGAAACTTTTAATTCATCCTTAGCATCAATACCAGAAACTATTAGCATTTTTTCTAATCCCTTTAACTCTAAGCTTAAATTATTAGATTCATTTATTAGTAATTCCAGCGACATTACTTACTCTATTAGAAGCGAGAAAATCTATAACAATTGGAAGCCTTATTTTTATAATGATTCATTATATTAATTAAAAATATTATAAAAAAATCTCGTGTTGATACCAATATCACATGAGATTTTTTAATTTACAGCTAAAATAAAACTATTTATTAAATAGTATAGTTTAAATACAATCCTTCAACCTTTTCCCAATCAATTATATTCCATATATTTTTTACATAATCAGCTCGTAAATTCTTGTATTTTAGATAATAAGCATGTTCCCATACATCTATTGTTAAAATTGGAATTAACCCCTTCGTGGCTGGTGAATTTTGATTTAAGGCATTTCTAACTGACAATTTACCTTCTTTATCTTTAACCAAAAAACCATAACCAGATCCAAATTGACCTATAGCTGCATTACTAACTTCAGTTTTCAAAGTCTCTAAATCACCAAATGTACTATAAATCTCTTCTAATAGTTTACCTTCTGGAGCCTTCTTTGGAGTTGGTGAAAGAAGAGCAAAATACAAATTATGATTAGACGCTCCCCCACCTTGATCTATCACCCCTTGCCTAATTTCTTCTGGCAATTCATCTACACTTGCAAGCAGCTGATCTAGTGATTTTCCCTCTGTATATTGTTCGTAGCCTTTAATTAAAGAATTTAGATTATCTACATACTTTTGAAGATGCTTACTATAATGTGTCTCAATTGTTTCAGCATCAATATATGGCTCTAATGCATCAAATGCATATGGTAATTGTATTTTATCAAACATAATTTTATCCTCCTTGCTTATTTTTAGAAATTAAGATTAGTTTTAGCAAGAGAAAATTATTTATGTGCTTAAATTTAATTATATGTTATTTTGTCAATATCTCCTCTTTAATTGTATCTTTGCCTAAAACTGCTTTCTTGCTTTTCAAAATAACATTTCCACGATTATCTTCAATATCTAAAATAATTAATTCGTAATCAAAAATCACTCCGCCCCATGCAAGAATAAGCTGATCATTACTAACCATTCCAACTCCATGTAACTTCACTTCCTCATCTAAAGACCAATTTAGAAAATACAATAAATCATTTTTATCATCCTTACTAATACTTAAGTCGTATACTGGTGATTCAGTTCCTTCAATAAAATACCTTACTTTATAACTGCCTTCGAAACTTTCACAAGTATTTTCCCTTATAGCTATACCTGAACCTAATATATCAGGATTTTGAGTAGATGCCCATAATGATGAATTTGATCGTAAATCACCTATTGGCTTGTACAGTCCAATACCACCACCTGGTACCTGAGCGGAATATCTTGAAATAAGCAATTGATTATCCACAAAAATTCCTATTCCTAAGTATTTATTTTCATCATCTGTATAACTATCTTTCCATAAACACTTATATACCTCACCTGTTTTTTCAATACTAAGAATACTATTATCAGTATTATATTTCCATATTCCCAGAAACTTTTTATCTTCATAATAACTCATAATAACCTTCGCCCTTTCCTCTCTTATATTGCTAATTATGCCTTCTTTCAACAGTTAACTTTTATATATACTCAACAATTAGTATCCATATTAATTATATATTACCATAATAGCTAATAAAAAGATAATTCAATAATTTGATTTTATATAATATCTTTTTATTAATAATTTTAGTTTTTAAGCTAATACTAAAACTATATAAGAAATTTAGGAGGCATAAAGATGAGAAAGCTGCTTTATATAACCGTAAATTCAAAACCCGAGGAAACATCCGCTAGCAAAACTGTTGGAAGAGAACTAGTTAATAGATTTTTAATTAGACATAATAATTTTGAATTAGAAGAATTAGATTTGTACAATTGTCACATTCCAAGATTAGAGTTTGATTATTTTGAAAAAAGAAATTGTATAATAAACGAAGAAGAATTTAATAAATTAGATGAACATCAAAAGGCGGAAGCAGGTAAAATTATTAAATTAGCAGATCAGTTTAAAGAAGCAGACCTGTACGTAATTGCAGCTCCTATGTGGAGCCTTTCCTTTCCGTCTCCATTAAAAGAGTATATAGATTGTGTTGTTATGGAAGGAAAAACTATACATATTGAAAAAGATAAAGTTGAAGGATTGCTCAATGATAAGCCAAGAGGAATGGTTTATATTCAATCCTCCGGAGGTTCTATTCCATGGTATTTAAAAACTGTAATGAATAAGGGTTTAAATTACATACATGACATAATGAAGTTTATTGGAATAAAAAGATTTGAAGAGCTGTTAGTTGATGGAACTGGAACAACTAAAGAAGAAAAAGCCGAGGCAATACAAAATGCCATGGCAAAAATTGATGATGTTTTAGATGAAGTATGGAGATAATCCTTTGAGAGTTTGAACCACCTTATCTGTTCCTCCAAGGCTTAATAATTTCTCTCCTGTCTTTTTCGAATTATTAGCGAAGGAGGAATCTTTTTTTCATTAATGGTATTTTATATTACCTGCCATGGATTTTCCTTGTTTTCCATAAATAAAATGCAACTTTTAATTGAATTTTCTACCATATCACTTACAGCTTGATTAGTATAAAAAGCTGTATGAGGTGTAATGATTACATTAGGAAAAGACTTTAAAATGGCCAAATCTCTATTTTTTATTATTTCTCCCTTTAAATCATTGTAATAAAGATTAGATTCATGCTCTATTACATCTAAAGCGACTCCGCCTATTTTATTCTTTTCTATTGCTGTAATTAAATCACTTGTATTAATAAGAGATCCACGTGCAGTATTTATTATGAATACTCCATCCTTCATTGACTTAATAGATTTTTTATTAATTATATGATAGTTATCATCTGTAGCCGGCATATGAAGCGTAATTACATCACTGTTTTTTAATAAATATTCTAGTTCTACACAAGCTGCATATTTTTTTACATTTTCATTTTCGTATATATCATGAGCTAATATATTACATCCAAATCCGCTTAAATGTTTTATTACCGTTTGTCCAATCTTTCCTGTTCCCATAACCCCTACTGTAAGATTTGGTAATTCTTTACCTTGGACTCTGTGTAGCGAATAATCTTGTGTATTGCATCTCTCCATTATAAGTTTAATCTTTCTTATAGACATAAGTATCAGCATTATTGTGTAATCAGCAACACTATTTGGTGAATAAGTAGCATTTCCAACATGAATATTAAGCTCTTTGGCTCTTTTTAAATCAATATGATCATATCCAATAGTTCTTGTTGAAATAAATTTAACCCCTAATTCATTAAACTTTTCAACTAATTCTGAATCTATCATTGTTGTAATAATGCTTATGCATTCAAAACCTTTCGCTAGGTCAGCAGTTTTCATTGTTGGTGCGTCTTCACATAGTGTAATTTCAACATTATATTTTTTACTAAATTCTTTAAAATACTCAGTTTCATCATTTCTATAACTGTATGCTAAAAACTTCATTTCTCTAATCCTTTCAATTACATCCTAAACTCATATACTATTTTACCATACTTTCCAATTTTGGCTTATATTTTTCTTCATAAAAAACAGGAGGCTTGTCCTCCTATTTAAAATGAATTTATTAATAACATTGTATTTAAAATTGTAACTATCCCCGCAATTATCCATAAGGTTACCTTTTCAGCCGTTGTATTCTTATATTCTCCCATTACCTTCTTTGATGATGTTAAATATATCTGAGTAAAAATAGTTATTGGAAGCTGTACACTTAATAACATTTGAGAATATAATAAACCTTCAAAGGGATTTCTTATAAAAAATATTATAAATAAAGCAAATACTATGGTTATCAATACACCCAATTTACTATGCTTATTTTTTATATTGTATTCCTCTCCAAAAAGTCCTGCAAAAATCGACCCTCCAGCCATACCTGCTGTAACTGATGATGCTAGTCCGGCAAAAAGCAAAGCTATTGCAAATATTAATGATGCTGAATTTCCAAGTAAAGGTTTTAACATTGCTTGAGCTTGTTCAAGTTCAGTTACTTGAATATTATTTTTGAAAAAAGTTATTGCAACTAAAATCATAGCACTATTTATAATAAAACCAATTATCATTGATAACATGGTATCCATAAATTCATACTTTAATTGCCTTTCTAATACAGATTTTTCTTTTAAATTCCATTTTCTACTTTGTATAACTTCTGAATGCAAAAATAAGTTATGTGGCATTACAACTGCACCTAACACACTCATTATTATAGGTAATGAATTTATTGGGATGTTAGGTATAACCGCACTCTGAAGCGCATCACCCCAGCTTATATTTACCAAAAAAGTTTCAAATATGAATGATATTCCAATAATTGAAACAAATCCAATAATTACTTTTTCTATTTTTCTATATGAATTAGAAAATAACATAAAAATTATTACTGCTGCAGAAATTAAAGCTCCTAATTTCAAAGGCAGATTAAATAGCATTTTTAAAGCTATAGCTGCTCCTAAAATTTCTGCCATTGACGTACTTACAGATGCTAACATTGCTGTAATCGTGATTATTCTTCCAACGCCTCTATTTACATGCTTATTAATTGCTTCCGAAATACATAGCCCTGTTACTATTCCTAAATGAGCAGCATTGTGTTGTAATATTATAAGCATTATTGTTGATAATGTGACAACCCAAAGTAAGTTATAGCCAAAAGTAGATCCTGCTGCAATGTTTGATACCCAATTCCCTGGATCAATAAATCCGACTGTAACTAAAATTCCAGGACCAATGAATTTCAATAAATCTGAACCTAATAATTTATTGTTAATTAATTTCTTAGATTTATCTGCCATCCTATTTCACCTCTCTTTCTTATTATATGATAATCATTATCATTAGTAAAGATTTAAATACGTTTTATTTATAGAGAAGATTATTATAAATATTTTAATATTTTCTTTTTAGATAAAAAATTTCAAGGTATTTCATTGTTTTCTTAATTTACTACTTACTATGTTACTGGACAGTCAAAAATTTTGTTCAATTAACAAGCCTGTAGATCCTCATAAAATGAAGCATCTGCTTGCTTGTTTTTAATTATTTTAGTTATGCTTAAATTCGCATTTTTACACATAAT
>JAJXWH010000065.1 GCA_021781745.1 Bacillota bacterium | reverse complement strand
TATAAAAGGTGGAAGTAAAGAACCACTAAGTATAAGTTTTGATGACAGCACAGGAGTTACTTTAAAAAGTCCAAAGAATTTAAGTTTAAATGCAGACGATGATATAATAATAAAAACACCAGCAAGTATAAAGGTAAAAGCTCAAAGCCAGATTGGAGTAACTAAGACAGGAACAGAAAGTGGATTTTCTGTAGAAACTGATATGCACTTTAAAGGCAGTAATGTAATAAAAAATGGAAGTGACAGAGAGACTTATGCCCCATTTGATGATGAGCCAAAAGCAGGCAAGAAGCCAGATCCACCAGCACCACCTAAGGAAGAGAAGAAAGGGTTTAATTGGGGAGGATTACTTGTTGCAGCAGTGGCTGTTGTAGCAGTAGTTGCTGTTGTAGCTACATTTGGAGTAGGTGCAGTATTAGTAGGAGCAGCTATTGGGGCATGTGTTGGTGCAGCTTGTGCAGTAGCAAGCACAGCAATATCAGATGCAGTAAATGGAACACATAGTAGTCTTGCAACATATGCAGAAAATGCACTGAAAGGAGCTCTCACAGGAGCAATATCAGGAGCCATATTTGGTCCTTTTGGAGGCTTTAGTAGTGTAGGTGGAGTCATGGCATTTGGCGGAATAAATGGCATGGCAGATAGTATTTTAAATCAAGCAATAGATGGGAAATTTAGTTTAGGCCAAACATTATTTGATGGATTTATTGGGGCTTTAACAGGTGGCTTATTACATGGAGCTGGAAAACTTGTATCAGAAGTTTCACCATATGTGAGTGAAGCAATGGGAAAAGTTGTTGGTAAATTGTCAAGTGAAAGCAGAGAAATACTAAGTAAAGTATCAGGAAGAGCAGATGATATATTAAGTGCATTTGATACTACTAGTAGAGAATTATTTGAAAAAGTAGCAACTAAAGCTGATAATATAGTTAATAGTATGAAAGATAGTGCACAAGATCTCGTTGATAGATTATCGAATAAATTTAATGAGGTAACGACTAGAATTGATAATAGGATTGATGATGCATTACGTTCAGGAGCAGAGAAAGCAGATAATGCTTTAAATACTGTAAATGAATGGACTGATAAGGTAGGATATAATATTAAAAAATCCCTTGGTATGCAGGAAGAGTATGCTGGGGTAGGAGATATGTATATTCCACCAGAAGAAAAATCAGTCTTTAAGGATATGGTTTCTAAGATTACTGGAAATCCTGGAAATGGTGGGAAGTTCTATAAAGGATATAGTGGAAATAACGAGTTTCATAAAGTAGATTATGATGCTGTAGTTGCTACGGGAAGAGATAAGTCAGGAAAAGTAGTAGAAAAATGGGTTATACCAAAAGGATATGAAAGTGTAGATGATTTCCTAGAAAAAGTTAGTGATGATGAACTCAAAGCTATGGGGTATAATAGTAAAGAGGAGTTTAGTGAAGTTGTTACTAATCTTCAAAACTATTTAAATAATGGAAAAGGTGCTCGTCTAATAAATCAGAAATATGCAGGTACAGTGGATAAAGTAGGTGTTAAACGGGATGTTTTAGGATTTCCTATATTTGAAGAAGGTGACAAGGTATTTGAAGGTGATTTAAAAGAAAGCTTATATAAAGCAAGTGATAATGATCAATTTAGAGAATCTACTAAGCAATTGAAAGAAGCAATAGAAAAAGGAAAAGTAGATAGTAGTATTTTTTCACCTGAACAGTTGGAACAAATTAAAAACGGAGATGAAAGAATTGAAGGATATATTTGGCATCATCACCAAGTTACTGGTAGAATGCAGCTAGTAAAGGATATACCTCATAACCCAGCAAAGCATACTGGTGGAAAAGCGTTATGGGGAGGGGGCAATGAAAATAGATAAGTATAAAATATATATGGAGATGATTATATGAATGAAAGAATTAAATGGAATATTTATGACGCTCAAATACTAGATCAAGCACTAGTTGAGGAAGTTGAAAAGAAATTAGGGGTTAAGTTTCCAAAGGAATATAAAGAATGTGTAATAAAATATCATGGAGCAAGACCAGTCCAAAAGCTATTTAATGTTGAAGGGGTAGAAAGAGTTTTTGGTAAATTTCTTGACTATGTTAAGCGTTATAGTTATAGTAATACATTATTAGAGTGTTATGTTAATGAAACTGATGAACAATATGGAACAATTCCAACAGGTGTGATCCCTTTTGCAGATGATCCAAGTGGAAATTATATATGTTTTGATTATGGAGAAAACTCATTTAATCCTAGAATAGTATTTCTAAATCAAGATAATTGTATTTCACTAGATATTATTGATGGTGATTGGGAGGAATCTGGAATAGATATTGATGAATATGAATCTGAAAAAGAGGCTATACAATCATTACAACGTAAAACACTGCAATTTATAGCAAATTCTTTTGATGAGTTTTTAGATATGTTATATGAAGAACAATAATATGAGGAAATTATAGCATGAAAGATGTGGAGTTGTTGTTAATTGCACGACAAAAAGCCCTAAACAGGGAAATTTTTTGAAATATTCGATTTGGGATTAATTGTAATCCGAAAGCTATGGGAAATGATTACTTTGTGTTTTGTTGCCATAACATCTGCATATTTACAATAATATGACCATAGCATTAGATTTGTAAATACCGGGAGCAACATTTAATAACGCTGTAAAAAGTATAAGCATAATACAGCAAATTTACAATAAATACAAGTATTTTAAAGTTAAACAGGCTAAGTCGACACTTATCTTTCATTACTATTTGTGCCGGCGATAGCCGGAATGGAGGTTAGTATGAACATAAAGTACGATGTTTTGGGATTTCCAATATTTAATGGAACAAATATTAAATTTGAATTAAAGTTAGATAAAAATTTGCTGATAGAATCAGATAAAATGCAGATTAATGAGTGTGTGAAACATTTAAAGGAAGCAATAGATAGTGGAGTTATAGAAAAGGAAATATTTAATGAAAAACAACTTCAACAAATAAATTCAGGGGAATATAGAATAGATGGATTGAGATGGCATCATCATCAGGTATCAGGGAAAATGCAATTAGTATTTGTGAACGTACATGATTCAGTAAGGCATTTAGGTGGAAAAGAACTATGGGGCGGAGGAATAAAATAATGTCTAAGGTTAAGTGGAAATACACTGAAAAAGAAGTTAGCAGAGAAGATATAAAGAAAGTAGGAACTGAATTAGGAATTAAGTTTCCAGATGATTATATAGAATGTGCTATGTATAATCATGGAGCGAATGCAGAACCTAATTGCTTTAATTTAGGGAAGAGCCAAAAAATATTTGGAGGACTTCTATCATTTAATGAAGAAAGTATGGAAAATATTATGCAAGTATATTCTTGCATAAAAAAAGCACTTCCTAGCAAGGTGATTCCATTTGGCTGTGATCCGAGTGGAAATTATATCTGTTTTGATTACTGTGAAAGTGAAGTAAATCCTAGAATAGTTTTTTGGTATCATGAGATAGCAGTAACAGAAGAAAATTTAGATGAGTTTGAAGAAGAAATTTTAAGAAATAATACATTAGAAGATCTTCAAAGAAAAAACTTATATTATATAGGAAATTCTTTTACAGAATTTATAGATAGCTTATACTAAGCCAATTTACTGTAAGATTTAATAAGAAGTTTGTGAAAAAAGTAATCGGAGTTAGAAACATTAATAAGATTTAAAAAAGTTGATTTGGGTTCAAAAATGCAAAATTTATGCTCAATATGTTACAAAAAAGAATTTAGACTAACATTGGATAATTATTCAAATGTTAGTCTTCTCTATATATGTTAATAGTGAGAAAAACATAAAAAAGAAATAAGAATAACTAAGGCATAAATTAGAACAATTTGGAGGTTTTAGTAGTGTAGGTGGATTCATGGCATTTGGCGGAATAAATGGCATGGCAGATAGTCTTTTAAATCAAGCAATAGATGGGAAATTTAGTTTAGACCAAACATTATTTGATGGATTTATTGGCGCTTTAATAGGTGACTTATTACATGGAGCTGGAAAACTTGTATCAGAAGTTTCACCGTATGTAAGTGAAGCGTTGGGAAAAGTAGTTGGTAAATTGTCAAGTGAAAGCAGAGAAATACTAAGTAAAGTATCAGGAAGAGCAGATGATATATTAAGTGCATTTGATACTACTAGTAGAGAATTATTTGAAAAAGTAGCAACTAAAGCTGATAATATAGTTAATAGTATGAAAGATAGTGCACAAGATCTCGTTGATAGATTATCGAATAAATTTAATGAGGTAACGACTAGAATTGATAATAGGATTGATGATGCATTACGTTCAGGAGCAGAGAAAGCAGATAATGCTTTAAATACTGTAAATGAATGGACTGATAAGGTAGGATATAATATAAGAAAATCCCTTGGCATGCAGGAAGAATATGCTGGGGTAGGGGATATGTATATTCCACCAGAAGAAAAATCAGTCTTTAAGGATATGGTTTCTAAAATTGAAGAAAAGGGCAATAGTCATGAAATGGTTGCTGAAACTAACAAAGGAGTAGATGTTAGTGACGAATATAATGAAATTGAAAAATATAGAAAGAAATTAGGGGTGGGACCGTATACATTGGAATCTGGAAATACGGTAGCGTGTGTCAATCTGGATGGAGAAAGATTTTTTGGAGTTAATTCTACTATCACAAAAGAATCCCAAGAAGCAACAAAGGAATTGAGGCAAAAATGGTTTGAAAAAATTCAATGGGTACCACCTAAAAAGAAGCAACCACTGCATTTAGGTCATGCTCAATCTTTAACTCATGGAGAAGCTCATTCCTTAATTAATGCTTTCGAGACTAAAGGTAGTTTACCTAAAAAAATTACAATGGTTGTAGATAGGAAGACATGTAATATGTGCAGAGGAGAATTACCAGCATTGTTAAAAGCTTTAGGAGTAGATGAGTTAACAATATATTCAGGAGGATTATCTGAACCAATAATAATAAAGGCAATACAATAGGAGGGAAAAAAGAATGATTAGATATAATGGACCAATTGAAACTGAAAAGCAAGACCCTAGCCTAGAATATATTAAAGATGTTATTTTCAACAAGGATGAAAAATATTGGAAACAGGGAGGGGGAGATTCATGCATAGAAGTGGATGGAATTGAAGAACGGCTTATCTTTTTTTATGATGAGCCATATGGTTTTTTTATAATGAGACATCCAGATTATTTAGTACCAATTGATAGAAAGTTATCAATTAAAACAGTGGAACATATGGTGGGAGGAGAGCCAATGAGGATACCTACATGTAGTTATGTTAACAGAGAGAAAGCATTTGAGATAATTCATAATTTTATAGAGAATAAAAATATTGAAGAGATGGTTGAGTGGATAGACTTATATGAAATTGAGTTTGACCATGGTTTTAACGAGTAAATAGATATTATTTCGGTGATACAAGTATATATTTTTTTATTGCTTAAGCTTAAGATGCTGGTAGCATAGTAATAATTCTGTAGCGAGTAACTGAACAAAATTTAGGAATATAATCTGTTTTGAATATAGTTTTGATCCAACAAATATGCTAAAAATAGAGGAATTTGAGTTGAAATTATTAAAAGATGGGTATGTAAGAGTTCAGGTACCAGAACAAAATATAGATGTAACATATAATCCATTAAGTACAACGGCAAAAACAGAATCGCCAGATGATTGGTTTACACAAAGTAAAGTATTTCATTAAAAATGTATTATGGAGGGAATATGCAGAAAAATTTATATAAAATAAAAATAGATAAATTATATGGTTTTATAAACAATAAAGGCGAAATAACAATTGAACCTATTTATAAAAGTGTAACAGACTTTAGTGATGGAGTTGCAAAGGTAACTACAGTTCAAGGAAAGTCATATATTATTGATACTAATAACGATATTGTTTTAAATTTAGATTCCAATATATATGTAAAATTTGAAAATGGTCTTTCACAGATTAGAAAAAATAATAAAGTGGGATTTATTGATAAAAGTGGTGATTTTGTTATAGAGCCACGTTTTGATTCAGTATTAAGAGGATTTAATACTGAAGGGTTTGCAATAGTAGAAAAAGATAATAAATATGGAACAATAGATAAAAATGGAGAGTTTATTATTGAACCTAAATATCGAGGAATCGGACTATATTCAGAAGGAGGTATGTCAGCTAGAAACAATGAAAATAAGACAGGAATTATAGATAAATATGGAAATGTAGTGATTGATTTTAAATATGATGTTTTATCAGCTTTCTCAGATGGATTAGCATATTTTGAACAGAATAAAAAATATGGATTTATAAATACCAAGGAAGAAATTATGATTAAGCCTAAATATCATTCGGTTTGGGGATTTTATGATGGATTATCAGGATTTACATTAGGAGCAGATGAACCGTTTGGATTTATAAATAAAAAAGGTCAAGTTGTAATTGAGAATAAGTATCAAAATGTAGGAGATTTTCATGAGGGGTTTGCAACATTCACTAATAATGATTTAAATGGTTATATAAATACTGAAGGGAAAGAAATAATAAAAAATGTGTTTGCTACAGCAGATAATTTTAAAAATGGATTAGCACTTATAACAACAACTGATAATGAGTGGGGATATATAAATAAAGAGTGTAAGTGGGTATATAGGCCTAAAAACTTTAATCTTTGGTAGAAAGGAATAAATGAAATGACTAACGATAGTGTAGATATATTACAGAAAGTAATGAGTAAATCTCCATATTTCGAATATTTATATAGAAATATAACTATGATTGGGTTTAATCTTGATAAGAACACTAGTGATATCTTATTTACAAGAGAAGGAAATAATTTATCAATTAAGAAAATTGGAAAAGAAAGTGATATAAATCCTGAACTATGGGTAGGAATTGATGCTAATGAATTAGACGAATTTCAAAAAAATAATATTCAATTAACAAAATTAAAGATATATACTTCAAGCAGAGGTACAGTACTTAACCCAAAAGTTGAAACTATAATTCAAAGAATTTTCATGCCGCCTAAAGATAAGAAATATCCATTAGAAGATATAATAGAACTTGTATATGGAGGAATGCTAGGATTTCAAGAGCCAAGAGTACTTGGAGAAGTGAGAAAAAGGGATTATATGTATTAAAGTACAAAAATGTATTTAATAATTTAGATTTATATATAACTTATGGATTTACATCACCTGAATTATAACCATCAGCCCTTAAGTTGAGAGAAGGAAAAATATCAGGTTATGGATATGAATTACTTATGTTTGCAAAGGAAGACGATTTGGAATTAATTAGAGAATTTATAGATTGGGTAAAGTATATAGATGATACAGGAAATCATATTTATCAAGGCCAATATTTAGAATATGGTGAAGGAATTAAAATAAAAGGAACTGATGTAGCTGGATTTATCATATTAAATCCACTGAGATTTCCTTATACAATACCTGTCTCTGACGGTTTTGGAACATTAAACATGTTTGTTGGAGTGACTCAAAAAGAATTGCAATTTGCAAAACAAACAGATATTTATCAAGTAGCAGATAAATTATCTGAAGCAGGTTATGTTAACTATGCTCCTAAGATTAGCGACTCAGTAATTTAAATTTATTAAAAACCTAGAAATTAATCTGATGATAGTAAGAGAGGGATGATGTTTTTATAATATTGTCTCTTTTAAATTTAACCACATAAGAATATTTTCTCAATAAATCGAAGAATGTTCGTGAAAAAGTGAAAATTATTATGACATTTATATATGTAATACAGATGGAATGTTTTCGATTGGTAATATGGCGAGGAATTTACCTAAAAAATTCTCAATAGGGAAATTATCTCTTGAAGGGATTGGAGTAAATATACCTGTAGTATGCGCAGATGGATCAGTAGCTTTAGCGACATCAGGAGACTTAGCATCTATGGGTGGCGCTGGGAGCGCAATGTATAATATGTCTAATTCTAGTGGGGGCAATGAAAGTAATGACGGAGGAAGCAACACTAAAAAAATAAAGCGTGGAGCTGTGACTGATGAAGAAAAAGAAGCAATATTAAATGATTGGAGTAATAACTTATCAGAGAACTCATATACAGGGGGAAGATCTAATGAAGAAATTCAATCATTAGCAGATGACCCAGCACATAAAGGTGCTAATCGTATAATTGATATACAAAAGGGTATGCATGAAGCTGAAGTTGGACTAGATTTGGAGAGGACAGGAAAATTAAAAGATATTGTCAGAGATCCTACAGGAAAAGCTGAATTTTTTGAAGATGGAGGAAGTGGTCAAAAATGGGATGTAAAATCCTTTAATTCAAATTTTTCGCCTAAAAAAGGTGGATCTACATTAGATAGTGCAATGGATGAAATATACGGTTCTTTAGAAGAAGGTGAATATGTAATAGTTGATGTATCACAAATGAGTCAAGAACATATATCATTATTATTTGAAGAATTAGAAAAGCAAGGTCTAATGAATAAAATAATAAAATGGCCATAAAGGAGATAATTATGAGTATATATGAAGATTTGAAGAGATATACTGAATATTCATTTGGGATAATAAAAGAAAAATGCGAGTTGATATATGAAGATGTTGAGTTAGACAAAATAAATTTTACAGAATATGATTTAAATAACAGCACTTTTGCAGGAGTTAAGTTTAAACAATGTGATTTTTCGGGAGTTTATTTGAGTGGATCATTCTTTGGAGGAAGTATTTTTGAACAATGTATATTAGAAGAAAATATATTGCGTAAAGCACGGTGGGATTGCTGTAGATTTGAACAATGTAATATTGGAAAAATAGATGCTTTCCGTACAACATTTTTAAAGGCTGGATTTGTAGATGTTAATATTATTGACGGGAAATTGATTAAGTGCCAAATGATATCAGCTGAATTAAATAATGTAAAATTCTTAAACTGTGACTTAAGTGATACAAGTTTTACTAAAGCAAAAATAGAAAATGCTATATTTGAAAATTGTATATTTAATAATACTAATTTTTCAAAAGCATTATTAGGATGCAATGTAAAGTTTAGCAATACAACTGTTATTAAGGAGAATGATAAAAAAATTTATGTGGGAAATGATGTTCTTCACGTGATAATTTAAATTACAGCTAGCTATAGGAAACTGTAGCTGGCTGTAACTTTACTATAAAAAGGTATTTTGAAAAGAACATGGCAGCGAAATAGAAATGACTTCAGGAGCAGTAAATATAAAAGGCGGAAGTAAAGAACCACTAAGTATAAGTTTTGATGACAGCACAGGAGTTACTTTAAAAAGTCCAAAGAATTTAAGTTTAAATGCAGACGATGATATAATAATAAAAACACCAGCAAGCATAAAGGTAAAAGCTCAAAGCCAAATTGGAGTAACTAAGACAGGAACAGAAAGTGGATTTTCTGTAGAAACATATTAGTGTAAAAACAAAGGTTAAGATAACTGATGTTGGATTTGGTGTAGATGAGATAAATATAAAAGATTGGACTAAACCAATAGATTAATTTTGAGGTGAATATAATGTTAAACAAAAAGAAATTTGAAATGGCATTTAAAAGATATAAAAAGAATTGGATTGATAGTATTAGAGATGCTGAAGAAGAATATGAAGAACTACAAAGTGAAATTACAAGTATTGTTCAGTTAAACGCAATAGAAAAGGATCATATTTTATTAATAGATTTAGATACTATATGCTCATATTATGCAACAAAATGGAAAAATGATGTGTTAATTAATGAACGGAATGGAATAGAAAATTTTAAAAAAAATCAAATGATTATATTTTATGAGTGTATGGGTCAAGATATTTATAAAGTCCGTTATCCTAATATGAGGACACAATACACTTTTAAGGAAGTAGTTGTAGCTTTAATTCATTTCATGATGTTTGGATGGGGAAAAGAGGAAAACATATTATTTGATTTTATTGTGGAACATATTGGTGATAATATAATGAACGCAAATGATTGTAACAAACATGTCTGGTTTTTACTAGAGTTATATTTGCAATATAAAAATAAAACTATTTTTGGAACCAATCAAAAGCTACATGTAACAGTGAAAGAAACGTTTAAAAAAGATGGGGTGGAATGTTATTTAATACCTGAGGATTTAGAAGTATATAGAGAAGTTTTGGAAATATGGTCAACCTGCAACCTAGAAGAGTTTGAAAACTTAATTCGTAAAATGTCATTGTTTCATTCTACATTAGCTTCAGAACTAGGGCAATCACTTGAATTTGGTGACTTTATGTATACATTCTATCCGTTTGAAATTTTATTTTTAGTATATATAAGAAATAAATTATGTTTGCCTGTCCCAAAAGAATTTGATGATATATTAATGAATACACCAGAAGCAAAAATGGTAATAGAAGATACAGAGCCATATCCCCAATGGGATGACTTATTGCAGCTTATAGATGAATTTTACCGCAAGAATTATCCTGAATATATACCAAATCAATATGGTGAGTTGTTTAAATAATGTGATTGGAGGAATAAAAATGCCTGACATAGATATAGTAAGGGTTATATTTGAAGATAGCAAGGATAATATACAAACTATTTTAGGTAATTCAGAGGAAAGAGATTTACATGAGGCTATATTAAAATATGGAATATCTACAAAGCGATTTCTATGTATAGATTATAAAGGTGAATATAATTATGAAATAGTTAACTTCATTTTAGATTATGAGTTTAATAACAACATTGAACTAGGTTCAGAAGAAGAACTTGAGAGGCTAGGAGAGTTTGAATATGAATTTTTACCTGAGAAAATAAGAGAAGTCAACAAAATTATATCAAAAAAGAGATATGGATTATTTGCGTATCCAACCTTTAGTGATTTTTACGCATTATTTATTGATAAATTGGATAAGAAAACAAAATTGTTGCAAGTAGAGTTCAACATTGACGAATTAATTCCGTATAAAGAAAAATTCATACAGTATTATGAATAATTAAGGAACATGTGTCAAAAGAATTTTAGAGGTACTGATTTAGGTGATTATAGGTAAAAATGAATTCCATATAGATAAATAGAAAAATTCCAATGGATACAATATGGTATTTGTTGGAGTTTTTATTTCAAGATTTAATTTACAATGTAGTTGTTGGAGTGGTCTTAAGGAGAAAATATGATACATGTTAATGTTATTATTTCCACTAGCAGCAGATAAAGAGCCTAATTTAGTTAGTGTTTATAAAGAATTTAATATGGAAGGACTAATTCATTCGGATTTCTTGGAAATTGGAAATGATCCGATAGAAAATAAAATATGCATTTGTGTTAAAGGAAATGATATAGGATCAATTTATTATTGGAGTTTAGATATGGAGGAATTTGATGAAAATGAGTATGTTTCTTCGTATAAGTATATGAGTTTAGTTGCAAAAAATTTTAATGACTTTATTAATGTCTTGTTTGTGCCAGAAGGCTAATATAATATATTTTTAGCCTGATTCGTATACGTGGCATCATCAAGAGCCAGGTAAAATGCAACTTGTTAATTATTATCGCACAAAGCACCACATACTGGAGGTAGAGCATATTGGGGTGAGGGACTTGAAGGAAGAAAAGGTAAGGCAAAAAACAAATAATTAAATGATGAAGAAATAGATGATATAATGAATATACGAAATTCAGAGTATGAATTAACATTAGAAAATGGTGATAAAATTACAATTAAGCGTCACGGATATCAAAAAAATGATGCTGTCGGACAATCTCATTGTTTAAATCAAGATGCAGCATATAGAGAAATTATTCCAAAGGAAGAAGGATTGGCAATAGATGCAGATGGAAATGTATTTATGGATTCGGAAAGCAGTCATTACAAAGCGCATGAATCTATGGAGCAATTTTGGGATAAATACAGACAGGGAGGTAAATTATATAGAACTAAACCAACAGTAGGAGAGTATAATTCAGCACTAAAAGAATCTATGGTTAATGCAGGATTTTCAGAAGGTGATGCTGATTTAATTACAGAAATAGCAGCAAACCAACAGAGAGCATACGGACTTACGGAAGCAGATGAAGTACCGAGAATACTAGGAAGGATAAATGCTATAGAGAGGTGATAGGATTAATGGAAGAATTAATAAGAAAATCAGTTGAGGATATGGTAAAAAGATTAAAAAATGTACCATGGTTTGAGAATTGTGGAATGATGAATGCAACATCAAAATTTGAAATTGGCTATGCAAAAGATGTAAGTAGTGTGATAAAACATTGCTCAAGCACTAGATGGCAAAATATTCTATTAGAAAAAGGTGATGACATTAGTGCTTATATTATTGTATATAGAGTAAAAACTAAATATAGTTGGAATGAGGTTGTTAAAGTAATAAAAAATGATATTTTGCCTGAAATATCAAAGTATGTAAATAAAAAATGGACTAAAAAATATGGGGAATCACAAGAGATTAAGGTTGAGATAGAATCAAATCTATTGACAATTTTATTACTACATGTATTTAAAGAATATAAAGAAGAACCGTTTCACAATGAATTATTAAATATTTATGAGCAAGGTTATTTTCCTTGTGGATGGAAAGGTACTTACCCTAATGGCAAAATAATTATTTTTTAAGAAAAGGAAGTTAGAAAATGCAAGACGGTATTTTTATAAAGAACTGCGAAGACATGTCGTTAAAGTAATTTGAAATTATGGAAATGGAGTTTGATGAATCTACAGAATTTGATAGGCAAATGCTAGCAATGTTTTCTTTTGGCATGATAAGTGCGTATGGAATGGAAGAAAAAATTGAAATTAATGTTGTTAGTGTGGCATCTGAGTATGTATTGATAAAGGTTTTCAAATATTCAAAAGAACAAGCTAAAACTTTTCTTCAGTTATTAGTTGACAGCACAAAAAAAGGAAAGAATCCAACTTATTATCGCATAATTCATGAAGGAATAGAAATGTATTATGAATATGCTGAAAATGAAAGTGATAAGATGTTTGATAGAATTATGAGAATATATCTAGCTTTTAAGAAAAAATAAATTGTATTATTAAGATTGGAGTTATGGTATAAGTGGAAGATGATGTATTTTTAAAAGAATATATAGAGTTAACTAAAAATTTATTTGAAATTCTTGAGGTTGAGTTAGAAGAATTAACTGAACAGGAAAAACACTTGTTAATTGCTTATTCATTTGGAATGATAAGTGCAATGGCTGAAGAGAACCAAATATCGCTAGATACAAAATATTTTGCGGTTGAGAATGTAATAATGGAAGTTTTTCAATATTCTAAGCAAATATCAACTGATATAAGAAAAAAGTTAGTAGATAGCACTCAAAAGGGTGGAAGTGAGGCATTTATGATTATGATACATCAAGGAAAGTATATATATCCTAAATATAAAGATGGCAATTATAATGAAGTATATGATAGGCTTACAAACCTAATTGATGTTATTGTTACTGAGGAATATAAAAATTATTAGTATTTAAGTGAATTTAATGTCTCTCATTTTTTATAAGGTGGGAGATATTCTATTATGTAGGAGTACATAGAATAGAGGTATAAAGACTGCTAATACTACAAAAAGATATTTTGGAACAGAGCATGGCAGCGAAATAGAAATGACTCCAGGAGCAGTAAATATAAAAGGTGGAAGTAAAGAACCATTAAGTATAAGTTTTGATGACAGCACAGGAGTTACTTTAAAAAGTCCAAAGAATTTAAGTTTAAATGCAGACGATGATATAATAATAAAAACACCAGCAAGTATAAAGGTAAAAGCTCAAAGCCAAATTGGAGTAACTAAGACAGGAATAGAAAGTGGATTTTCTGTAGAAACTGATATGCACTTTAAAGGCAGCAATGTTATAAAAGATGGAAGTGACAGAGAGGCATTTGCACCATTTGATGATGAACCAAAGGCAGGAAAGAAACCTGAGCCTCCAGCACCACCTAAGGAAGAGAAAAAGCCATTTAGTTGGGGGCATTAGCTAAAAATGTTCTTGTAGGTTTAGCTGTAGTAGCCATTGTAATAGTTGCAGTAGTTACAGTGGCAGTTACATGTGGTGCAGCAGCACCAGTAATAGGAACAATAGCAGGAACAGCGGCAGTTGCAAGCCAAGCGGCCTCGGATATAAGCCGAGGAGAGGTAAGTGATATGTCGGACTATGTATCGGCAGGTGCAAGGGAAGCTTTTATAGGAGCAGTATCGGGAGCAATATTTGGACCATTTGGAGCAGGTGAAGCTTTAGCAAGGAAAATGGTATTGGGTGGAGTAACCAATAGATTTGAAAGTGCTTTAAGGCAGACCTTAGAAGGAAAAGGAATAGATTTTAAAACCGTATTGTTTGATATGGGAATTGGAGCAGTAACAGGTGGGCTATTCCATGGAGCAGGAAAGTTATTTAAAAAAGCATCACCATTTGTTAAAAATACATTTAGCAAAATTATAACTAACAATGAATCAATGTTAAATAAAACAACTAAAATATTAGATGATACTTTAGCACCTATAAGAGCAGTACAAACATCATAGGGAGTCAACTTTATTACACGGGAAAGTGGTACTAAAGCTCAAGATTTTGTTTCTAAAATGGCTGGAAAAGCTAAGGATAATTTAGAAAAAGATTTGTTACCAGCAGAAAGAGAAGCAAATAAAGGATTTTCAAATATAGAAACAACCGAAAATGGTGGACCTGATTTCTCAAAATCTGATTATATAATGAAAAATAAGAATGGTGAACCTATAATAGCTACAATAGAAATGTCTGGTTCAAGAAGTAAGGATTTCACAAGAGCTTTTGATGATGTTAATATTCCATCAGACCAGAGAAAGAAAATATTAGAGGACTATACATGGCATCATGTTGATGATTATGATGAGGCAACAGGAAAATGTACAATGCAATTAGTACAAAAAGATGCTCACGTAGCAACTTATCCACATAAGGGGTCATGTGCTCAGTATGATAGTATACATGGCGAGACGTATAATAAAAAATATAATGGTAAGACTCCAAAGGAAAAGGCAGCCGATAATGGGTTTGAAATTAATGAAACTGAAAATGGCGGAGCAGATTTTTCTAATACTAAATATTTATATAAGATAGCTTCAGGAGAAGAAGCATCTATAAAAATAAAGATGAGTGGCAGTAAATATCAAGATAAAAAAAAGGTTTATGATAAGTTAGGAATATCAAAAGAAGAACAAGAATTAATAAAAAATGATACTAGAGTTTTTTATTTAGATGATTTTGATCCAGATACAGGTGAATGTACCATTCAGATAGTTAATAAAGATGCATATGATATTGTAAAGAATTATGCAGGAGCAGAAGCACAGTATAAGGCTAATATAGGAATAAAATATAAATAACTAGCAAAAAAGGAGATGATAGATTTTGTATAATAATAGAATGATGCGAGTTGGGAGCAAAATAACTGAAAGTGATTTGAAGGATATAGAAAAAACATATAATATAATTTTTCCAGATAGTTTTAGAAAGCATTATTTAATGTACAATGGAGGATATCCTGAAAAGAATATTATTATTGATAAAGATGGTGATAAACAAGAATGTGGATATTTTTATGCAATAAGGCGTGATGATGGGAAAAAAAATTTAGAATTGAAAAGTATGTTAAAAGTTAATTTTGATGAAGAATCAATTTTTCCAAAGTGGTTAGTTAGATTTGCTGATGATATTATGGGAACTGAATTTTGCTGGAGTCTTAGAAAAGAAGAATATGGTGCTATATATTCTTGGGATTGTGACGTGAATTTGGGTGATGATCCAAGTAAAGCAGATGAGTATGCAGTACTTTTAGCAAATTCATTAGAAGAATTTATGAATATGCTTATAGAAGATGATGAAGAATAGGAAGTGAAAAAATGTATACTAATAATAGAATTTTAGAAAGTAAAAAAACAATAACTGAAGATGATATAAAATATGTTGAAAACAAATATAAATTTTCTATGCCAGAAGATATAAAAAAGCATTATTTAAAATATAATGGGGGATATCCAGAGAAGTCAATGTATACAACGAATAGTGGCGATGAATTTATTGTTAACTGGTTTATACCTATAAAAAGTGATAAAAAAAGTTCTGAATTAGATGCAGTTTTAGGAGTTTTAAGGGTAGACAAGATAATACCCGATTGGCTTATTCCATTTGCTGATGAAGCTGGAGGAGATTTTTATTGTTATAGCTTAAGAGGAAATGAGTTAGGAGCTATATATTATTGGTCCCATGAATTTGGTGATGTTGTGTATATTACAAAATCTTTAGAAGAGTTTTTGAATAATATGGTGGAATTTTCATATTAATAATTTCAGCCAATAGATATTGTTTATAAATTTTATAACATAAAATATAAGAATGCGCTGATTAATAGAATTAAAGTTCTAAAATCAACGCATTTTCTATATGTACAATTATAGAGTTGTTACCAACGTAAAAATAGATTACTCGGTAAATTTTGAGTGTACGATAAATGCTTCGCTTCCACAGATGATAAAATATTGGTTTATGAGGAAGATGACAATGATGTAGGTTTAGGCAGTTATGGAGAGGCTGCAAGTATAAACGTAGTAGATGAAAGTAAAAGTGAATTAATATTTAATGGAATAGTACAAAATGTTAAGACAAGCAATGAAAATGGAATTTATTATTTAGAAATAGAAGCATTCTCTTCAAGTATAGAGTTAGTTGTAGAAGAGAAGAGTCGAGTAGATCATTTCAGAATGCAGATATGAAATATGATGAACTCATAGAGAATATACTAAATGATTATTCTGGATATAATTTTAGTTAATGCGTAGGACAAGGAGAAAAGATAGGAAAACCATTATTTCAATACAAGGAAACAGATTGGAACTTTTTAAAGAGATTTTGTTTAAAAGTTTGAAGGGACTTACAAATTGGTTATAATAAATATATATAAGCAAAATATAAGGAACTAGAAAGTTTAAATATAACATGCTTAGCATATAAAAAATAAAATATACAATGATAGGAAGTGATGGTATGCAGGGAGGATCAATTAATTTAAAGCGTGATGCTTATAATAAATTATTAGAATGGAAAAATAACCACACTAATAAAGTATTGTTAGTAGAGGGCGCAAGGCAAGTTGGTAAGACTTACTTAGTAAAAAAATTTGCTAATGAGAATTATAAAGATGTAATTTACATTAATTTATTAGAAGAAAGTGGAGAAGATTTACTTTCTATTTATGATAAAATAAAAGATGAACGTTTAAGTGGAAAGCTAGATAGAGAGAATACTAATTCCTTAAAGGAAATGTTTAAACGATTTTCGAAAAAATTCATAGACAATAAGGAATGTGTAATAATAATTGATGAGATTCAAGAAGAATATAAAATATATAATATGATAAGACAATTTGCAAGAGAATTTGAAGCTCACTTTATTATGACAGGAAGTTATTTAGGTAGAGTTGTAATGAAAAAGGAATTTTGGTCTCCTATGGGGGATGTAGATTTTCTTGAAATAAAACCATTATCTTTTGTAGAATTCATTAATGCAATTAATTTAAAAGAAGTTTATGAAGCTTTAGACTTATTTGGAAAATCTGATAAGAGTACATATGAGATGATTTATAATAAGTATAAAGATTATTGCATTGTAGGTGGATATCCAGAAGTAGTTTGTGAATATTTAAATAGTGGTGTAGATAACTTAGAAGTATTATTTGAAAAGTTATTACGTATTTTCTGTGAAGAATCTGCAAGATATTTTGATGGAGATATATTAACAGTAAGAATGTTTGAAGATTGTATAAATGCAATAATTCAAATGCTTGCAAATAATAAAAAAGGTTTTAGTAGTGGAAGTTATGCTGAAGAATTGCAACAAATTATAGTAAAGCAGTATTCAAGTAATATAAATAAAGAAAATTGTAATAGAATTCTGCAATGGTTTCATACTTCAAAAATTGTTAAAGACTGCGATAAATTAGTAGAATTCGATTTTAGTAACATAAAAAAACGCCAGAGATATTTTCTGTCAGATATAGGAATGGCAAATTATGTTTTGAATAAATCCAATATATTATTATCAGAATCTAATGGTGTGTTGAACGAAACTTTTGTTTATCAATGTCTAGTAGATAAAATATCAACAGTTCCAATGTTTGCTGTATATGGGGATGGGGAATTAGATTTTGTTTATAGGAATAGAGAAAATGGTTATGTTTATGGTATAGAAGTTAAAGCAGGAAAGAACTCAGGAAAAACTATAACTAAGTCATTAAATAATGGAAAAATAAATTTTGCTATTTATCTTAAAGGATTAACAGAAGGTGGGGTAGCAAATAAAATATATACAATTCCAATATATTTATTTCCACGATTTGAGTTTAAAGATATTAAGAATAGTTAGTTTTAAAAATTATAAGGCTATAGGGCATTCCTATAGCCTTTAAGTCTGTACCTAATTTTTTGAGGGACTACAGGCTTCTTAGTTGTAATGAATTTTTGACTGTCCAGATTTGTACTAAATAAATTATAAAAGAATGGCAAGAATATAGTTAAGGGTTTAAAAGGTTTCGTAAATACGGTATGATAATGAAAAGAAATAAAAATAGATTTTTAATCTAAGTAAATTACTAAATTAGATGACAAAAAGGGTACATGTGGGGGAAGGTGTAATAAATGAAAAAAAGCATACAAATAGGAATATCTGATTTTAAAAAGCTAATAGAAGGAAAAAATTATTTCGTAGACAAAAGTTTATTAATAAAAGAATTTATAGAAAATAGTGCTGATATAATATTAACACCTAGACCAAGAAGGTTTGGAAAGACATTAAATTTAAGTATGCTTAAATATTTCTTTGATATAAGATCTAAGGAAGAAACGAAGAATTTATTTAGAGGACTAAAAATAGAAAATGAAACAAAAATCATAGAGCTTCAAGGAGCATATCCAGTAATTTTCATTACTTTTAAAAACCAAAAACATTTGTCTTACGAAGATTTTAAAGTAGGAATACAGATGATGCTATCTAATTTATATAAAGAACATCAATATTTATTAGATAGTGATAAATTATCAGAGTTTGATAAAGCAGATTTTAAAGAAATAATATCTAGAAAAGCTCCAGTTGGAATTTTTTCAGAGGGTATAAGCAATTTAATGTTATATATGAATAAGCATTATGGTAAAAAAGTAATGTTATTTATAGACGAATATGATGTACCAATTCATGAAGCGTATATACGTGGATTTTATGATGATATGATTGTATTAATGAGAAATTTATTAACATCTGCACTTAAAGATAATATATATTTAGAAAAAGCAATGATAACAGGTATACTTAGAGTTGCAAAAGAAAGTATTTTTTCAGGTCTTAACAATTTACAAGTAAATACAATATTAGGTTTAAAATTTAAAGATAAATTTGGATTTAAAGAATCTGAAATAAAAGAGCTTTTAAAATACTATAATTTAAGTGATAAAAATGGAGAAATAAGAAGTTGGTATAATGGATACATTTTTGGTGGTCAAGTAATATATAATCCTTGGTCAGTTTTAAATTATATTGATAATCATGAAGTTGGTTTTATGCCATATTGGATTAATAGCAGTGGCAATGATTTAATAAAAAGATTGCTTCTTAAAGGCAATAAGAATATGAAACTTGAACTTGAAGAGCTAATTAAAGGAAATACAATAAGTAAAACAATTGATGATAATATAGTTATGTCAGAAGTTGAAGATTCTAATGAAAATGTCTGGAGCTTTTTACTCATGAGTGGGTATTTAAAGGCTTTAAAAACAGAAAATATAGAGGGATTGCTAAATTGTGAATTAGAAATTCCTAATAAGGAAGTTTTAATATTTTATAAAAATTTAATTGAAAAATGGTTTAAAGAAGCAACTAATAATGATTATTATAATACAATGCTGGATACATTAACAAATGGAAATATAAAAGTATTTGAAGGTATATTTAAAGAATTTGTAATTAATAATCTAAGTTATTTTGATATATCAGGAAAAGAACCGGAAAGAGTTTATCATGCCTTTGTACTTGGAATGCTTGTATCACTTTCAAATGAATATGAGGTGAATTCAAACAAAGAAAGTGGATATGGACGATATGATGTTATGATGATACCTAAAGATATTTCTAAAATAGGAATTATTATTGAATTTAAAAAGATAGATTATTTCTTAGATGATACTATAGAAAAAGCAACAGAAGAGGCATTGAAGCAAATTAAAGAAAAGAAGTATGAAGCGGAATTACAACAAAAAGGTGTAAAGAATATAATTAATCTTGCTATTGTATTCAAAGGAAAAGAGATTAAAGTTACTCAAGGTTAAAATATAGAACTTGTAAGGTAGTCTATAAAATGGGCTACCTTATTTCGTGTACCTAAATTATTAACTAAGATACTTGGTATTATGTAGGTGCTCATGAGAGAGTTGTAACAGGCTGGATTCAGGATGATGGTACAGTTCTTAGTGATAAAACATATAGTTATCAGCTTGTTTATACAGATGAACCCCCAAAACCACAAATATCGTCAGGGATTGTTTTTGTTTCTCCAGAAGGAGGAGCTATGGAAGCTGGTGAAATTTCAGCAGAAGAGAAAGCAGTGGCAGAAGCAGAAGCAGAAGTCAATAAAGCTAAAGAATCTATTGATGGGGAAAGTAAAGCTAATGATATTGGAGGAGGCAAAAGGAAGCAGGGAACTTTAACTGAATACAATATATGAATCTTTATGAAAAGGTGAAAATGTTATAATTGATACATCAAAAATGAGTGAAGCACATAAAGAATTATTAATAGAGGAACTAGAAAAAAAGGGACTAATGAACCCCAATATAATAAAAATAAAAGTGTATGACAAGTTAATGTGTCAAGTAGTTGTAAAGATGTTGGAGTATATATTTCTAATTAGAGAAATATGTGCTCCTTTATTTGTTTTTTACAACATTAAAAACAGTTAGATTTCGTGATAATTTAAATAAAAAATATTTATTCAAATAATAGCCAACAATATGGTATTGGCAGTTGATATATTATTTGTGATATAATGGAATAAATAACGCTTAATGTGAGAAATAAGAGAAATATACAAGAAAAGGGCGGTTATAGTTGAGTAAAAGTAATGAAGAATATAGATTTTGTAGTTAACAATGAAATTATGGGAAAGGAAGACATTTATCATGAAAGAAGATTTTATAGCGTATGACAATTTGAGGATATCTACTTATGAAGTTAAGTATATAAGAAATATGCATATTGAAAATGATTTAAATAATCATGCAGTTTTAAATCTTACATGCATCTTAGATGATGAAATGAAAGATAACTATGTTCAGGACACTGATGAAGAAACATCAATTGAAGTATTTTATGAAAAAGGAGAATCTAAAGTTTCTTTATTTAATGGAGTTGTTACTCAAATAAAAGTTAAAGTAATAGATTATGTATACACACTATTTATTGAAGCTAAAAGCTTTGATTATAAGATGGATATTGAAAAGAAAAAAAGAGATTTTCAAAATATAAATATGACAACTCATGAACTTATAAATGAAGTCATGAAAGCATATCCAAATGCAAATTATAACATAAGCATTCCAAATGAACCAATTGGCGAATTTATACTTGAATACAATGAAACAGATTATGAATTTTTAAAACGTATAGTATCTAGATATAATCAAAGCCTTATAAGTGCAATGGAATTTCAGGAAATTCATTTATATTTAGGCACTCCGGAACTAAATGTTGAGTCAAAAACGAAAATAGTAAATTATAAAATCTCGAAGGCAGTAAGTGAATATAATGATGTGAAAAATAATGATGTGCCTGATGTATTAGAAACAGACTTTATAGCTTATAAAATAAGAACTCAGGAAATATTTAACCTTGGGGAAAACTTTAATTTTAAGAATCACAAGTTTTATGTAAGAAAAGCCATTTACACTATGGAAGGTGGAAATTTGGAAAATATATATGAATTGAGATCGAAAGGTGGTCTTAGAGCAAAGAAACTTTACAATATGAATATTATTGGAATATCAATTAATGGATCTATATTAGAGGTGCAGAGGGACAAAGTAAAAGTTAAGTTAGAAATAAGTAATAATGCAGATGCTTCTACAGCTTACTGGTTTCCATATTCTACAGTTGCAGCATCACCAGATGGTGGAGGTTGGTACTGCATGCCTGAAATAGGAGAGAAGATAAGATTATATTGTCCAACGAAGGATGAAAGCAAAGCCTTTGTTATAAATGCAATTGATACTCATGAAGCAAAATCAGGAGCAGAAGCAGAAAATGATAGGATGTCTAACCCAGAAAATAAATCTCTGCAGACAGATTCAGGGCAGGAAGTTAAATTTACACCAAATGGGATCCTTATAGAATGCAGTGGAGGACAAGCATCGGTAAATTTAAATAGGGATGGCTCTATAGAAGTTAAAGGACAGAAAAATATTAATCTTGCATGTGTTCAAAATCTTTCTTTAAGGGCAGAAAATGAAATGACAATCAGTGCAAGTGAAAGTGTGGATATATTATGTGAAGCAGGAAGCAACCTTATTATGAATGAAGGAGACGAGCTATTGCTTACAGGAACCAGAGTTCATAACAATGGTTAAATTAAAACAAAATTTTAAGATAGAGGAGAACTTAATATGGATAATATAGATGAAAAAATAGCAAAGCTAAAAATGCAGCAAAGAATTGAAAAAGAAGCAAGTACAGAAAATAGTGAAGAGGGGGAAGCAAAGGAAGAAATTACTCTTGAAGAAGTAATAGAGCAAATGAAAACTGGAACAGTGAATATAAATAATACTAGCTTTAAATTTGCAAGTAAAAGTTTCATAAAGGGAAAGCTACAAATGCCAATGCCTTTAGGGTACTTTGAAGAGAAAGTAAATAATAATACTAGTGCTACTTTAGTAAATGATTTTGATGGTGTGAGTTTTACTTTAACATATATAGACAAAGGGGTTCAAAAACAGAGCTTTGCTAAGTTTAAAAAGGGGATGGAAAAAAACTTTAAAGAAATGGAGCTTTACTTAGAATGGCTTGAAGAAGGGGATGTGGGAGAAGGAGCTTCAAAGGTATATTACGGAACTTATAAGACTCCAACTGGTAAAGGCCCAGTCTATAATCTGATTTTTTATAGAGAGCATAAAGGAACTTTAATTGTTGGAAATTACAATTGTTTCTATAAGGATATAAAAACCTGGGGGATGTTAATAAAGGCAAGTGTAATGCTGTTAAGAACTATGAGTTAAAAGTTTAGGGAGGGGAATATAAGATGGATCAAAGCCAGGAAGTAGAAGCAATTAACTATGAAAAGATAAGAGTTGATGGTTATGATTTACAATCGATTGAAAATTTAAAGCTGCAAACCAATATAAATGAGCATCCAGTTTTAAGTTTAACTGGAATTTTGAATAACGAAGATGATAAAGATATTGATTTAACTACAAATAATAAAACTATAGAAGTTTATTATGAAGGAAATGAAAATACAACCTTATTTTATGGAGTTGTAACCAATATTGAAATAAGTGTAGAGCTGGAAGTATATAGAATTAAGCTTGAAGCTAAAGGCATGACACATTTAATGGATATAAAGTTAAAATCAAGATCTTTTCAAGATACATCTTTGACAACTCACAAGCTTATAAATTCCATAATGAGTGAATATGGAAAATCAAATTATATTTTAAATATACCCGATGAAGAAGTAAAGGATTTACTAGTGCAATTTGAAGAAACTGATTGGCAGTTTTTAAAGAGAATAGCATCAAAATATAATCAAGGATTATTTCCTGTTATGGATGCTAAGTTAATACAATATGTTATGGCGGTTCCAGATCAGGCTAAGGAATTAAAAACAAAAAGTACTAATTATAAGATTTATAAAGATTTAGATACTTATAATTATATGCTCCAAAATTTTCTTAAAGATGCCAATGAAGTAGACTATATAACCTATGAAATAGAAAATCATGAAATATTAAGGCTTGGAGATAACGTGAAAATGCAAGGTCATGCCTTTTATGTATATGAAGGAATCTATGAAATCAAAGATGGAATCTTAGAAAATACCTATAAATTAAGAATAAAAAATGGATTAAGGCAGGAAAGAGTTTTTAATACAAAGATTATAGGAAGTTCTATTGGTGGAAAAATAATAAGAGTGCAAGGTGATAAAGTAAAAGTTCACCTAGAAATAGATGCAAATCAAGATGAGGGAACAGCCTATTGGTTTGATTTTTCTACAATGTCAGCCAGCAGTGATGGAAGCGGTTGGTATTGTATGCCTGAAATTGGAGATAATGTAAGAGTTTATTTTCCTACTAAGGATGAAGATGAAGCTTTTGCAGTTAGCGCAGTAAGCAATTATAAGCAAGGAGCAGGTGAAGCAGAAGATAGGATGGGGAATCCTGATAACAAGTATTTAAGAACAGTGCATGATAAGCAGGTAAAGCTTACACCTGATGGAATTTTTATTTCTTGTGATAGTGGACAGGCTGAAATGAATCTTACAAGCGATGGGACATTAAGTATTACAAGTCAAAGCAATATAAATGTAAATGCAGAAGAAAATATTAAAATCGATGCTCAAAAAAGCTTTTTAATTAGTTCTAAGCAGGTTATAAGCTTTGCTTGTGATAAAGGTGGCGGCTTAGATTTTGACCAGGAAGGGCAAATAAGAGAAAAAGGAACAAAAGTTAATAACAATTAAAAGCTTAAGCTAAAGAAAATATAATTCCTATAAATAAAGGAAGGATAGTTATTATGAATAGACAAGAAGCATTAGAAGAATTTAATGAAAAAATCACTAAAAATTTAATAGAGGAATATAAGTTGAAATTTGAAGAAAATTTTAGAGAAAATCAAGAAAAGACAAAAGCCTTGATAATTGAAGGCATAGAAAGATTAATAAAAAGAGCCAAAAATCTTCAGGAAATAAATGAGGGATATAAAATAGCAGTTTTTCAATTTGAACTTCTTAGAATAAATATCTTAAATGAAAGTTATAAAATATTTGTTCATGGGTACAATTCCCTATGGTATTTAGATAAAGCTTCAATATATGAAGAAATAGATTTTAAATTTCTATTTGAAGCTTTCATAGAACTTAAACAAAAGCTCATTAAAGAAAAGAAGATTTACATGGGTAAGGTAAATAACTATGATATTCAAAAAATAATTTTTAACTTAGCAGTAGAGTGTTTTAAAGAAATGGCTGCTTACGTTAGAAATTGGTTTTGGAATATAGATGAAGAAAAATTCATGGAAGAAAGTTCTATAGAAAATTTCTACATTATAAAATGGAGTGAATATCAAGGGAAAAGTGAAACCCTGTTTGCAATGGATAATAGGAAAAAGGATATAAAGGAGCTTTTACAATTAAAAAAGAGTCCAAAAGAAAAACTTCCTTTCGTATATACCGTGTGGAAAAACAGTACCTTAGAAAATGGTGAGTTTACAAAAGAAAATATGCTATTTATTAATTTTAAAGAAAGCAGGCTTAAGAAGATAGATTTTTCAGAAAGCAGCATAGCAAAAGGGCAGTTTAAAGCTACCCATATTAAGGATTGCAGATTTGAGAATTCAAAACTTATGGGAAGCTCCTTTGAAAATGCTGTAATTGAAGATTCAGATTTCAGCAATGCAGATTGTCTTGGAGTGAATTTTGAAAAATCAGAGCTTAGTTATGTGGATTTTAAGGGGACAAACTTAAAAAAAGCTATTTTTACAAATGCTAAATTTAAAAACGTATCCTTTGAAGGAGCAGATGTAGAAGATGCTGTGTTCAGCGAAAAAGACATACCATTTATTCACTTAACCTCAGAGCAGCTTCAAACTATATATGAGTAGTCACGGAAACTAATGTATAAAATAAAATTTTTATGCAATCCGTTGAAGATCTATAAATATTATCAGTAGTGTCTATTTTTATATAAAAATACGCACAGCAAACAAACCTACAGAATGTA
>JAJXWH010000118.1 GCA_021781745.1 Bacillota bacterium | reverse complement strand
AAAGCAATTCAACGCAGACACTATTTTACAAGGAATAAAGACTACTACAAAGGAAGAATTTTATTAGAATGTAATAACCATTTCTTGACAGCTTAAGCTGTCAAGAACATATTTTGGTGTTGAGCCAAAATTATTGTATAAAATATATTTTTTACTTACATTATTATAATTAGTCTTTATTTTCTTGTTTCATTTATACTTTCTATTGCTTTTGATAATTCTGTCTCTGGAACTTCTTCATATCTAACAAATTCTTTTGAAAATACACCTCTACCTTGAGTTAATGACCGTAACTCTGTAGCATACTTTCTAATTTCCGCTAGAGGAACCTCTGCTATAACCTTTTGTTTGCTTCCTTCTGGCTCCATTCCTATTACTCTACCTCTCTTTTTATTTATATCTGCTATCACATCGCCCATATATTCATTAGGCAATATAACCTCTAGATTCATTATTGGTTCTAATAAAATAGGTTTAGCTTGCTCAAGTCCCTTTTTATAAGCTATAGATGCAGCAACTTTAAATGCCATTTCAGATGAATCTACAGAATGATATGATCCATCATGAAGAGTTGCTCTAAGCCCTATAACCGGGCATCCGGCTAAAACACCATGTGCTATGCATTCCCTTAATCCTTTTTCAACTGCTGGAATGAAATTTCTTGGAACAGCACCGCCAACAACATTATCAATAAACTCCAACTCTTCTTTTCCATCATTTCTAGGTTCAAATTTTATTACAACATCCCCATATTGTCCATGTCCGCCAGATTGTTTCTTGTGCTTTCCTTGAACATCTGAAAAACCTTTTATAGTTTCTTTATAAGGAATCTTGGGTAAATTTAGTACTACATCTACACCAAATTTATTCTTTATCTTACTTGCAATTATATTAATATGTGTCTCTCCCAATCCTGAAATAATTATTTCTGCATTCTCTAAATCTCTATCTATTTCAAAAACAGGATCCTCATCCTTTAGCTTAGTTAGTGCTTGAGATATTTTCTCTTCATCCCCTTTAGCCTGCGGGATTATAGCCATTGAACAAACTATTTTTGGAAAATTCATCTTATCGTACTTAATTTTAAAATCTGGACTTACTAAAGTATCTCCTGTATTAGTATATTGTAATTTAGAAATTGCCCCTATATCTCCTGCAATTATTTTCTTAGTCGGGATTTGATTCTTTCCCCTAATAAAGCAGATGTGAGAAAGTTTCTCGTTCTTATCTTTATTAACATTTAATACAGTCATATCGTCCTTTGCTTCCCCAGTTATAACTCTGAAGAAAGATATTTTCCCTACAAATGGATCTGCAATAGTCTTAAAAACCAAAGCAGAAAAAGGCTTATCCTGATCCAAGCTTATGAAAACCTCTTCATTTTTAACAATATCCATAGCCTTTTGAGGAATTGCATATTCCGGTGACGGAAAACATTCAACTATATCATCAATTAATGAGTCCATTCCTATTACTTTCGTTGCACTTCCACACATAACAGGTGCAATATCACCATTAGCACAACCGTTTATTAATCCCCTATATATTTCCTCATCACTTAATTCACCTTCACTAAAATATTTTTCAAGTAAAGCTTCGTCTGTTTCTGCAACTGCTTCCATAATCATTTTTTTACAGCTCTCAACCTCATCCATTAATTCTTCTGGTATATCTATTATTTCTATATTCTTTGTCTTTATATCATATATCCTCGCTTGTTTAGATATAATATTTATTACTCCTTTGAAATTATCTTCTTCTCCAATTGGATATTGAATTGGTACTACACTTATTCCGAATTGCTCTTTTAGAGAAGTTAATACTTTATCAAAATTTGCATTTTCTCTATCTAATTTATTAATAAAAAATGTTCTCGGTAATTTAATCTTGTTACAATATTCCCATGCTCTTTCAGTTCCAGCTTTTATTCCTGAAACTCCACTAACTACTATCATACCAACATCTACTGCTCTCATTCCTTCAATACATTCACCTTGAAAATCAGCATATCCTGGAATATCTATAAGGTTTAGTTTAATATTTTCTAATTCAATTGGAGCTACTGAAAGCGCAATAGAAAATTTTCTCTTCTTTTCTTCAGGATCAAAATCTAAAACAGTAGTACCTTCCTCAATCTTCCCTAGCCTATCTACTATTTTTGAATAATACAAAATACTTTCTGCTAAGGATGTTTTGCCTGTTCCATTATGTCCCATTAATCCTACATTTCTTAAATTTTTAATACTATAATCCTTCATAAATTCTGCCAATTTCATGAATTATCCGGAAACTGGCATTCACCTGCCTTTCAATTCATAATGCTCTGTGATATTATTATTCTATTTTTATTTTTCAAATCCTCCTTATTTTCTAAATTTTCTGAAAATTATCGTACTTCTTCTGCTGTTTTTAATAATTTATCTATTTTTATAATTTTATTGAAATCTTAACAAAAAATACATTATATTTTCATATGTTTAGTACTATAATGATATTGTAGTAACTCAAAATTTAAATCAATACTATGGAGGAAAAACTTAATGAAAGCACAAAAAGATTCAGCAAGTTATATTAGAATTTCATTCATTATACTCGCAATTTTAATAACTGTTGGAGTTTTATTTATTAAGCCTCAAGTAGGTGTAGCTGATCAAGGTGATTTTGATAGAGTTATGGGTACTTCAGGACTAACCCTATTGGATTCAGATATAAATAATCCTAAATTTATTAGATTCTATGACTATATTGTAACTGACTACAAAATTACTAAAATCGATGATACAATTAAAGTTCTTAGTAGATGCAGTTTAAGTTATCTAATTATTTATATTAATGATATATGCAAACTACTTGGGCAAGGCATCTTTAAAACTCAGTATTTAGCAATTGTCTACAGTATCATATATATTCTTGCATTTGCAATAATATTAAAGTCTTTAAATATAAAAAATAATATTAAATTAATAATAGTTTCTCTTCTAATTTTATTTGTTTTTTTTGATGGTAATTATCTTACTTGGTTTAACAGCCTATATGGCGAACCAATGATGATAACTTCATTATTACTCTTTATTGCATCTGTTCTTAACTACATTCATTATAAATATGTAATTAAAAATAACAAAAATATAATGCTAAGAATAATCTTTATATTATTGGCAACATTTTTATTTATAGGTTCAAAACTTCAAGTAGTTACTGCCTTACCTTTTATTATTTTTCTTCTAATAAAAATAATATGGAATAATAAACATACTTTAAATGCAATAAATTTAATTATTTCATTTACACTTATTTGCATAATTATCATATACCCTATCCGCATTAGTGAAAATAGTGATAATTTATCTAAAGATACTCAATATAATTCTGTTTTTTATGGTGTGTTAAATGGTTCAAAAACTCCTGAACAGGATTTAATTGACTTAGGGCTTAATCCAGATATGGCTGTAGAGGCAAAAAAACATGCTTATTTAGATTCAAGTGACTATGTAAAATATATTCCAGGAAGCGAAATAACTGATGAAGAGTTTTATAATAAGATAAATAATTCGAAGCTTGCTATGTTTTATTTAACACACCCTATAAGATTATTTAATGGTATGAAATATACTGCAAGTAAAGCATTCTATACTAGTACTTCTCTAGGTAAATGCTATCAAAGTTACACTCAAACACCTGTTAGAGAATTTCATAGATTTACACTTTGGTCATATATTAGAGAAAATATACTACCTAAAAATTTATATTTTATAATTTTATTTTACCTTACAATAATAGTATTTTCCTTCTATGAATACTTAAAAAATAAATCAAACCTCTATATAAAAAATGCACTATTTTTATTATGGACTATTATATTGATTAGCGTTGCGCAATTTCCAATGCCATTTGTAGGTAATGGTAAAGCTGATACAGCTAAACAATTATTTTTATTTAATTTTATTTTTGACTGGTTGTTGCTACTTACATTTACTTATATTATCTTTAAAATAGTAGCTTTAATTAAGCTTAGGTTAAAAAAACTGAAGACTTTTCTTCTGTAAAGTGTCAATTACATCCTATAACTTATTACTAGCATTAATGTATACTTTGGTTAATACAAAATATAAATATCTGATATAAAGTGAAATGAACTATAGTATCCTATCTCTAGTTCTATCACAAAATTCTAAAACAAGAGCTATAATTAATATATTGCTAAAGCAATACATATTAATTATAGCTCTTTTTTTCAGTATGATTTTTACCATAGAGAGAGAAATAGAGATTATTAGGATAAATACTACTTATTCAAGCAATTAATAATATCCAATAAACTATTTCCCTTTTGTTTCTCATTTTCATCCTCTTATAAGCAATTTTTCTTATCTTATCTTACGTATAACTTTCTATGTCAAATAAGAAAAATTATATACAATTTATATTTTAAACAGCCTAAAATGTTAGATTATACTTCCAGAAAATTTTACTCTGACATATACCTATTTATATAAGCTAGTGACTCTTCTAACAATTCCTGCCCTTTTTCTAATCCATCAATTTTCATCTCAAGGTTACAAATCCTTTGATCAATTTGATACATAAATTGTTTTATATCCTGTAATAATTTCGCTTCATATGTTACTTGTATACCTTCATCATCTATAAATACTTTTTCTGGTGGAGAACCACACTTTGTACATTTTGCATATATGCCCTGTTTTTCTAAATTATTAAATACTTTAAATGTATCATTATTGCATTCCTCACAGTTTGATAACATCATAAAGTCATAATAGCTAACATCATAATAATAAGTACTTCCACAATCTTTGCATGTTAATTTTAGCCTATTATCCTCGGTTACTATATGAAACTCATTTCCACTACATCCATCTTTTTTACAGACAATAGTTCGTACCATAAATCCTACCCTCTCATAATTATAATTTTTCTTTTTATATCAACTATTCAATTATATTAAAATAACATTTATTCATATATTTTACATATAAATTATATATTATATTTGTCTGATTGTATACTTTAATAGTTAGTATTTTTAATTCATTTTATGAGATACTTCTACTATTTTCTCCATTTGCTTAAGGCAATATTAACTTCCCTAAAATGGTTGTTGTTATAATTTATTTTAAATTTATGTCACATATAACTTTCAGCATAATAAAAAAACTATGAATTATAAAATTCATAGTTTCTAGTGGTGGAGATAAAGAGATTCGAACTCTTGACCCCCTGCGTGCAAGGCAGGTGCTCTCCCAGCTGAGCTATACCCCCATGGTGGACCTTCAGGGACTCGAACCCTAGACCTACCGGTTATGAGCCGGTTGCTCTAACCAACTGAGCTAAAGATCCATTAAGTTAAATTTTTTAACTTAAATCTTGTATTCTACAAGAATACCTCGCAACGTCCTACTCTGCCACACAGTCTCCCATGCAGTACCATCGGCGCTATAGACCTTAACTTTCCTGTTCGGAATGGGAAGGAGTGTTACCTCTATGCCATCATCACGAGATTAAGTGAG
>JAJXWH010000117.1 GCA_021781745.1 Bacillota bacterium | reverse complement strand
TGTAATTGCATTTAAACTCCTTCAATTCTATTGGATTAGTCACTTATAGAATACAGGAATTTGAATGCATTTTTTATTTAATTTTATAATTATTTTATGTCAAGCACAGTTTTTAGTGTTGAGCCGTAATTATAGCACAAAAATTGCTAGAGAAAAATTGAATGAAATGAAAGCAAGAAAGGATGTGTAAAAACATGAAAATAGATGTACATGATGTACTCAAGAATCTTAATACCCCTCTGACTGCACCGGCTTATCCATCGCCACCATTTTATAAATTTACTGATCGAGAATATTTAAATATTTATTATCGAACTAACCCAAAGATGTTACGTAATGCTGTTCCAGAACCACTAAAAATTGATGAGAATAACCCAATTGTACGTTTTGAACTTATGCGGATGCATGACGTCACAGGGCTTGGCGGATACACAGAAGCTGGTCAGGTGATACCAGTAAGTTTTAACGGAGAAAACGGGGATTACATCCATTCGATGTATGTTGATAACTTCCCTGCAATCGCAAGCGGACGAGAGTTAAGTGCTTATCCAAAGAAGTGGGGAAATCCAAAACTTTATCAGGATAATGAAACATTGGTTGGACTGCTTGATTATGGGACACTTCGCGTGGCAACTGCAACAATGGGATACAAACACGTCGAGATGCCGAAAGAAGAAGCATTGGAAGAAATACGTCGTCCAAATTTCATGGTAAAGATGGAAGTTGGCTATGATGGGCAATTCCGTTTTTGTGATTTAGTTCGGACACAAATTACAAATGTAGAAGTTAAGTGGGCATGGACAGGACCTGCTCGACTTCAATTGTTTGAACATGCTTTAGCACCTCTTGCAGATTTGCCAGTATTAGAGATAGTTTCAGCATCCCACATCCTAACTGATTTAACTTTAAATGCTGCACAACCAGTTTATAACTATTTAGAGAAAAAATAAAAGGAGGAGCTTTAAATGAGGATTGCAGTTTTAGGTACAGGTTCTTTAGGTACAATTGCTGGCGCTTATATTTCAGCCGGTGGAAAAGATGTTGAATTAATTGATGTCTACCAGGAGCATGTTGATGCTTTAAATAAAACAGGAGCAAATATTACTGGCACTACTAATTTTGAGACGTCAGTGAAAGCCATTACCCCTGATAACATGTCAGGTAAATATGATTTAGTCTTACTTTTAACGAAACAGTTATATAATGATTCTGTTCTTCAAAGTTTACTACCATTTTTAGGAGAAGACAGCGTAGTTCTCTCTTTACAAAACGGAATACCAGAAGAGAAAGTGACTTCCATTGTTGGACAAAATCGTGTAGTTGCTGGTTCTGTTGAATTTGGAGCTACGTTTATTGGACCAGGGGTATCAAGCCTTACGACAGAGTTTGATCAATTTAAAAAGTACGCTTTTCAAATTGGGGAATTGAATGGAGAAATCACAGAGAGAATACAAGTTATCAAGTCTATCTTAGATCTTGTTGGAGGAACACATATTTCTGATAACTTAATTGGAACAAAGTGGTCAAAATTGTTGATTAACAATGCGTTTAGTGGATTATCAGCAGCGCTAAATTGTAAATATGGCGATATTCTTGATAATGAAATTCTAATTATCAGTGCAGTTCATATTATAGATGAAACAATAAAGGTTGGGCACGCAAATGGTGTAAAATTTGCTAAACTAACTGGATTTAATATTTCATCTTTGGAATTGAATAATGAAAATGATATTCCAGAACGTATTCAAACACTAAATCAGTTGAATAATTAAAATTTATACCTTTTATATTGTACAATTTGTTCAATTAGATTCATGTTATTCTACTAAAAATTCAAATATTAACTATAATTCTTTACTTAAATAGTTTATTGGCACATAATCAGTTAACCATACTTTGTTTTCAGATAAAAAGAATTTATAACCATCTTTATACATTTGGAATCTATCAACTTTAAATTGAATATATGTCTGAAAATTCTATATTCATCATTTCTATTTTATTATTCGTAGGTTTAACAAAGCCATTGGAGTTTGTTTTTTTCATAAGCCTTGCAGGGAGGCTTATATTAAACGAAGTCCCCTCATCAACTTTGCTATCAGCACTTATTTTACCACCATGAAGCTTAACAATTGATTTTACTAGATTTAATCCAATACCACTTCCTTCAGCATTTCTGGAAAGAGTCTTATCTATTTGATGATATCTCTTAAAAATACTTTTAAGATATTTCTTTTCCATACCTATTCCAGTATCTTTTACTGATATTTCTACATGATTACCTTTATCAGTTAAATTAACAAATATTTTGCCCCCTGGGTTGGTAAACTTAATTGCATTAGAAATCAAGTTAAGCATAACTCTTTCAATTTTATAAGCATCACAGGCTATAATCTTTTCTTCAACATTGGTATCAAAAATAATTGATAAACTGCTTTGCTCAATGTAACTTGCCACTGACTCAACAATGTCTTCAATTATCAATACTATATTTTCGTTAGACATATTTAGCTTAAAAAAACCGGATTCTATTTTAGATAAATCAACTATATTATTTATAATTTTGGTAAATCTATAACAGTTTTGCTTGATGGTACTCAATCCTTTGGTAATTTTATCCTTATTGTCTAAAAAATTATCATTTTTCACGTACATTTCCAATAATTGATTTGTACTGAAAATTACATTTAAAGGTGTCCTAAGTTCATGTGAAATGTTAGCAAACACCTGATCCTGAACCTCTAAGGTTTCCTTTAAATTCTTTTCCATTTTTTTTCGATTATTAATATCCATATGTGTACCCAAATATTTAACCGGTTTACCTTCTTCATTATAAATAATTTTAGCCTGCTCTAATACCCATATATATCCTAAGTCTACTGTTTTTGCTCTAAACTCCATACTCACTTTCGGTAGCTTTTGTTTCAAAGCTTTAGAATATGCTTTATGTATAGCTGATCTATCATTTGGATGCGACTTCTCTATGATTGCAATTGCAGCTTCCTGCGGTGATAAATGCTCAATTCCAAGTCTTTTTTTCCACTGATTGGAGCAATAGCTTTCATTCCTTTCAAGATCATGAATAAACGAACCTTCAGAAGAGCTATCTATAATTTGAAAATATTCTTCCACATTTTCCTTAAGCTCCTGTTCATAATTCTTCTTATTTGTTATATCTATAAGCATTACTAAGCTGCCCCTAAAATTATCACTTTCATTTTTAATAGTAATAGCTCCAATTAATGCCCATATATGACTTCCATCCTTTTTTCTAATCTTTAAATCATAGCGTTCATCAATAACATTTTGGGCATTTTTAAGATAGGACATAACTTTTTTTATATCATCTTCAAATATGAAATCTACAGCATCCCTAGACAAAATTTCCTCTGCGTTATATCCAAGGATTTTAATTAAAGCCTCATTAACAAAATTAATTCTCCCATGTTCGTCGATCATTGCAATACCTTCATCAGTTGCTTCAACAATTTTTTGATATAACCCATAGAATCCATTCAAATCATCTTTCTTTTTCTTACGCTGAGAAATGTCCATATTTATCCCAACCCACTTTTGAATATTGCCATCAGAATTAAGTATGGGCGAAGCAATTATATTGTTCCATTTCCATTCACCATTAAAGCTTCTTATACGAGACTCTATGTTTAGATTTTTTGATGTCATGATAGCTTCTCGCCATTGTATTTCAGCATATCCTCTATCATCAGGATGTACAGCATTAAGCCACCCCTTATCAACCCACTCTTCATAAGTTTGTCCTGTATAAGCTCTCCAGGATGGGGAATCATTAATAACTAATCCATTTGCGTCAGTTTCCCATATTGCCTGTGCAATTGAATTAATAAGTGCATGATATATGTTTGTATTATCAATAAATCTAATCTTATCATCAAAATTATTTATTATTTTCATACCTATATCTCCGTAAATTTCAATATTAATGACTATATACTTTTCAGATTGTAGTACAATCCAAAATTAGGATTTCATTGTAATTATAACAAAATATAATGAACATAAAGCTTACATTAACATAACTTTAATCTATCTTTTACATTTATAGATTATTAACAGTCTTTCTATACCTAATACTGCTCTTACAATATCAATTAATAATATTGTACATATATAACTTTAAACTTCCGATTTTATCTCAGATACTATTAGTATAAATTTATCATAAAAACATAATATAAAATCGAATATGTAACTATATACTGTTATGGAGGATAACAATATGAAACTATTAAATAAAATAATACTTAGTATACTTATAATCACTCTTACACTAGATAGTATTCAGAATAATTTATATATTAGTTCAAACGCCTCTACTAGAAATCTAGTAAATGTAGGGGTACTAGTATCTAATATTGCTGATCCATTCATAATTCAAATAAAACAGGATTTAGAGAATATTCAAAAGAACAATAAAGATAAAGTTAAATTCACTTTTTTTAATGCAAAAAGCAATCAATCTATACAAAATGAAACTTTAGATTCCTTACTTAACAATGATATCGATCTTTTATTAGTAAATTTAGTAGATACAAGTCCCAATGTAATAGATTACTATATTGATAAAGTTAGATCCAAAAATCTCCCATTACTTTTATTTAATTCCCAACCACCAGCCATAACTAATAAAATGAAGGGATATCAAAAGTTTGCCATTATAACAACCGATCCTAGGGAATCTGGCACTTTGCAAGGAAAACTTATTGCCGATGAGTGGAATAAACATAAATCAACTATGGATAAAAATGGAGATAACATAATGCAATATATAATGTTGCAAGGTGAACTTAATAATATAGGTGCAATCGAGCGAACACATTCTTCTATTTCAGCAATTGAGAATGCAGGGATTAAAACTCAACAACTTGCATTACAAACTTCTAACTGGAATGAAGAGTTAGCTAAAAATGCTATTGAAGCATTGTTTTATAAATATGCCAATAGGATAGAAGTAATAATTTCAAATAATGATGCAATGGCAATAGGCGCTATTCAAGCATTGCAGAAGTTTGGTTATAACAAAGGAGGTACTGGAAACTACATTCCTGTTTTTGGAATAGACGGAATACCAGATGCACAAGATTTAATAAGAAAAGGGATTATGGCCGGTACTGTTGTTGAAGAACCTGACGACACAGCTATAGCACTTTATACCATAGGTCTAAATCTAGTTAACAATAAACCACCTCTAGAAGACACGCCTTATAAATTTGATAAATCAGGTATTATAGTTAGAATTCCTTATCGAGGAACACTTTCAAATAACGGTTTTACTGCAGCAGCTACATATTTAGGACCATAGAAAAACAAATTTAGGGCTTATATAATCTGATTAGTTTTTTATATTAATGCAAATATGCGGTGGATTCTTGTACGGAGCACCAATAAAAAAATCCCCTAGCGGGGACTGTGAGTTCTGTGAATTTAAAACGGGAAAGGTTCATCTTCAGCAACCCAATATGAACCTTCTTCTGTTTTCTTTTCTCCTGAATAATAAAAATCCGCA
>JAJXWH010000002.1:71973-229738 GCA_021781745.1 Bacillota bacterium | reverse complement strand
ATTGCATTTAAACTCCTTCAATTCTATTGGATTAGTCACTTATAGAATACAGGAATTTGAATGCATTTTTTATTTAATTTTATAATTATTTTATGTCAAGCACAGTTTTTAGTGTTGAGCCATAATTTTTAAACTTAATTTAATAAATGGCAGTTGCACTTAATATGGTAATCATGTACTGCGGTACAAGAAGTGCAATCTGCTGTTTATTATTTTGTTAATTAAATAAATTATGTAAACATTGCATTAAATCGGCAAGGATAAAATTTATTACACTAATACATACTATTTTAGTATAGGCATATAAATTATTTGTACATTGCATTGATTGAGGAGGATGGGTTAATGTCAGATTATAGTATGGACATTAGTGGAAATATTGAATTGAGTGATTATAGTAATATATTTGACTACTTAAATATAATAGATAAAGATGATAATTTTGTAATTAGAATTGATAAAAATAATAAAAATGATATTAATATAATAAATACAATGCTTAAAGATAATCAATTTGCTATTAGTTATGCAGAGTATGATGATTTTGGTAACTATTACATATGCGCAAATAAAGACTCTTCAAAAAATAATATTTAAAATACAGGTTTAAATAATGTGACATAGTATAGTATAATATTAATTATAGTAAATTGTTTTTAATTGGGATATTAATAAAATAAAGGAGAGTTATATTATGCAAAAATATGTTGTAGGAGTAGATTTAGGAGGCACTAAGATAAGCACAGCGTTATCTAATTTAAATGGAGAGGTAATAAGCCAAACAACAGTGCCAACTAATGCAAATGAGGGAGAAATTCCGGTATTAAATAGAATTATAGAATCTATAGAAAAAGTAATTAAAGATGGATCAGCTACTTATGAAGAAATAAAAGGAATTGGTATCGGTTCCCCAGGTCCTCTAGATGCTGAAAAAGGAACAATAATATATACACCAAATCTTCCATTTAAAGATTTCAACTTAGTTGAACCAATAAATAAAAAATTTGAAGTTCCAGTATTTTTAGATAATGATGCAAACGTTGCAGCAATTGGAGAGTATATGTTTGGAGCAGGGAAAGGTGCTAAGAATGTAGTATTTTTCACAGTAAGTACTGGAGTTGGCGGCGGAGCTGTTTTAAATGGCAAAGTATACAGAGGGCATACTTCAAATGCATTAGAAATAGGACATATGACAGTAGCACCAGATGGCCCAAGATGCAACTGTGGAAACATTGGATGTGTAGAAGCAACATCATCAGGAACTGCAATTGCTAAAAGAGGACAAGAAGCGTTAGCTAGTAAGGTTGAAACTTCATTAAGAAAATATGATACTATTACTTCATATGAAGTATTCACTGAAGCAGCAGCTGGAGATCCCGTTTGTGTAGATATAATTAATAATGCAATGAATTATTTAGGAATAGCTGTTGCTAATGCAGTATCTATTTTTGATCCTGAAATAATAATAATTGGAGGAGGAGTATCAAAGGCTGGGGATATAGTTTTCGATACAGTAAGAAAAGTTGTTAATAAGAGATGCTTTAAATCCATGGCAGAATCAGTTAAAATTGTTCCAGCAGGATTAGGTACAGATGCTGGTGTAGTAGGTGCAGTGGCATTAGCATTACTTGAGACTGAAGGTAAATAATCTTTATATAATTATATAAAGAATTTATAATATAATTACTATAAATGCGAATAACTGTGAGAGATTAATCATACCTTATTACTAAGGGAGATTTTCGCAATGAATTTTTTCTTCTCATACATATTATCATGTTCATTTTAGGCAAACACTTATTAAGAATTTTATTTTGTAAGTTAAAGTATTTGCTTAAAATGGATCGAGATGAAAAAATTTTTTATATAAGCTATCTCTAAATATATCTAAATTTAGAGATAGCGTATTATAAAAGAAAATATTTTTCAATGAAACCTATTCAATATTTAATTGAATAGGTTTTACTCTTTATAGAATACATTAGTGGAATAAAAAGAAATTACTGTAAGAATTAATAATTTAGTAGTATAATTTTTAATTAAGAAAGCTCTTGATTGAATTTGTAAATTAAATATAAGCAAAGAAGGTAATGGTATGAAAGCAGAAATTATAGCAATAGGAACAGAAATTTTGCTAGGGGATATAGTTAATTCGAATGCTCAATACTTAGCTCAAGAATTAGCAGCCCTTGGCATAGATATGTATTATCAACAAGTTGTAGGAGATAATGAAAAAAGAATTATGCATTCCTTTGACGAAGCATATAGCAGAAGTGATATTATTATAACTACAGGTGGCCTAGGGCCAACAGATGATGACCTTACAAAAGAAGTTGCAGCTAAGTATTTTAATAAGGAATTACTTCCAGATGAATATTCAATTGAAAAGATAAAAAGTTATTTTAAATTTAGAGATAGAAAGATGACACAAAATAATCTAAAGCAAGGTTTGATTCCTGAGGGAGCTATTATTATAAACAACAATAATGGTACTGCACCAGGTGTTATTATTGAAGAAAGTAACAAAATATTGATTATTTTACCTGGTCCACCAAAAGAAATGAAGCCTATGTTTGAAGAAACAGTTAAGCCTTATCTTCAAAAAAAGGCTAATTCAATATTAGTTTCAAAGATGATTAAAATACTAGGCATTGGGGAAAGTGCGGTTGCAGAGGAACTTAAAGATTTAATGGATGCACAGACTAATCCAACTATTGCGCCTTATGCTAAAGAAGTCGGTGTGATGTTGCGTGTAACAGCAAAAGCTGAAAATGAGGATGAAGCTTTAAAATTAATAGAACCAATAGAAGGAGAGATTAAGAATAGACTAGGGGATAATGTTTATGCTACCGAAAATATTGAAATAGAAGAGGTTGTAGCTAAACTTTTAATTGAAAGGAATCTTACAATATCTACTGCTGAATCTTGTACTGGGGGAATGATAGCAAGCTCCCTTATCAATTATCCAGGAATATCTGAAGTATTTTTAGAGGGTGCAGTAACATATTCTAATGAAGCAAAGCATAATAGATTAGGGGTTAGTAATGAGACTTTAAATAAATACGGCGCTGTAAGTGAAGAAACTGCGAAGGAAATGGCAATAGGAATTGCCCAAACAGCCCAAACTGACGTGAGTATTGTTACAACCGGAATTGCAGGACCAGAAGGTGGAACTGAAGAAAAGCCTGTTGGATTAGTTTATATAGGAGTTTATGTTCAAGGTGAAGTAACAGTTCAAAGATGTATTTTTAAAGGAAATAGAAGTAAAGTAAGACTTCAAGCCACAATAACTGGATTGGATATGCTTAGAAGAATTTTAATTAAGAAAGATATTTAAGTTAGATGAAATAAAATAATAGGCCCAAAATGCGATTCTGGTTTACTTTATGACGCGGAACAGGCAAGCATACAGGTCTATTATTTTTTACATTGTGCCAAAATAAAAATACCATAATATATGCTAATTTTATTAACATATATTATGGATTTACAAATTGTATATAAATAAAAATGGGGGAGAGGCGATTAAATATTGAAGTTAAATACTTCATTATTATTTATTTCCAAATACAATTTATTTATACATTATTTAGACTAAAATTTTTGTTTTTTTAGTAAAATTATTACTTTAAATAAGTCACCATCAAATTTAAGTTCGAATAAACCTCCCTGAAGTTCAATTAAGCTTTTTGCAATAGACAATCCCAAGCCAGAACCTTCTGTTGTTCTTGAAGAATCTCCTCTCTTAAACCTTTCTAAGATTTCTGATTCAGAGAAGTTTAACGGATATTTTGAAATGTTCTTAAAGGTTATGGATATATATTCAAGTGCTTCCTGAATATCGATATATACCCTAGTGCCGCTTAATGAATATTTAATAATATTAGAAATTATATTTTGAAAAACTCTAAATGTCTTTTTCCCATCAGCATAAATGGAAAGTTTTTCTTCAGGTATTCTTTTTATAAAGTGCAAATCAGAAGTTTTTATTTTATCTTCAAATTCTCCTAAAGTTTGTCTAATAAGTGCTATAGGGTCTAAGTGCTCCATATGCATTTCCAAGGTACCAGATGTTGCTTTGGAAGCTTCAAATAAATCTTCGATTAATATTTTTAATCTTTGAGATCGCTCTTTAAGTATTCCTAAATAAAGTTTTCTTTTTTCTTCTGAAATATTATCGCTATCTAAAAGATCTACATAATTAATTATAGAGGTTAATGGGGTTTTTAAGTCATGAGATACATTAGTTATTAGTTCACTCTTCATTCTTTCACTTTTTATAGCTTTAGTTATAGACTCATTTAGGCCATTTTCTATTTGGATAAGATTCTTTGCTATATCTTTAAAAAAGATTAGATTTTTTATATTAATTTTATTATGGTTTCCAGTAGCAACATTATGAGTACTTATTTTGATTTTAGCAAGATCTCGGCTTAGATAAGCTAGAAATAAGATTATAGCGATTGTAGTAGTTATGGTCGTAAAAAGCAGTATAATAGGATAGTGATTAACAAGATAGTGATGTGCTATTGAATAACCTGTCATATATATTAGAATATCATAAGTAATAAAAAGTATTATTGAAAGTGTTGTTTTTGACAACGTAGATTTTGCGGATAGACATTCTTTAGTAAATTGGAATAATCTATGCAGCATGAATTTTTCGTAAATAGATTTCTCATTAGTAGGATTCTCAAATTTACCTGCTTGATTAAATAAATATAACTTATACAAATCTATTAATACTAAGTATATGAGCGTTAATTTTATAGTAAATTCTATTAGTGTATCGGCATTTCTAAAAATATTTCTCCAAATCATAAAATTATAGAAATCAAATAAAGAATATACAACTATTATAGTTAATAGAATACGTATCTCTAAAAAGAGTTTACTATATAATCTTATTATAAAAGTTTCTCTTAAGATTAAAGTTTTGTCTATTGCAATATTTAATAGTAAGAAGAAAATAAACAATATATCTAATAGGACTAAAGATTTAACTCCCCAAAAAAAATAATAAGTGAAGCCTAGAAGTATCGGTAAAGAAGCAAAAAATATTCCTAAAAGCAATATTCTTATATTGAGATTTTTATTGTTTTTCAAATTTATATCCAATTCCCCACACCACCTTTAAATATTTGGGTTCTTTAGAGTTTATCTCTATTTTTTCTCGAATTCTTCTTATATGAACAGTAACTGTGTCTACATTATTATAAGCAGGTTCGTTCCATACTCTCTCGTAGATTTCTTCAATAGAAAAGACTCTATTAGGGTTGTCCATGAGAAGCGATAAAATTTTAAATTCTAGTGGAGTTAATTTTACATTTGCTCCTTCCGAAAAAACTTCCTTGCTTTCTTTATTAATTTCTATACCACCAATAGCAATTATATTATTATTTTCTGTAAAAGGAGCGAATTTAGTATACCTTCTGATTTGAGAATTTACTCTAGCTATCAATTCCAATGGATTAAATGGTTTAGTAATATAATCGTCAGCACCAAGATTTAATCCTAATATTTTATCAGTATCTTCTGATTTAGCAGATAGCATTATTATTGGAATTTGTTTTTTCTCCCTTATTTTAATTGTAGCTCTTGTGCCATCCATATTAGGCATCATTATATCCATTAGTACAAGATGTATGTCTTGATTTTGTAATATATTCAAAGCTTGAAGTCCATCATAAGCTTTAAAAATATTGTAATCTTCATTAGTTAGATATATTTCTATTGCATCAGTTATTGCTTGATCGTCATCAACAACTAAAATATTATATTTTTTCATTTGAGCCTCCATAATTAATTTAAATCTATATTAATTATATTACATAATTAATATAGATTTACCTATGCTACTAATTATAATTTTCTTTAATATATGTCACAGCTTTAAATATATCAGGAACTTTTGAACATTGAACTTCTTCCAAGGTATAGGGATCTTTAAACGTTACTTTAGAACTTGTTTTTATTAATATATTTTTATATTCATTTGGTGAAAGAGAGTTGTTTACACTTTTAAGTAAGGCTACAAAGCCTGCAGAAACTACGGAAGTTGACGAAATTGAAAGATAAGGAGTGTTCTCACCTGTTCTAATACCATTTTTTGATTTTTCATATTCAGTATAGAGATTTAAGAATAAGTCATTGTAATCATATTGGAAAATATTTAAATCAGGCTTCCGTACACCAGCTTCCAAATTATTATCAGAAACCATTCTATCAGGCCAAAGATTATTAGGATTATCATAATGTATAAATGTAGTTACTATATTATTTTTTATAGCTTTGTCCACGGCTTCGTCAAATCTCTTTCGGTTTTTATCTGATATGGCTGGTTGAGAATATGTCAAAATATCAATATGGTTTTCGATTGCCCAATCTATTGCTTTAATTATGGCTGTTACTTTAGCATCCTCATTATAACTATCAATTGTATTCAATCCATAAACTTCGCATTCTGGAGCAATTTCTTTTAAGGTTGTGGCCATCCAATAACCATGCTCACTTATATTATTAAGTGAATTAGCATCATTTAAGAAATCGATGCAATTATTATATAGTTCTTTATGTGATTCATATCCAAAATAGTGATCTAAAATTCCTATTTTAATACCTTTGCCTTTACTAAAAGTTTGAGCTTGTTTAACATTATGGATTGTAAAATAGGTATCTCTAGAATTCGCATTTTCAAAATGAATGTTAAAAGGCTGTTGTTTTAATTTAAATATTAAAAAGGCATTTCCAATTAGTGAAATTATAACAGTTATTATTAATAACTTTGCAAACTTGCTTTTCATATTATAAGCCCCCCCATAAGATAGAATATATGTTGATTAATTAACCCATATATTTATATTAGAATACAAATATTACAAAAGTATGGGGTAAATTCTTAAGAAAATCGAAAGGTTCTAGTTGTAAAGTATATAATATGGAAAAGGTAAGTGTAAATTTACTATTTAGTTTTATAAAAAGAGCGTAAAAAAGAAATTACACAAATGCTATAATTTTATCTAATAAACATTTATGCAATTTCTGATTAAATTTATTTAATCTGTATCAAACTAAGAGCTTCGCTTAGAACTTTCCCAAAGGAGTCATTTATAACTAAGTCAGCTTTAGAATCAGCAGAAGTAGAACTTTTGTTTATAAGTACAAGATTTTTACCTGTAAAATAATTTATAAGTCCAGCAGCAGGATAAACTATTAGGGACGTCCCACCTATAATAAGAGTATCAGCTTTGGAAATTGCATCTACAGAACCTCTAATTACTTTATCATCTAAACCTTCTTCATAAAGTACTACATCCGGTTTAACTGCACCGCCACACTCACTACAAGTAGGAACATCATTAGATTCTAAAATAAATTTTGCATCATAAAATGCATGGCATTTAACACAATAATTTCTATGAACAGAACCATGGAGTTCAAAAACATTCTTGCTTCCGGCCATCTGATGAAGTCCGTCGATATTCTGCGTTACTATGGCCTTTAACTTTCCCATTTTTTCAAGTTTCGCTAATGCCAAATGACCGCTATTTGGTTTAGCTTCTGGGTATATAAGTTTTGATTTATAAAATTTAAAAAACTCTTCTGGATATTTAATATAGAAAGAATGCGATACTAATTGTTCAGGAGTAAACGTGATGTTAAGTTTCTCATTAAATAATCCATTTGAACTTCTGAAATCTGGAATATTAGACTCGGTACTTATTCCAGCACCACCAAAGAAAACTATATTATCACTTTCTTCAAGAATTTTAGCTAATTTGTTAATACTCATATAAACATCACCTCAATATATTCTATTTAGAAATTAGTTATTGATAATTATACTTATTTTTGAGACTTCATAAAGACTATATTGGCCCTTTCAGTTATAATTTTCGTTGATTTCCTATTAATTTTAAGCAATCTCCGGTATAAATTACTTTATCTAAATCATTAAAATTCTATAACTAGTTAACTTTATTATTGCACAATTAATGAAAAAAATAAAATAAATATATTTTTAATAAATAAATTGATAAAACGCGGATTTGATGATAAAATGGTAAAAATAATAAAAAGTTTAATGAAAAGTTTTAATTCAATTAAAACTTAAAAATGAAAAAAATTTATCAAAAAAATGATATTTAACTTCATACTGTAGTTTTATTTAGTTTTAAGTATTTTTTGCATTGTGAAGTAGAATATAAATATTTAATTTTATGAAAGTGGGGAAATCAAATGATTAGTTTAAAACATCATATTTTTGTTTGTGCAAGCTGTAGAGTTAATGGAATGCAAAAAGGAATGTGTTTCAGTAAAGATTCGGTAAAGGTTGTACAAAAGTTTATGGAAGAAGTTGAAGATAGGGATCTAATAAATGAAGTAATGGTTACTAACACTGGATGCTTAGGAGTATGTAACAAGGGACCAATTGTAGTGGTTTATCCAGAAGGTACTTGGTACGGAAATGTAACTCTTGATGATGTTGAAAGAATTATGGATGAACATATTGAAGGTGGAAAAGTAGTAGAAGAATTAACTATCTAAAGAATCTATTTTTGCATATAAAAAAGAAATTTAAGTATAGAATTGCTTACATTTTACATATATGCTCAACCTGATTAGAAAGAAGAGGTGTACATGCATACCTCTCTTTTTGGTTTATTAGCAAGATGTATAATAGAGATAATTTTTGATTTAATATGTAGCACATGGAGAGTATAATTTTGCTTTGAAAATAATTTGTTGGAAAAAGTTTTGAAAAATATGTTGACATAATATCTATATCTCGATATAATACTACTTGTATCTGGTGATGATGGCGTAGAGGTAACACGCCTTCCCATTCCGAACAGGAAAGTTAAGGTCTACAGCGCTGATGGTACTGCACGGGAGACTGTGTGGAAGAGTAAGACGTTGCCAGGTAAGATGGCTCGATAGCTCAGTCGGTAGAGCAGAGGACTGAAAATCCTCGTGTCACTGGTTCGATTCCAGTTCGAGCCACCATAATGAAAAGCACTAACACACGTTAGTGCTTTTTTATAATATTTGTAATAGATATTATAAATAACATTTGAGTATAAAGATAAGATTTATATTCAAATGTTATTTATTTTTTATATAGTATCATTTATTAATGTTAACTAAACAGTACATTGATCCACATATAATGAGTAGGTACCACAATTAGGGCATACAGTTACACTAACTATGTAACTATCATCAATTTTTCCTAACCCGAAAAGTTTATTAAAAGATGTGTTTTTATATTCATTACTAATAGTATTTATGATGTATTCATTATTTTTTGTATAAATGTAGAAGTGGTATTCAAAATAACGATAAGATTTATTTATTTGTTCCTGTGTATTGCAAGAGCATTTATCTGCATAATACTCATTTGAAAAACTTATTTCTTCACCTTCATTTAAAGCATTTAGTATCATATCTTTTGATAAGCCTGTTACCTCATTTTCATCTTCAAAAAATATTCCGTCACAATTTTCTTTAGTCAATATGTACTCCTTGTTACCATGAGTAAATTTATACTCCATAAAATATCCCCCTTTTAATAATAAAGCTTGAGAATTGAAAGCTCGAAGATTATATTTTAGAATCCATACTAAAAATTTGTATTCTATGTCTATCTTATAATCTTTATATATTCTCAATTTGCCAATCAATTGGTTTTTGATTTGTTGAAATTAAGAAATCATTTGTTTTTGAAAATGGTTTACTGCCAAAGAAGCCTTTTGAAGCTGATAATGGACTAGGATGAACAGATTTAATAATATAATGTTTTGGATTAGTTATCAAGCTGGTTTTCGAAATAGCATTACTACCCCAAAGAATAAAAACTACAGGAGTTTCCTTATCATTTAATACTTCGATAACTTTAGTGGTAAATTCCTCCCAGCCTTTATTTTTATGAGAATTAGCTTCTCCAGCTCTAACTGTAAGCACTGTATTAAGCAATAAAACTCCTTGATCGGCCCATTTTTTTAAATAGCCATTGTTTGGAATGTAGCAGCCTAAATCTGTATGCAGCTCTTTATAGATATTAATTAAGGATGGTGGAGCTTTAACACCAGGATTAACTGAAAAACTTAATCCATGTGCTTGATTTGGTCCGTGATAAGGGTCCTGGCCTAGTATAACGACTTTAACATTACTATACGGTGTAAAATGTAATGCGTTAAAAAGGTCATACATATTAGGATAGATAATTTTTGAATTATACTCATTCACTAGAAATCTTCTTAGATTAATATAATAATCTTTCTTAAATTCAGATTCTAAATAATTATTCCAATCATTTTTTAATATTTCCGACATAACATCACCCATACTTATTATAGCATTTTATTACAATTTTATGTACAATGCATCTAATTTCAATTTTATTTAGTTATATTATTGTTAGAAGCGGTAGATACTGTTAAAATGGTATATAATAAATGCAAAAAAAATAATAAATACATAAAGGAGAATTAACATGGAAAATAAGGTATTAGCTGTTGTAGCTGGAAACGAAATAACTGAAAAAGACTTAAATGCAATAATCTCTAGATATCCTGAAGAACAAAGAGTAGCTTTGCAAAGTGAAGGAAAGAGAAAACAATTAACAGAACAATTAATTTCATTTGAATTAATGAATAAGTTTGGAAAAGAAATAGGTTTAGATAAAACTCAAGAATATAAAGATGCAATGGAGAATATATCTAAAGAAGTAATAACTTCAATGGCTGTTAATAAAATACTAAGTGATATAACTGTTACAGATGATGAAGTTAAAAAATATTATGAAGATAATAAAGAAGCTTTTGGTAAACCAGAAACAGTTTCGGCAAGACATATATTAGTTGAAACAGAAGAAGAAGCTAATAAAGCGAAAGAAGAAATTTTAAGTGGTAAAATATCTTTTGGTGATGCTTCAATGAAATATTCAATGTGTCCATCTAACATGCAAGGTGGAAGCTTAGGTGAGTTCTCAAGAGGAAAGATGGTTCCTGAATTTGAAGAAGCAGCTTTTACAGCAGAAATAGGAGAAATTACTGAACCAGTTAAAACTCAATTTGGATATCATTTAATATTAGTAGATGAAAAAAATGAAGCATCAACTAAGAGTTTTGATGAAGTAAAAGATAATGTTTTAGATCAACTAATAAAGCAAAATCAACATAAAAAATATGAAGATATGATAAAAGAATTAGAAGCAAAATATGGAGTTGAAAGAAAATAATTAATATTTAATAAGCTGAAAACAGGCTTTTGATTATACTATAGAGAAAAAGTACTCTTTTTAATAGCATTACCTTAAGTAATGGTAGCAGAAGAGTACTTTCTTGCTATTTAATAATTACATAAATATAGCTTTTGAGCTAGTGCTAAATTATGAAATTTTAAAAACTATAACAATTCTTTAAACGAATCAATATATTTATCTGCATATTTAAGAAGCTCTTCCTTTGAATTTGTACACTCGCTATCATTTACTGCGATAACTCTCATATTAGCAGCCTTTGCACCTTGTATAGCAGTAAGGATGTCCTCAAATACTAAGCAATGCTCTGGTTCTATTCCTAACTTTTTAGATGCTAGTAAATATACATCGGGACAATTTTTGCCATTAACAACTTCATCAGTAGTCGTAATTGAATCAAAATAGTCATAGATTCTATTATTGTTTAAGCAAGCTTCAAGCAGTGGAATTGAATTACTTGTAGCTAAAGCAATTTTAATATTACAAGAATTTAAGTAATCTAAAAATTCCTTTACTCCAGTTTTTAATTTTACGTTATTTGCATAATGATTGTATGCCATATTGTGCCAGTCATTTAATATTTCATCTATGGAATCTTTAATGTTGAACTTGTCTTTAAAATAGACAGCTGTTTGATGAAAGCTCAAGTGTGCAATTTCATCTCTTAAATTTTCTGGCATAGAGTATCCTTTTATATTAAGATAATCAACATCAATTTGAGTCCAAACCCACATGGAATCAACAAGCGTTCCATCTAAGTCAAATATTACTCCCTTTATGTCAGTTAACATGAGTCACCTCCTAGATATCTTTTTTATGATTTTATCATGCAGATATTTACTATTAATAAAAAATTAACTATATATTGATGATAGAATATTTAAGTATAGGTATGAGTTCAACATAAAGTCTGTAAGTATTAAAATTACATTTTAAACAATTATTTCTTGATATAAAGTCGTAATTGAAATATAATAATATAAAACTATAGTTTTTTATTATAAAATAAAAAAACTTAAGGATTTTTCCTTAAGCTGCTAAAGTTGCATCAAAAATATTTGGTCGGGGTGACAGGGATTGAACCTGCGACCTCATGGTCCCAAACCACGCGCGCTCCCATCTGCGCCACACCCCGAGAACATATTTAATTATATATATAAGTGCAGTGAATGTCAATATTTTTGATATACAATAGTTCAAATAATATTGTAATTAGGAGGTTATTACAGTAAGTGTAAAGGTTTAAAATGGCTAAAATAAGAAATTTAAAGAATAACTTAGAAAAAGAGGGGATTTTGGACGATATATATATATTATTAGGATAAATTAAATATTCGCCCAATAACCGAATTGTTCATATTTACTGAAAGTGATATAATTATGTAGTAATTTAGAATAATGGAGGAGGGAAGGTTTTCAAAGACCGATTATTAATGAGAAGCAGAATTCTAGCTGTTACGTTAGCTACAGTAATCGTTATAGGTAGTTCGGTACCAGCGTTTGCCACGCCAGATAATCAGCAATTAAGTGATTCGAGGCAGAAATATGCAGAAATTGAAAACAAGATATCAGACATCCAGAATAAAATTTACGATTTAGATATGCAAATAGAGCCGTTACAAACAACAGTAGATAAAAATAAAAAAGAAATAACAAATATTAATAATGTTATTGATAGCACTACTAAGGATATTGATCAATGCAAAAAAGATATTAATACATTAGATTTAGCTTTAGGTCAAAGAGTTAAAGCGATGTATATGTCAGGTGATTTAGAATTTAGTTATTTAAATTTTTTACTTGAATCAGAATCAACAAGTGATTTCTTTTCTAGAGCAGAGGCAGTAAGTAAAATTATTGGAAAAGATAAATCTGCTATAGAAGATATTGTAAATAAAAAAGATGAATTAAATAATAAGATTCAATCCTTACAAGACAAAAAGTCAGAAATAGACAAGCTCAATCAAGAAATAAAAACTAGTTTAGATGAGTTAGATGGAAAGAAACAAGAAGAAGAGGCATTAATAAGCCAAGCCAAGGATGAAAAGAAGAACTTTGACGCACAATATTTATCACAATTAGAAAGACAAACTGTGCAATCTCAGTTTGATGTTATTAGTAATTCTAATAGTTCGACTGCAGATCTCCAATCGGCAATTACTCAATTAAGAAGTATTAGAGATAATCAAATTAAAAGTGATATTGTCATTTCAGAAATTAATGATAAAATTGAGAAAGCAAAAGCAATTATATCTTCAAAGAAAGCAGCTGAAGCTAGAGCAGCAACACCAAGTAGAGGAAGATCAGGTTCAGTATCCGTGCCGTCAGCAGGAAATGCACAAGCTATATTAAATGAAGCATATGCACAATTAGGAAAGCCTTACGTATGGGGTGCAACTGGCGCAGACAGCTTTGATTGTTCAGGATTTACTCAATATGTATACGAACATGCAGCGGGAATTGATATTTCAAGAACAACATATTCACAAATAAATGTTGGACAACCAGTTAACCAAGACCAACTTCAACCAGGAGATTTAGTTTTTACACATCCAGGCCATGTTGGAATATATGTTGGTAACGGTCAAATGATTAATGCGCCACAAACAGGTGATGTAGTTAAAGTAGCGCCGGTATATAGTTTTTATGCAGCAAGAAGAGTTCTTAATTAGTAAACATAAGAAATTAGTTGTTAATATCTGATTTAAATTTCAGTCCTTTTGTATTCATACAGAAGGGCTTTTTTTATTTAATTTGCGATGTTATAATGTGAAATATGTGGCTAAGGATAAAATTTATTGAATTATAAAGAATGTTGTTTAATACATTAAAAGTAAAGGAAGAATAATATGAGTAGCGGACTGGAATATGTAAAAGAAGATGAAACATTAGATGATTTGCAACTTAAAGGCTTGAACTTAATTCAAAAAAAGGATGGATTCAAATTTGGAATAGATGCTGTTTTATTATCTGATTTTGCTTCTATAAAAAATAAACACAAAGTAATAGACTTATGTACAGGAACAGGGATAGTTCCATTTCTTATCTATGGTAAATATGAGCCTCAAAGTATATATGGATTAGAAATACAAGAGGATATGGTCAATATGGCTAAAAGGAGCGCAAAATTAAATTCATTAGAAGAAAAAATTCATTTTTTGCATGAAGACTTGAAGAATAAAGATTTTTTAAAACAACTCGACAAATTTGATGTGGTTACGGTAAATCCTCCATATAAGCTAAATAGTTCTGGAATTATTAATCCAAATGATAAGCTGGCTATAGCTAGGCATGAAATATTATGTAATCTAGAGGATGTAATATCTGCTTCGAGAATTTTGCTAAAAGACAATGGGAGGATTTTTATGGTACACAGACCCGAGCGGCTAGCAGATATAATTACATTAATGAGAAAATATAGAATAGAGCCTAAAAGAATAAGAATGATTCACCCTAAGTTAGGAAAGGCTCCTAATATTGTGTTGGTCGAAGGCCAGCGAGATGGCGGGGCTTATTTAAAATGGGAGGCGCCATTATATGTTTATGATGATAATGGAAAGTATACCAGGGAAATAGACTCAATATATTGGAGGATATAATATGAATAGTGGAAAGTTATATTTAGTACCAACTCCTATTGGAAACCTAAAAGATATTACATTAAGAGCATTAGAGACATTAAAGGAAGTTGATATTATAGCAGCTGAGGATACTAGGCAAACACTGAAATTGCTAAATCATTTTGGAATAAAAAAGCCTCTATTAAGTTACCATAAATTTAATGAACAAATTAGAAGTGATAAAATTATAGATTTGCTCATGGAGGGAAAAAATGTTGCGTTGGTATCTGATGCTGGAACACCCGGAATTTCGGATCCTGGAAGTATAATAGTACAAAGATGTATCGAACAAATGATTGACTTTGAAGTATTGCCTGGAGCAACAGCAATAACTACAGCTTTAGTTTATTCAGGTTTAGATACTACAAAGTTTTTATTTAGAGGATTTTTGCCTAGAGAAAATAAAGAGAGAAAAAATATAATAAATGATCTTATGATGAGTCAAGAAACTATTATAATATATGAAGCACCGCATAGGTTATTAGATACTTTAACATTTTTAATGGAGTCTTTTGGTAATAGAAAAATAGCCGTGTGTAGGGAATTAACTAAGATGTATCAGGAAATATATAGAGGAACGCTGAAGGAGGCAATAGAATATTTTTTAAAAAATAAGCCAAGAGGTGAATTTGTACTTGTCTTGGAAGGAAAAAACATTGAAGAAATAAAAGAAGAACAAAAGGAAATATGGGTTAATTTATCTATTGAAGAGCATATATTGAAATATATAAATGATGGTATTAATAAGAAAGAAGCAATAAAGCTTGTAGCTAAAGATAGGGAATTACCGAAGAGTGAAGTTTATAAGTTCTCAACAAACATTTAGCAAGCATAAAATTGTATAAGTTGTTTCTGAGAAACAAATGATATGCATGGGATGTAATAGAAATTATTTTAAATAGACTATCTCAAATTAACTCTTGAGATAGTCTATTTAAAAATTTAAATTTATTTGATAATAGGGAATTTAAGTGTGTAAATTCTATTTATTAGTCTTAATTTCGTCTAGACACTTAGTGCAAATGTTTTTACCTTTGTAGTTGATTACGTCTCTTGCATCTCCACAGAAAATACAAGCTGGTTCATATTTCTTTAAAATTATTTGCTCGCCGTCTACATAAATTTCTAATGCGTCCTTCTCAGCAATATCTAAAGTTCTTCTAAGTTCTATAGGAATAACAATTCTTCCTAATTCGTCTACTCTTCTAACTACACCTGTTGATTTCATAAAAAATTCCTCCTAATTCCATGATTCGACATTCTACTATGATATATTACCAAGTATGTAATATAAAGTCAATGGATATTTCGCTTTTATTTATAAGAAATTACAAATTTCAACTTTAATAAACATCTTACATAAAATATACTACCATATTTTAGAAAAGTCAAGAGTATTTATTTTTAAAAGTATAATATTAACTTAAATAAATAAATTAATAAATTATTACTAGTTTCAAGGGTTAAGTAAGGATATATCAATTTTTAATTTCAAAATATATTCATGATTTTAAAATTAAAATTACAAGAATAAGAATATAAGTAAATTTTAAACTTTTGAAAAAATAGAAATAATGTAAGTGATGATGTCGATCAATTACATAAATTAGATATTTTTGTGAGAATTATTTTTTGAAATTAAATATATCGTATAATTTTAGTGGCTTTAGGAGAACTTAAAATTACAAAAGACAAATTTTATGTAATGATGTTTAAATTAACTTGTAAACAGTTGCTAGTTACTATATAATTTATTTAAAAGGGGAAAGTATAGGTGCATAGAAATGGAAAAGAGTTTTGATTCAAATTATATAAAAGAATTAGCAGAGGAAATGTCTAAGAATAGTTCAATATCTTATGAAGATTTTCCAAAGTATGATTTGTTTTTGTCCCAAGTAATTGATTATTTGAATGATAAATTTATAGATGAAAAGTTTACTAATAATATAGTTCAAAATTATACTAAAAGTGAAGTTATAACTAAGCCAGAGGACGGTAAAAAAAGAGGATATACTAAAATGCACTTAATACAGCTAGTGTTGCTTAGTTATATGAGGCCTCTTTTAACTACGGAAGAAATTAAAAAGGTTTTCAGGCTTGCGTTTAATGAAATCAACGATAGAAGCGATGATATTTTATCATGGGAGGAAACATATAAAACCTTTATACAAATCCAAAAAGAAAGTTTTGATGATTATTTAGCTACATCATTGGCTCATGAAAACAAGTTAGAGGAATTAATAAAGAATTTTGATTTAAAAGAAAAAGATAAAGAAAGAATAAAAATATTCCTATTAGTTTTATCATTAATAGCAGAAGCTAGTGTTATAAAAAAACTAGTTCAAAGGATAGTTAATGCGTATGAGACTGAATAAAAAATAAATCCTATATATGAATGTAGAATTAAAAACACTTACTTTGTAAGCAATTGAATTTTAGATGCTTGCTAAGGTAAGTGTTTTAAGGTATATAGAATTAAAGAATACTAATATACTAAAATGATTGTTAAGATTGATTACAGAGAGGAATAAATTATGGATAAGATTGTTATAAAAGAATCTGTAAGAAATTTAGTGGAATTCTGTTTAAAAAATGGTGATATAGATAATAGGTTTTCAGGAAGTGCAAGAGCAACAGAGGGTATTAAGGCACATCAAAAGCTTCAAGATGATAATGGCAGAATTTATGAGAACTATGAAAGAGAAGTGTATTTAACTTATGAATTTGAACTAGATAAAAGTTTAATTAGCATCGAAGGTCGAGCAGATGGAATAATAATTCAAGCGGATAGAATTATTATTGAAGAAATAAAATCTACATATAAGAGTTTTGCATACATAGATGATAGTAACGAAGTGCATTGGGCACAGGCGAAAGTATATGCGTTAATTTATGGGAAGCAGAATGGGTTTCAGGAAATTTATATAAGATTATCTTACATGCAGCTTGAAACCAGTGAAGTGAAAAGTTTTGAAAGGAAATTTACTATAGAGGAATTAGAAGTGTTTACGCTAGGTATATTAAAGGAATACGAGGAATTTAGTATTTTGCTTTTGGAACAAAAGAATATGAGAGATGATTCTATAAGGAAGCTTCAATTTCCTTTTGAAAGTTATAGAGAAGGGCAGAGAAAATTAATTAATATATCATATCAAACTATAAGAGAAAAGGAAATGTTATTTACCCAAGCTCCAACGGGAATAGGAAAGACTATATCGACGATATTCCCATCAGTGAAAGCTTTAGGAGAAGAAATGGGAAATAGAATACTATATCTTACTGCTAAGACTGTAAATAGAGAAGTAGCTGAAGAAACTTTTAATAAGTTAAGAGAAAGTGGATTGAAGTTTAGGAGTATTGTAATTACTGCAAAAGAAAAAATATGCACTAATAGTACATTTGATTGCAATCCTGAGAATTGTATATATGCCCAAAAGTATTATAGTAAAGTGAAAGATGCAATATTATGTATTATTAAAAATGAAGATAGGATTTCCTCGGAAATATTGCAAAAATATGCTGAAAGATATAAAGTGTGTCCATTTGAACTTTCTTTAGATTTAAGCCTTTACTGTGATGGAATTATAGGTGATTATAATTATATGTTTGATCCGAAAGTTTCATTAGGTAGGATTTTAGATAGTAAAGGAAATATTGTACTAATTGATGAGGCGCATAATTTAATAGACAGGGCAAGAAATATGTATTCTGCATCTATTTCTAAGGATCAAATATTGAAATGTAAGAAGTTAACTAAAGGTAAACTTAATAAGATACATTCTATATTAGGAAAGATTAATAATTATCTTATTGATTTAAGAAATGAATGTGATCATAAAGGTGTGGAATGGTTTTATGAGGAAGAAGCGCCTAAAGAATTAAATAATTATGTACAACTTTATTTAAAAGAAAGCGAAGAAATCCTAGTAAGGGGAAACAAGTTTGATGGATATGAAGATATACTGCAATTATATTTTGATATAAATACGTTTACGTCTACAATGCAATTATATAATGAAAATTACAGAACCTGCATAGAAAAAGAATCACAAGAGCTTAAAGTAACATTATATTGTGTAAATCCGGCAAAGAATTTAAAAGAATATTTAGAAAAATGTTACTCGGTGATTTTCTTTTCAGCGACTATATCACCAATAAAATATTATATAAATATGCTTGGAGGACATGATGAAACATATAGATTAAGGCTTGCATCTCCATTTTCAAAAGAAAATCTAAAAGTTTATATGAGTTCAATTAATATCAGGTATTCTTACAGACAAAAAACATTAAATATAGTGAAAAATAAAATCTGCGAGTTTGTGAGAGAGAAGGTTGGAAATTATATAATTTTTTCTCCTTCCTATGTATATTTGGAATTGTTATATGAAGAAATAAATAATTCCAATATAAAAGATTTTGAGATCGTTAAACAAAAATCCAATATGAGTGAAGAAGAAAAAAGTGAATTTTTGAGCAAGTTTAAAGTTAGCAATAATTTATTAATGTTTTGCGTTTTGGGAGGTATGTTTTCAGAAGGAATAGATCTGCCAGGAGAACAATTGATAGGTAGCGTAATAATAGGAGTAGGATATCCGATGATAGATATGAAAAACGAAATTATTAAAGAATTCTATAAAGAAAATGGCTATGATTATGCATATGTTTTTCCGGGTATAAATAAAGTCCAACAAGCAGTAGGAAGAGTTATAAGAACCGAAACTGATGTCGGAAGGGTTTTACTTATTGATGATCGATATTCAACTAATAAGTACAAAATGCTATTACCTAATGAATGGCTGCCTATAAGCAAATATTAATATATTTCGTGTGCTTAAAACAAAAAGTTTATTTATCCATTTAAGTATGTTAAAATATTCATGTTAGTTTTTAGAATAAGGAATATCTAAGTTAATAAATATATAATAATTCTTAGGCTTAACTTGATTAAAAGAATTAATATTAAATCGATAACGTGAAAAAGTAATTATTATGTATAAATAAAAATAATATTTTTAAGTAGAATTAAGGAGCGAGGAAAATGAATATTCCATTAATTGATTTAAAAGCTCAATATAAGTCTATTGCTGAAGATTTAGATAGAGTAACTAAAGAGGTATTGTCTTCTGCAAATTATATTATGGGTAAGAATGTAATAGAGTTTGAAAAAGAATTTGCGGAATATATAGGAGTTAAGCATGCAGTTTCAGTAGGAAATGGAACTGATGCATTGGTTATTGCATTAAAATCTTTAGGTATAGGAATTGGAGATGAAGTAATAACTTCAACATTTACTTATTTTGCTTCGGCAGAAGCTATTTCAGCAGTGGGCGCAACTCCTGTTTTTGTTGATGTTGAAAAAGAAACATTTAATATAGATGCAACTAAAATAGAAGAGAAAATTACTAATAAAACAAAGGCTATTATTCCAGTTCATATATTTGGTCAAAGTGCTAGAATGGATGAGATAAATGAAATTGCAAAAAAATACGATTTAAAAGTAGTAGAGGATGCAGCTCAGGCGGTGGGTTCTAAGTATAAAGGAAGAATGGTTGGAACTTTAGGAAATGTGGCTTGTTTCTCATTTTTTCCAACAAAAAATCTTTCTTGTGCTGGCGATGGTGGTATGGTAGTAACAAACGATGATAATATTGCAACTATAGCCAAGGCACTAAGAACACATGGAAGTGGAGAAACAGGGCAAAAAGCTTATAATTTATTAAATAACATAACAGAAGAAATAGAAACCTTTAAAGGTGGAGATGATACTGTATATAACCCTTTAAAGTATTATAATTACTTAATAGGATTTAATTCAAGATTAGATGCTATTCAGGCAGCAATTTTGAGAGTTAAGCTTCCACATTTAGATAAATGGAATTCAAGAAGAAGAGAAATAGCGAAGATATATGATGAAGAATTAAAAAATTCTAATGTAGTGGTACCTGCTATTGATTTAGAAAATGAGACTATATATCATCAATATGTTCTGCAATGTGATGATAGGGAAGCTGTATTGACTAAACTTAAGGAAAAAGGGATAGCAACAGGAGTATATTATCCAATTCCATTACATTTACAAAAAGTATATAAGAATCTTGGATATAAAGAAGGTGACATGCCGGTTGCAGAATATTTATCACATAGAACATTTGCAATCCCAGTTTATCCAGAACTAACAAAAAGTGAAATAAATTATATAGTTGAAAGTATAAAGGCATAATATTAAGATTGTAATATAAAAGATACTATTTTTAACAAATAAAAAAATGCTGAAAAGTGTGAGGATTAATTTATGGATAGAAATTATTTTGTGCATGAGTCAAGTTATGTAGATGATAATGTTAAAATAGGCGATGGAACGAAAATATGGCATTTTTCTCATGTAATGAGTAATAGTGAGGTTGGAGAAAAGTGTAATATTGGACAAAATGTCGTAATATCTCCTAGTGTAAAGATTGGAAACAGAGTTAAAATACAAAACAATGTATCAGTCTATACTGGAGTTATTTGCGAAGACGATGTTTTTTTAGGTCCTTCGTGTGTATTTACTAACGTAGTGAACCCAAGAAGTTTTATTGAAAGAAAAAATGAGTATAAGGATACTATAATTGGTAAAGGTGCATCTATTGGTGCTAATGTAACCATAGTATGTGGTCATAATATAGGTAAATATGCATTAGTAGGAGCTGGAGCAGTAGTTACTAAACATATACCTGATTATGCTTTAGTAGTAGGAAATCCAGCAAGCATGTTAGGATATGTATGCCAATGTGGGGAAAAACTAAGATTTAAAGATGGTCATGCAACTTGTAGCATTTGCGGGAAAAATTATAGTAAAGACAAAGACAAAGTTGAATGTATTTAAATCAGTTAAGAGTTAAGAGTTGTAGATAAAAATTCTAGAGAATTTTTAAAATTAAATTTGATAATATAACAACATATTTGGAGAAATTCTGTAAGAAAAGTGAGAATCCAAAAAGTGATGCTCCAAATTTTACATTTGGTTAGCAGAACTTTCTCTGTGAGCTTTTATATTTGGTTATTCGAACTTTCTCTATGAGATTTCATCATTAACTGTTAACTGTGCACTGTAAACTGTTAACTGAAAAAAGTGGAGGTATAAGATGTCAATATTAAAACAACAATTATTGGATAAGATAAATAATAAGACAGCAAAGGTTGGTGTAGTTGGATTAGGATATGTTGGATTGCCATTAGCTGTAGAGAAAGCCAATGCCGGTTACCAAACTACAGGATTCGATGTTCAGGAACAAAAAGTAAAGATGGTTAATGAAGGTAAGAATTATATTGGTGATGTTATAGATGAGAATTTAAAAAAGATAGTAGAAGGAAAAATGTTAAGGGCTACTACAGATTTTAGCTTTGTTAAAGATGTAGATACTATTTGTATTTGCGTACCTACGCCGCTAGATTTATATAAGCAGCCAGATTTATCATATGTTGTAGATTCAACAAAAAGTGTTGCGCAATATCTACATAAGGGTATGCTTATAATTCTTGAAAGCACAACATATCCAGGAACAACTGAAGAAGTTCTTAAGCCAATTTTAGAAGAGAGCGGACTCAAATGCGGTGAAGACTTTTTCTTAGCATTCTCGCCTGAAAGAGTTGACCCAGGTAACAAAGAGTTCAATACTAAAAACACTCCAAAGGTAGTTGGAGGGTGTACAGAAGAATGCACTGAAGTTGCAGCGGCATTATATAGAAATATATTAGAAGGAGATATACATACTGTATCATCACCAGCTGTAGCGGAAATGGAGAAAATATTAGAAAATACTTTTAGAAATATAAATATTGGATTGGCTAATGAAATGGCTATTCTTTGTAATAGGATGGGAATAGATGTATGGGAAGTTATAGATGCAGCAAAAACTAAGCCGTATGGTTTTATGCCGTTTTATCCAGGACCAGGATTAGGTGGTCACTGTATTCCACTTGATCCATTCTATTTAGAGTGGAAAGCAAAAGAATATGATTATCATACAAGATTAATTGAGACTTCAGGTGAAATTAATGATTCCATGCCTGAATTTGTATTAGATAATGTGATGAAAATTCTAAATAAGAATAAAAAAGCATTAAATGGAGCTAAAGTTCTTTTACTAGGTGTTGCATATAAAAATGATATAGATGATTATAGAGAATCACCAGCGTTCAAAGTAATAGAGCTGTTAGAAAAGAATGGTGCAGATCTTATAGTAAATGATCCTTATTGTCCAATATCTAAATATAAAGGAAAAGTCTATAATTCTGTAGATTGGACAGAAGTTATAGACGATGCGGATATAGTGATTATAACAACAAATCACAGCTGTTATGATTATGAGTCTATTGTTGCTAGAGCGAAGGTGATATATGATACGAGAAATGCTACTAAGAATGTAGTTAATAATAGGGAAAAAATCTATAAACTATAAACTATAAACTATATAGTAAATTCATTTGATATGGAGTGGTATATTCATAAATTTCACATTTAGGAATATACCTTTCTGTTATAAAATAAGTAATTTGTGAGATTCATGTAGGAAAATATATAAATGTCTAAGGTTTATATAAGTTGGAAAACGCTTTATTGACACAAATAAAAATGAATAATATTATAAGTATGGGATAATTTACTTTACTGGGAAGTAGTTTCGAATAATGGCTGATTCTAAGTAATGTAGGTTAGTAAATTAACGACAAAGAGGTTGTTACATAATGAAGAAAATAATTAGCATATTAATACCAATAATAATTGCTGTTTTTGCAACAGTTGTGGCAAATTCAGTCCTAGATAAGAAAATAGAGATTTTAACTAAAGAAAAAGATGTTAGTGAAATGGGAAAGTTGAGATTTGATACAGTAAAGGATAAAAGCTCAATAGATAAAAAAATGTTATCTGATAAGGGAGATTTATTTTTACTTGGTTCCTCTGAGCTTGGAATAAGTGTTCCGCAGAATCCATTAACTTTTTTTCCATTTCAGGGTGAAGATTATAATGTGAGTTGTTTTGGAAGACCGTTTTCTCAGGATTTGCAGCAAGCTGCATATTTGGGCGGAGGAGAGTTAAATGATAATCAGAAGGTGACTTTTGTTTTATCGATTCAGTGGTTTGAAGATCTAAACGGACTTACACCAGATCATTTTGTGTCAAACTTTTCAGAAGTGCAATTTTACAACTTTCTTAAAAATCCAAAAGTAAGTGAAGAAAATAAAGAATATTATGCAAAGAGGGTTTATAATCTTTTGTCAAAGTCTGGAAAAAATCAACCGGAAGCTTATTATGCAAAGCTTTATTCGGATCAAAGTCTTTTCTCAAATGCGCAAAAGTTTTTATTTAAACCATATTATGAAATTAAACAATATTTATTGAATCTTCAAGATAAAGTATTGATTTATAAAAAACTCAGAACACTTCCAGATAAAAAATCTGGACAAACATTAAAAACTATAAACTGGGATGAAGAATATAAAAAAGTTGAGAAAGATAATGAGAAAATAGAGTCAACAAATCAATTTAATCTAAAAGATAAGACGTATGCTATGACTTTAAAATATAAAATTGATAAGTACAAAGGGATATCTGAAAATGAGGATCTCATGTCATCAAAGGAAATGGATGATTATAAATTCTTTTTAAGTGTATGTAAGGATCTCAGCATAAAGCCATATGTGATTATACCAGCAGTTAACGGATGGTTTTATGATTATGAAGGGCTTACTAAAGATAAAAGAGCAGCATGGCATGAAGAAGTAAATAAAATCGCAAAAGATAATGGGCTAGATGTCCTTGATTTGGGCAGTTATGATTATAAAAAGAATTTTTTAGTGGATACAGAGCATTTAGGAGAAGAAGGGTGGCTTAAAGCAAGTGAGGGAATTTATAAACATTTTAATAAATAATAAAGATTTAAAAAGAAGTATAATACTAACAATTGTATTAATTCTAGTGATAACAGTGTACTGTATTCAAGCATCAACAGATTTGCCATTTGTTTATAGTCAATTTTAAGTAGCTAAGATTGAAATAAATATATTATATAAGATTGGCAGAAACTTATGGAGGAATTAGAATGACATTAGTTGAATATGGGGATTACTTTTACTTATATATACTTGCAATTGCATTAATACCGGCTATTATTTTAGGTATTCTAGAAAAGAATATTAAATATTATGGAATTTTTATATCGATTTTAATGACTTTGGCAATAATTGGAGCTGGGTGGGAGTTCCCATTATTTCTGGTTGGTGAGATTACTTTAATTAAGATATATTCTATTTTAAGAACAAAAACGGATAATAAATATTTATATTATATAATTTTATTTTGTTCGGTTTTACCATTAATTATTCTTAAAGTTAGTGGTGCTCTTACTTTAAAAAGTATTGGATTTATAGGGCTTTCATATATGAATTTTAAGGCAATTCAAATGATTATTGAAATATATGATGAAAATATAAAAGAAGTTAGTATATTAGATACAATATATTTCTTTATATTTTTTACAACATTAACCTCTGGTCCTATAGATAGGTCTAGAAGATTTGAAAGAGATTTGGATAAAAAAATAAGTAGAAGTGAATACATAAATGACTACTTAGGTTTTGGTGTAAAAAGAATAATTGTAGGCATAATATATAAATTTGTAATAGCAAACCTAATTAATTCATTATGGATGAGCCAAATTCCATCACTTGAACTAATTCATGCGAAATCAGTAATTCTTAAGTATTCTATAAACTATATGTATTCATATAGCTTATATTTATTTTTTGATTTTGCAGGATACACAGCTTTTGCCGTGGGGACAAGCTATATTTTAGGGATTAAAATGCCAGAAAACTTTAATAAGCCATTCTTAAGCAAAGACATGAAAGAATTCTGGACAAGATGGCATATATCTTTATCTAAATGGTTTGGAGATTATATATATTCGAGATTTGTATTAAATAGTATGAGAAAGAAAATATTTAAAAATAGATTTATTGCTTCTCATCTAGGGCAATTATTAACTATGTTTATTATGGGACTGTGGCATGGTCTAAAATGGTATTATATAATATATGGAGTATATCAAGGATTAGCATTAGTAGGTACTGATATTTATCAGAGAAGATCAAAATTTTATAAAGCTCATAAAAAGGAAAAATGGTTTCAATATGCTCAAGTTATTGTAACGTTTCACGTAGCGTGTTTTGGACTGTTGTTATTTTCAGGATATTTGTTCAATACCTAGTTTTTAAACAGTTTCTTTTAAGACATAGGTTATACATAAATAATTTATTTTAATTTCTAAATTTGATTGTAGAATAATATGATATTACTAATGGTTATCTTGAAATATTTAGATAATCATTTTTTATTGCCACTTGTAAAGTACATATAATTTTTATAAATGGAATAAATATTAATATAATAAAAATAATAAGTAAAGATAATAAATAGGAATTGGTGATAATATGATAGCTACAAGTTTAAAACAGAAGTTGAAATTATTAATACATCTTATAGTAAAAGTTAAGAAAGATGATGTATTTGCATTAGCATCTCAATTAGCATACTATTTAGTACTATCTTTTTTTCCTTTTATGTTATTTCTAATGACCTTAGTAGGATTTAGTAAGTTAAGTTCAAGAGACATATTGGAACAACTAAATGTCATGCTGCCTAAAAGTGTAATAGAGCTAACACAATCTACTATTAAAGAAGTATTTGATAATCAATATACAGGGCTATTAGGTATATCGGTATTATTAATGGTATGGACAGCTTCATCTGCTTTCAAAGCTGTAATCAAAAGTGTAAATAAGGCTTATAACTTTAGAGAAGATAGGTCATTTATTAAACTTTCATTCATTTCAATGATTGGAATATTGGCTCTTGCCGTAATTATTGTATTAACTTTAACAATGCTTGTGTTTGGAAATGTAATAGGTGACCATATTAAGCGTACCTATACATTTTATAAATTAATATTAATTTTTTGGAATGTATTTAGATACGCATTTATAGTTGTTATTATGGCTATCATTTTTATTTCTATATATAAATTGACTCCAGCAAAGAAGCTTACATGGAAGGAAGTTGTTCCGGGATCTATATTTAGTACAATTGGCTGGATAGTAGTATCTTTTGGATTTTCCTTTTACATTGATAATTTTAGTAATTACTCTAGATTTTATGGAAGCCTTGGGGCGGTATTTATACTTATGACATGGTTGTTTCTTATATCTGTTATATTCATTGTAGGTGTAGAAATAAACTGCGTGTTAACTGGGATTAGGATTAAAACTTGTAATCATTAGTCGAAGGTTAAATTTTAAAAGTATTTTTTATTTTCATGAATATAAATCACTGAAGTGGGTATAACTTTAGAAGAAAAATATTCAGGAGGTAAGATATGAATAAAATAATATTATTAGGAAGATTAGTTAAGGACCCTGAACTTAGGCACACTGAAAATGGTGATAAGGTTTATACAAAATTTACAATTGCTGTACAAAGAAATTTTAGATTGCCTGATGGGATTAGAGAAGCTGATTTTATACCAATAAAGGTTTGGGGTAAAAAAGCTGAGGTTATAGTTAAATATGTAAAAAAGGGAAGTCTTATTACTTTAAGTGGAAGACTTAGAACAGGTAGTTATGAAGATAAGGAGGGAAATAGAAAATATATAGCAGAAGTTGTAGCGGAAGACTTTAAATTTCTAGAAAATAAGAAAAATCAGATCCAAGTGCTAGAAAATTAATAAGCTATACATTGGGGTATGTTAGTTTGCTTCAAAAAAATTGCAATTTTATATATTATTAGAGAGTTTATCTAATATGGAACTAATCTGAATTATTAGATAAGCTTTCTATTTATTAAAAATACATTTAAAAAGCTAACGGTTTAATAACTTTTATTTAGTAATAGCATTTGTAAAACATTTAATATACAATTAGTAATTTTATAATATTAAATCAATATTATTGGTACAAGTGTATAAGTAGTCATTTGATAAATAAAAAATATTTATACAAAAAGTATTGTATTTATATGAGAATGTGTTATAATAATAATGTAAACGATATCTATAATATATTTTTCAATTATGGTGAAACAAAAAAAGAGATTATGAGGTAAAAAAAGAGCGGGCAGCTCTTTTTTTATTTATAAAATAATAATGCATTGTTTCTGTAAAAAGGTACCATATTATATGATGTTAATAATGTTTAGATGAATAACAATTAAGTATTAAATTGCTAGGTTTCGACAAAACATGTTTATAATAAGAAGAAATTGAAGCATCTATATGTTGTAAAAACGCATGGAAGAAGTTTTATTGTCAATAAAAAAGTTTTAATTTTTTAAAACATGGACAGGCTTTGACAATTTATTAATATATTATGTGATAGTATTAGGTATGTAAATAAGAATTATTATTTGAGGGAGCTGAAGTGATTATGAATTTAGTTGAGGAATACACATCTATTAATAGCGATTCAGAGGTGGAATTTCGATATGCCTATAGACTTACAAAAAAGAATTATAAAGGAATAACTGCTTATGGAATTGAAATAGAAAGAAAAGACTATGTGGGACTAAAAAATGTTAATTTGGAGAGAGAAAGTATTGATATTATTTCAATTCATAGACACAAAGTAAAACAATTACTTATGAAATTATATAATAATCAAGTATCTCCAATACATTTAATTGATATTGCAGGAAGTTATGCTGATGAACATGTTTATGAATTTGATATTGCAGAGGAAGAAAAAGTAATAAATTAGAGAAAAGTATAGCAATAATTATACTTTTGCGCTAGTATCATGGTATGAGGTTACTAAGAAAGGCGCGTGATTGTATTATGATTATTGGAATAGGCACAGATATAATTGAAATTAGTAGAATAGAAAAAGTAATGAAGAGGACAAATAATTTTATTGAAAAGGCATTCACACGTAATGAAATTGAGTACTTTAAATCAAAAGGGTTAAAGGGAAATGTAGTAGCTGGGAATTTTGCTGCAAAGGAAGCTATAAGTAAAGCCATAGGAACGGGATTTAGAGGCTTTGGATTAAATGATATTGAGGTATTGAGAGATGAACTAGGAAAACCGATTGTGAATTTAAGTGAAAAAATTTATGAATTCTTAGGAGAAAAAGAATTCAAAATGCATGTTAGTATTTCACATAATAATGAAAATGCAATAGCTTATGCAGTAATGGAGGTAATATAATGTTTGAAATTTTTTCGGCTGCTCAGTGTAGAGAAATGGATAAACAGAGTATTAATGATGTGGGTATTCCTGGGATCGTACTAATGGAGAATGCTGCAATACGCATGTTTAGAGAATTAGTGCATAAAGGTGAATCTTTTTTGATATTGTGTGGAAAAGGTAATAATGGAGGGGACGCCTTAGCATTATGCAGGCATCTAATAGCAGAAGGTAAAAAGGTAAAGGTTTATATCGTAAATAAGGATGAAAATTATACAAACGATTTTAGGGTTAACTATGATATTCTAAAAAAGTTAATTAATATAAAGGATTTTTTGTTCATTAGGTCGGAAAATGATATAAACGAGAGTATTATTTACGATTTGGAAAGTTATGATATTGTAGTAGACGGATTATTTGGTGTTGGGCTCAACAAGGATTTAATGGGGATGTTCGTTAAAATAATAAAATATGTAAACCTCTACTCAAAGTTCATAGTATCGATAGATGTTCCTTCAGGTTTGGATTGTGATTTGGGTATTGAGAGAGGAATTGCAGTGCATGCCGATGTTACTTATACATTTGAGGTTATTAAGCAAGGATTTTTGAATTATGAGGCAATCGATTGTGTTGGTAATTTAAAAGTATTAAAAATAGGAATTCCCCAATGTATAAAAGAGAAGAATAGCGGGAAGTTTTACATTTTTGAAAAGGAAGAATATAAAACACTGCTTTCAAAAAGAAAGGTTTATGGTCATAAAGGAAACTATGGGAGAGCATTAGTTTTAGCGGGAAGAATAGGGTTTACTGGAGCAGCTTTCATTGCTACGGAATGCACAGTTAGATCAGGTGCAGGTCTAACTACATTAATGTGTAATGAAGAAGTTCAAAAAGTATTATCAGGCAAGTTTATAGAAGCTATGACGATAACTTGGAATGATAGTAATGCGATAGAACTTATGAAAAATGCGAGTTCTATTGCTTTTGGTCCTGGAATTGGAGTTGGAGAGAACGAAAAAAATTTATTAGAAAAAGTTATTTATAACAGTAAATGTCCAGTTGTAATTGATGCTGATGGGATAACTTTATTAGGTAAAAATAAAAGCCTATTTGAGAGAATAAATGGGAGAGCAATAATTACACCACATCCAGGAGAAATGGCACGTTTTCTGGGAATAACTGTTGAAGAGGTGGAATCAAATAGAGTCAATATAACAAAGGAAGTTGCTAGGAAGTATGGAGTAGTAGTTTTATTAAAGGGTTATAATACTGTAATTTCAAATGGGAAAGATATTTATATTAATCCAACTGGGAACAGCAAGATGGCTTCAGGAGGCATGGGAGATGCGCTGACAGGAATAATAAATGCATTTCTTTCCCAAGGAGTTAATTTAGAAGATGCTGCTCTTTTGGGGGCATATGTTCATGGGAATATAGCCGATAAATTAAGCAAACAAGTTTACATAGTAAATGCAAGAGATATTATTAATGAATTACCTAAAGAAATTAACAGCATAATTATTTAATTAAGAATAAAATTCCTAAGATTTTCATAAATAGTATTAAGTATCAATAAATCTTGGGAGGACTTATGAATATAGAAAGAAGTTTATTTAATAAAATGTTAGTAATGGGTATTATAATACTAATTCCGATATTAGTAATTTCATTAGTAATTTTATGTAGGCATGCGATTACCCCCTCAAACGAAGACATAGTGAAAGAATTACAGAATACAAAATGTTATAGCAGTGAAGTTGAATATGTATTTAAAAATTCAAAATCTGAGTTTCAGGAAAATACAATGCAATACTACAGTTTTGACAAAGGATCAAGAATAGAATTTCAAGATTCAAGTAATCGGGTTAAAGTTTATAAAGGTGGAGAAATTAAGGTAGAAGGAAATGACAATGAAGATTATACTCTTGATAAAAATATAGATGTGATTTATCCATTAGCATTTATAGAAAATGTATTATCAAATTATCAGGTTGATGATATTAAAGAAGTAAAATCTGAATGGGGAGAAGGGGTGTATTTACAAGTAAATATAGAATATAATAGCAAAAATAGACATTTTAATAAAGCTGAATTCTATATAGATAAAAGCAAAAGAGTGCCAGTTCTTCTAAAAATCTTAGATGATAATGATAAAGAAAGAATAGTAATAACTTATAAAAATTTTAAGGAAGAAAAAAATTTAAGTAATGATTTATTTTAAATTAAAACTATTAAATTAAAACTATTAAATTAAAATCAGGCCAACATTAACATTAGAAAACGATATACTAAAATTTAAGAGATATAAGTAAAGTACATATATACATTGTGGAAAATTATAGCTAAAGTTAAGATAAATAATGAGCGGTTTATCTATAACGTGGCAAATGAGTAATACAAATCCTTTGACAAATTGACATAATTTGCAATATAATCATAGTAACAAAATCTTTTTACTGCTATGGAGGGAAAATATGTCAATGATTAATCTAAACAATATGAGAAACAAGAAAATTAAAGATATTAAAATAAATAAATTTAAAAAAAGTAGTGGAATTATGGAGAAATCGTTAATACAATATATTAACGAGGGATTTTCAGCTGATTTTGAAAGGTTAATGAAAGCAGGTTATGAAGAAATGGCTGAAATAAACTTGGAATATTCTAAATTAGGTTTTGAATATATGTTAGATGATGTTAATGAGTATGAGGCATGGATTTGCGGAGTGTGATTATTTAAAAATGGCGAACATTGTGGTAAAAAGAGGGGAAATTTTCTATGCGGATTTAAGTCCAGTTATAGGATCTGAACAGGGAGGCATACGACCTGTTATTATAATACAAAATGATATTGGTAATAGATATAGTCCTACTGTTATTGTTGCGGCAATAACATCTCAAATAAATAAAGCTAAGCTTCCTATTCATGTTGAAATTTCATCAGAAGAGTATGGATTAAATAGAGATTCTGTTGTCTTATTAGAGCAAATAAGAACTTTAGATAAGAGAAGATTGAAAGAAAAAATTGGACATATGACTGAATCGGACATGAAAAAGGTTGATAAGGCTTTAGCGGTGAGTTTAAATTTAAGTTAGTTAGAAAGAATTAATATAGACATCTAGGTTATGATGACTCAAAAAAGAGAGTATTTTGTATTAATATAAAAGAGTAGCATAAGTATAATAATATTTATGCTACTCTTTTTGTGTAGATAAGTATTCTATATAGAAAATTGCGATATAAAAGTATAGCACATTTAGAAATAGTATATACAAATAATATTTTCTATGTTAGAATAATTATGTAAAAAATAAAACATACTATAAAGGAATAATTGAATAAATATAGGGGGTTGTATAATGAATAATGAATACAAACTTGAAGAAGTTTCAAAGCTGATAAGAAAAGATATAGTTTCTATGTTAACAGAATCAGCATCAGGCCATCCAGGAGGCTCTTTGTCAATAGCTGATATTATGGCAGTATTATTTTTTAAAGAAATGAATATAGATGTATCTAGGGCAAATGATCCTAATAGAGATAGATTTGTTTTATCAAAAGGTCATGCAGCACCAGCACTTTATAGTGCTTTAGCTAGAAAAGGATATTTTGAAGTTGAAGAATTAAATACATTAAGAAAAACTGGTTCAAGATTACAAGGTCATCCTAATATGAATGATTTACCAGGGATTGATATGTCAACAGGATCTTTAGGTCAAGGGATTTCAGCAGCTGTAGGAATGGCTCTAGCAGGAAAACTTGATAAAAAAGATTATAGAGTTTACACAATTTTAGGAGATGGCGAACTTGAAGAAGGTCAAGTTTGGGAAGCATCAATGTCAGCAGCCCACTATAAATTAGATAATTTAACTGCATTTGTAGATAATAATGGATTACAAATTGATGGTAATATAGCAGACGTAATGAATCCAGGCCCTATAGATAAAAAATTTGAAGCTTTCGGATGGAATGTTTTGGCTATTAATGGTCATGATTATGATGAAATTATAGATGCAATAGCTAAAGCAAAAGAATTTAAAGGAAAACCAACTGTAATTATATGCAACACAATAAAAGGCAAGGGTGTTTCATTTATGGAAAACAACGCAGGATGGCATGGAACAGCTCCAAATAAAGAGCAATGTGAGCAAGCATTAAAGGAAATTGGAGGGGAAAACTAATGGGGAATAAAATTGCAACTAGAGAGGCTTATGGTAAAGCGTTAGTAAAACTTTCAAATTTAAATAATGATGTTGTTGTGCTGGATGCGGATTTATCAAAATCTACTAAAACAGCAGACTTTAAAGCTGTTTCACCAGAAAGATTTATAAATATGGGAATCGCAGAATCAAATATGATGGGAGTTGCAGCAGGTCTTTCGACTTGTGGAAAAATTCCATTTGCTAGTACTTTTGCAATGTTTGCAGCAGGAAGAGCTTTTGAGCAAATTAGAAATTCAATATGTTATCCGAATTTAAATGTCAAAATCTGTGCGACTCATGCAGGACTAACCGTTGGAGAAGATGGAGCTACTCATCAGTCTATTGAAGATATCTCGTTAATGAGAAGTATTCCTAATATGACAGTGATTAATCCAGCAGATGCAGTAGAAACAGAAGCTGCAATATTAGCAATAGCGGAATATAACGGACCTTTTTATGTAAGATTAGGAAGATTAGCAGTAAGCGTAATAAATGATTCAGATAACTATAAATTTGAAATCGGTAAAGGTGTGACATTGGCTCAAGGAAATGACGTTACTATAGTCGCTACAGGAATGATGGTTGAATTAGCATTAGAAGCTAAAGATGAACTAGCTAAAGAAGGCATTAATGCTAGAGTAATAAATATCCACACAATTAAACCAATTGATAAAGAAATTTTGGTAAATGCTGCTAAAGAAACTGGAGCAATAGTTACTGCTGAAGAGCATAGTGTAATTGGAGGTCTGGGTTCAGCAGTCGCAGAAGTTGTAACAGAAGAATATCCAGTGCCAGTAGTAAAGGTTGGAATAAAGGATACTTTTGGTGAGAGTGGTAAACCAAATGAACTTTTAAAAGCTTACGGATTGACTGTTGAATCAATAGTGGAGAATAGTAAAAAGGCAGTTTCACTAAAGAAATAAATAATATCTTAAATTTATAGCAAAAGTGAAATGATTTAAGATTTAGTGGTAAAATACGGGATATAAAGCATATAAAACGCTTAATATCCTGTATTTTTTTATTTCTGAATAATGAAAAGTAAAGAGAGAAAACTATTAAGGCATAATAAAAGAAATATAATGTAAGTAAAGAGGAGATGATAGCATGAAAGCTGCTAGATTAAAGGAATACGTCATAATAACATTTGGGATAGTTTTAGTTGCACTTGCAATAGAATATTTTTTTGCTCCTAACAATATTGCTGCAGGTGGCGTGACAGGAATAGCGATCATATTAAACGCTCTTGTACCCAGTTTATCTATAGGTATTGTTAGTCTTGTATTAAATATCCTATTATTTATTGTAGCTCTTATTTTCATAGATGGAAAATTTGGTGTGAAAACAATTTATGCGAGTTTAGGGCTATCTGCAATAATATGGGGTATAGAAAAATTCATGAAGCCTGCAGCAATCACTGATGATTTAATTATAGCAACAATTTTTGGAGCGTTACTATCAGCTTTGGGGCTAGCTCTTGTATTTAATGAAAATGCATCAACTGGTGGGACAGATATACTGGCTAAGATGTTAAATATATTTTTTCACTTGGAAATGGGAAAATCTTTGTTAACAGTTGATTTTGTTATAACATTAGCAAGTGTATTTGTCTTTGGTATAAATGTAGCACTGTACTCTCTTCTTAGTATAATCTTGCTTGGATTAATAGTAGATAGAGTAATAGAAGGGTTTAACGTATGCAAAAGTGTGTTTATTGTTAGTAAAAATAATGAAGAAATAAGTAAATATATAATAGATACATTAGATCGTGGATGCACGTTTTTAAAAGGTATAGGGGCATATTCAGGTGAAGAGAGCGATATACTCTATGCAGTTCTAAGCAGGAATCAATTTATTAAATTGAAAAAGTATATTAAAGAAATTGATCCTAAAGCATTTATAACAGTAGGGGAAGTTCACGAAGTGTTAGGTGAAGGTTTTGGTGACATTAAATAACATTATTGTATATTATATTCATAATATTTAATAAATTTGTATAACATTAAGATGTATTCTTATGTTATAATTAATTCTGTAGGTTTTGCAAACAATTTGTAAAATATACAATAATAAAGGAGTGTTTGAGTATGATCGAATTTAGAGGAATATCTAAAATTTATGATAATAATGTAAAAGCCTTGTCAGATATTAATGTTGAAATAGAATCAGGAGAGTTTGTTTTCTTAGTTGGACCAAGTGGTTCTGGTAAATCTACTTTTATAAAGATGCTTTTAAAAGAAATTGATCCTACTAATGGTAAGGTATTAGTAGGAGATAAAGATTTATCTGCTATTACCAGAAAACAAATACCTTATTATAGAAGGAAAATAGGAATGGTATTCCAAGACTTTAGGTTAATACCAACTCTTAATGTTTATGAAAATGTTGCTTTCGCAATGAGAGTTGTAGAAGCGCCTCCAAAGGAAATAAGAAGAAGGGTTCCAATGGTACTGTCTTTGGTTGGTTTATCACATAAATATAAGATGTTTCCGAATGAATTATCAGGGGGAGAGCAGCAAAGAGTTTCTTTAGCAAGAGCATTGGTTAATAATCCATCTGTTTTAATTGCGGACGAGCCTACTGGAAATTTAGATCCAGACACAGCAAGAGAAATAATGTCATTACTTGAAGATATAAACAAATCAGGAACTACTATATTAATGGCTACTCATGCTAAAGAAATTGTTGATTACATGAAAAAGAGAGTTATAGCTATAGAAAAAGGAGAAATCGTCAGAGACGAGAAAAGAGGTAAGTACCAAGATGAAAATTAATACTATTACACATTTTATTAAGGATGCGTTTACAAGTTTAAGAAGAAATAAAACTATTAGTATTGCTTCAATAATTACTGTTCTTATTACTTTTTTTGTTCTAGGAATCTTTTTGTTAGTTGCCACTAATATAAATAAAGGAATTAATACTGTTCAAAGTAAGGTTGAGCTTAAGATATTTCTTAAAGATGATATAAAACTCATTGACCAGAGAGAAATTGAAATAAAATTAAGAGAGATGGACGGAGTTAAGGATGTAGTATATCAATCAAAAGAAGATGAATTTAAGAACTTTCAAAATACAACAAATGAAAATGATGGATTACTAAAAGGCTATACATTACAAAACAATCCGTTCAATGCATCGTTTACAGTAAAGTTAGAATCTCCTGAATATGCGGCTGCTGTAACTGAAGGAGTTAAAGACCTTAATGGCATAGAAACTATTGGTGGTCAACAAGAATTAGTTGACAGAATAGTAGGTATTGTGAATGGCATAAAAGTAGTTGGTGGCGTATTATTTGTAATATTGGTAGGAGTCTCTGTTTTCTTAATAATGAATACAACTAAATTAACTGTATATTCAAGAAGAAGAGAAATTGGAATTATGAAATTCGTAGGGGCTACGGATTGGTTTATTAGATGGCCATTTGTTATAGAGGGAATGGTTATAGGATTGGTAGGAGCAATGTTAGCTTGCGGTGCATTATTCTTTGCATATAATGGATTAGTTGGATGGATTACTGGGCAGTTAGTATTTATCAGTCTTGTTCCGGCAACTTATATTTTAATAACGTTGTTATGGCAATTTATGATTGGTGGGATTTTTGTAGGTGGAATTGCTAGTATAATTGCATTAAGGAAGTTTTTAGTGGTATAATTTTTGCAAATAAGTATAAATATAATTACAGTAAGAATTAAGGCATAATCTAACACCATAGAATCTTGAAAAGTTTACATAATAATCCATTTTGATCTATAAAGATATTATTTTAGGATTATGTGTATAATGCATATATGAAAGGAAGTCTTTATAGGTGAAGGAGTCAAGAAAATATATATTTGCAAATAAAAAAGAAAAGAGAAAAGTATTTTTAATATTACCTTTAATTTGTTTTACACTCATTATTGCTTGTGTGGGAATATTAACTGGCAATTATATGGCAACAAAAGGTATATTTTTAGTGAGAACATCTCCCGAAGTTGTTAATACAGCAGAACAAATAAACGATACTAGTAAGTACTCAGCACTTTTTACAGTGAGAAATAAACTAATAGAAAAATTTGATGGTGATATTGATGATAACGCACTTTTGGAAGGTGCAATTAAAGGGATGACTAATGCGTTAGATGATAAATACACTGTGTTTATGAATGAAAAAGAATTTGATGATTTAATGAAACAAAGTAGTGGGAGTATTACAGGTATAGGTGTTACTGTAACATTAAAAGATCAAAAGGTAACAATAATAGAAACGATTAAAGGAGCGCCTGCGGATAGAGCTGGACTTCAAGAAAATGATATAATAGAAAAGATTAATGATGTAGATGTATCGGGTGATGATTTAAAGAAGGCAACATCAATGATATCTGAAGCAAATGGCTCAGAATTAAAATTAACAATTAAAAGAGCTGGAACTGAAGATTTTGATGTGAAAGTTGTTCCTGAGAAAGTCAAGGTTGAGTCGGTAAAAGGTAGTATGTTAAATTCTTCTATAGGATATATTCGTATTACAACTTTTATGAATGAAAATACTACAGAGGATTTTAAAACAGCTATAGGAACACTTAAGGATCAAGGCATGAAGGGGCTTGTGCTAGATTTAAGAGAAAATCCTGGCGGGCTGTTAACGGAAGCAGTAGGAGTTGCATCTCAGTTTATACCAAAGGGGAAAATAGTAACATATACTATTGATAAATATAATAATAGAAATGACTCATTATCGGTTGGCGGTGTGGCAGAAGGAATGCCACTAGTTATTTTAGTTAATGAAAATAGTGCTAGTGCGTCAGAGGTTGTTACTGGGGCGTTAAGAGACTATGGAGTGGCGACAATTGTAGGTAAAACCACTTTTGGAAAAGGAATAGTTCAACAATCAATTAAGTTTAATGATGGTATCGGTGGTCTTAAAGTAACAATTTCTAAATATTACACACCAAATGGTGAAAATATTCATAAAAAAGGTATAACACCGGATTTTGAAGTTGCCACACCTGTAGGAATAGATCAAAATGGATATGACAAAAATACAGATGAGCAGTTAAAAACAGCAATACAGAAAATAGAGGAAAAAGTTCAGTAGGGGGAAATAAAATGAGTTTGTTTATATATACACTAAGGAATGTTGCAGGTGCAATAGTAACACCCCCACTAACATTCTTATTAATTACTCTAGGGATAATATTATATTTCAAAAATAAAAAAGTAATGACAATGCAGAAAATAATCGTAGGAGGTAGTGTGAATTCATCTATTGAGCTCACTCTATCTCAACTTGTTTTAGGGATTATAGGGGGGAGTATAGGTAGTTTAATCCTCACTAGTTTGGGCGTGGTCTTTAGTGAGAATTCAGGTATTGTATATTTATTTATCATATCTATATTATTAATGTTCATTAAACCCAGATTAATATGTTTTGCATATTCAGGAGCTGTATTAGGAGCTGTTAGTATTATTATTAGATTTATTAGCAAATTCATACCACAAATTTTAAATAGTACAATCTTAGATGTTGATATACTTTATCTAATAGTTTTTATAGGCGTCTTTCATATTATTGAGGGTTTTTTGGTGATAATTGATGGTGATAGAGGAGCAGTTCCAGTATTCACTAATAAAGACAGAAAAATTTTAGGTGGATATGCCTTAAAAAGATATTGGGTATTGCCAATAGCTATTATGCTAGCTTTAAATATAAACAATATGGGCACAAGCTATCAAACAGAATTTGTGCAGAGCCCGGATTGGTGGCCACTAATTAGTTCGCCTTCAGGACTCAGTCTCATAGGTAGTAGTATAATTTCCATATTTCCGTTTTATACAATTTTAGGCTATTCTTCAATTACTTTTACAAGAACCAAAAGAGAAAAAGCTATCTCCTCAGGATGTCATATATTAGTTTACGGAATAACTCTGATTATAGCAGCTCAAATTGCTAGGCTTGGAACTTTAGGTGAATTATTTGCCGTAGGATTTATGCCTCTTTGTCACGAATTTATGTTGAAAATTCAAGCAAAGAGTGAAGAAAAAAGAATGCCTAAGTTTATTAGTGATGAAGAAGGATTAACCATTTTGGAAGTTTCGCCAAACTCAATGGTAAGAGAATTTAATGTAAGAATTAAAGATAAACTTGTATCAGTTAATAATAAAAGTGTTAATTCAGAAGCAGAAGTATATTCAATTTTAAAAGAAAACTTGTACAATGCTGTTTTAAAAATTAAAGATTCAAAAGGAAATATTAAAGACATTGAGTTTAGACATAATAAAAGTACTAGACTTGGCCTTCTATTAGTACCTAGAAATGTAAATGAAGAAGACATAATACCCGTTGAGGATAACAATTTTAAAAGTGTTTTGAATACACTTAGAAACTCAAGATCCAAGGAAGAAGACAATAAGAATAATAAATTGTAATTTATGGAAGGTGGCATAGCCACTTTTTTCTTTAATTTAAAGAGAAAAGCAGCTTGTTGTAGATAAGGTTTCTTCGAATATTTGAGAAATCTCATCTGTGATTTATTGCGGTATGCTTGGTTTAGAATCTTTATAAAAGATTCTAAGTTGATTTATTATAAACTATAGATTTATTGGAAAGTATTAATAAGGTAATAGTTAATTGGAAAAATTAAATAAGATAATTTGTTGACTTAACTCGTAATGAAAAGTAAAATATACATATAATGCGAATGTCTGTTCGGAATGGAGGTAGTATAATGGGAGAATTTAAAATACATTCTAAATTTAAACCTACTGGAGATCAGCCACAAGCTATTAGCAAGTTGGTTGATTCAATAAAACATAATAATAAAGGGCAAACTTTACTTGGGGTAACTGGTTCTGGAAAAACATTTACCATGGCAAATATTATAGAGAAATTACAAAGACCAACTTTGATTTTAGCTCATAATAAAACATTGGCAGCACAATTATGTTCGGAATTTAAGGAATTTTTTCCTGATAATATAGTTGAATATTTTGTATCATATTATGACTATTACCAACCAGAAGCATATGTGCCTCAAACGGATACATTCATAGAAAAAGATGCATCTATTAATGATGAAATAGATAAATTAAGGCATTCAGCCACTTCGGCTCTTTTCGAGAGAAGAGATGTGATAATTGTTGCATCTGTTTCCTGCATATATGGTCTTGGTAATCCAGATGAATATAAAAAACTAACTATAAGCTTAAGAACTGGTATGGAAAAAGAAAGAGATGAAATTATAAAAAAACTCATAGAAATTCAATATGAGAGAAATGATATAGATTTTTCAAGAGGAACATTTAGAGTTCGCGGGGATTCCTTAGATATAATTCCAGCCTCATATTCTAATAAAGGGATTAGAATTGAATTCTTTGGTGATGAAATTGATAGAATAAGAGAATTTGATGTGCTAACGGGAACAATACTTGGCGAAAGAAATCATGTGGCAATTACGCCTGCGTCTCACTTTGCAGCATCAAGGGAAACTATAGATAAAGCAATTGGAATAATTGAAGGAGAATTAGAAGAGAGGTTGAAGGAACTTAACGCCCAAGATAAACTTCTGGAAGCTCAAAGATTAAGACAGAGAACAAATTTTGATATTGAAATGATAAAAGAAATGGGATATTGCAGTGGAATAGAAAATTATTCTAGGATACTAGATGGAAGGGCTCCAGGTACATCACCTAAAACATTAATTGACTATTTTCCAGAAGACTTTTTAATGTTTATTGATGAAAGCCATGTGACTTTGCCACAGGTTAGAGCAATGTACGCAGGAGATAGATCTAGAAAAAATACATTAGTTGATTATGGTTTTAGATTGCCATGTGCATATGATAATAGGCCCCTAAAATTTGAAGAATTTGAGAAAAAAATTAATCAAATCGTTTTTGTAAGTGCAACTCCAGCTGCTTATGAAATAGATAATTCAGAGGTAATAGCAGAGCAAATTATAAGGCCAACAGGATTATTAGATCCTGAGATTATTATAAGGCCAATTAAAGGTCAAATAGATGATTTATATGGAGAAATTAATAAAACTATAGAACGTGGATTCAGGACATTAATAACAACATTAACTAAGCGTATGGCAGAAGATTTAACAAAGTATTTGACTGAACTAGGAGTTAAAGTGACCTATATGCATTCGGATATTGATACAATTGAAAGAATGAAAATTATAAGAGATTTAAGACTTGGAGAGTATGATGTATTAGTAGGAATAAACCTTTTAAGAGAAGGTCTAGATATACCAGAAGTTGCATTAGTTGCAATTTTAGATGCAGATAAAGAAGGTTTTTTAAGATCAGAAACATCATTAATCCAAACAATAGGAAGAGCAGCTAGAAATTCAGAGAGTAAGGTTATAATGTATGCAGATAATATAACAAAATCAATGGATAAAGCAATAAAAGAAACCGAAAGAAGACGAACTGTTCAAAAGGAGTATAACGATAAAAATGGAATAGTACCAACAACAATAATTAAGGATGTAAGAGAAGTCATAGAAGCTACAAAGGTTGCGGAAGAGATTGAAGAATATAAAACTTCTGATAAGAAAAAGCTTACTAAGAAAGAAAAAGATAAGTTAATTAAGGACCTTACAGAAGAAATGCTTTTAGCTGCTAAAAACCTGCAATTTGAAAGGGCTGCAGAACTTAGAGACATTATTAAATCAGTTAACACTTAACAGTGTACAATTAACAGTTAAGGAGGAGAAAATCTGGAAAATTTTTCTTGTAATTTGTGTTGTGGTGAAAGAATTTATAGGAGATTTATATTAATAACATGTATGAAATAGTGATAAATACATAAGGATTTTATTAGAGTTTTTTAAATGTTACTAATATGAAGAGAGTGATAATTTCTTAAAATATTTAAGTATGTTAGAATATTACAATTGATAAATGTAAAAAATTAAAGATGAAAAAACTGAAATTTTAAAATTTATTTTTAAAAAATCCCATAAGGGGATTTTATCATAAAACTGTTAACTGTTACCTGCTAACTGTTAACTGAATTACGGGGGGTTTGTAATGAACGATAAAATAGTAATCAGAGGTGCGAAAGTAAATAATTTAAAAAATGTTAGTTTGGAAATACCAAGAGATAAATTAGTTATACTTACAGGTCTATCAGGTTCAGGTAAGTCATCTTTGGCCTTTGATACATTATATGCAGAAGGGCAAAGAAGGTACGTAGAATCTTTATCTTCTTATGCACGACAATTTTTAGGACAAATGGATAAGCCAAATGTTGAGTATATTGAAGGTTTGTCACCAGCTATATCAATAGATCAGAAAACAACAAGTAAGAATCCAAGATCTACAGTTGGTACAATAACCGAAATATATGATTACTTAAGATTATTATATGCAAGAGTTGGAGTTCCGCATTGCCCAAAGTGTGGAAAAGAAATTACTCAACAATCTGTTGATCAAATTGTTGATAAGATTATGGGCTATGGGGATAAAACTAAGCTTCAAATATTATCTCCTGTGATTAAGGGGCGAAAAGGTACTCACGAAAAAATATTAGAAAACATAAAGAAGAATGGGTATGTTAGAGCTAGAATTGACGGAGAAATTTATGATTTAACAGAAGAAGAAGTGAAATTAGATAAAAATAAAAAACATAATATTGAAGCTGTTATAGATAGAATTGTTATAAAAGAGGGAATAGAAGGAAGACTTACAGAATCCATAGAAGCATCTCTAAAAATGGGAGAAGGATTAGTTATAGCCAGTGTTATCGGAGGAGAAGAAACTCTATTTAGTGAAAATTTTGCTTGTGCTGATTGTGGTATAAGCATTGATGAATTATCACCAAGATTATTCTCATTTAATGCTCCGTATGGAAAATGTGATCATTGTGATGGCCTTGGAAGTTTGATGGAAATTGATGAGAAACTAGTTATACCTAATAAAGAACTAAGTGTTATGGATGGGGCTATAGCAAGCTGGGGAAGTGGAAGACTTAAAGAAGACTCTTGGACATATGCAATACTTCAAGCATTAACCAAAGAATATGGATTAGATTTAAATACGCCTATAGAAGATTTAGATAAAAAACACGTTGATTTGTTATTATATGGAACAGAAGGAAAAAAGCTTAAAGTTGAGTACATTAAAGATGGAATCAAAGCTACATATAACTATGCATTTGAAGGAGAAATCAACGCGTTAGGCAGAAGGTATAGAGAAAGTAATTCGGATCTTATTAAAGGTGAAATAGAACAGTATATGAGTAATGATTTCTGTCCCAAGTGTAAGGGTGCTAGATTGAAAAAGGAAGTATTAGGAGTTACTGTTGGTGGAAAAAACATATATGAATTTACAAGTATGTCAATAAAAGAAGAACTTAAATTTATAAATGGAATAGAATTTTCAGAAAAGAATAGAATTATTAGTGAGCAAATTGTAAAGGAAATTAGAAATAGATTACAGTTTTTGTTGGATGTTGGTCTTGATTACTTAAGCCTATCTAGAAATTCAGGAACTTTATCGGGAGGGGAATCTCAAAGAATAAGACTTGCGACTCAAATAGGTTCAGCATTAATGGGAGTTTTATATATTTTGGATGAACCTAGTATTGGTCTACATCAAAGAGATAATGATAGATTAATACATACATTAAAAAATTTAAGAGATGTTGGAAATACTGTGGTTGTTGTTGAGCACGATGAAGATACTATGAGAGAAGCGGATTTTATTGTTGATATTGGACCAGGTGCAGGTGAACATGGAGGAGAAGTGGTGATTGCTGGAACACTTGATGAGGTTAAGGCTTGTGAGAAGTCTATAACTGGGCAATATTTAACTGGGAAAAAATCAATCCCTATTCCGAGTATAAGAAAAAAAGGAAACGGGCAGAACATAAAAATTATAGGTGCTAAGGAAAATAATTTAAAGAACATAAACATAACCATTCCACTTGGTACACTAACAATGGTTACAGGGGTTTCTGGGTCTGGTAAGAGTACTTTAGTAAATGAAATACTTTATAAGGGTTTAAATAGACTGGTAAATAGGAGTAAAAATCCTGTAGGGAATCATAAAGAGATAGTTGGATATGAGAATATTGATAAAATAATAGATATAAACCAAAGTCCAATAGGAAGAACTCCTCGATCTAATCCAGCTACTTACACAGGTACATTTGATATGATAAGAGAACTCTTCTCACAAACTACAGAAGCTAAAATGAGAGGATATAAGCAAGGGCGCTTCAGTTTTAATGTTAAAGGTGGAAGATGTGAAGCTTGCTCTGGAGATGGAATAATTAAAATCGAAATGCAATTTTTATCAGATGTGTATGTACCATGTGAAGTTTGTAAAGGAAAGAGATATAATAGAGAAACGTTAGAAGTTAAGTACAAAGGTAAGAATATAGATGATGTATTAAACATGACAGTTGAAGAAGCACTGAAGTTCTTTGAGAATATCCCAAGAATTGAAAACAAACTAAGAACATTAAATGATGTAGGTCTTGGGTATATAAGATTAGGTCAGCCATCAACTCAATTGTCAGGAGGAGAAGCTCAAAGAATTAAATTGGCATATGAATTGTCTAAGAGAAGTACAGGAAAGACATTGTATATATTAGATGAGCCAACTACAGGGTTACATGTAGATGATGTCAGCAGGTTGATAGAGATACTTCAAAGTTTAGTTGAAGCAGGAAATACTGTTGTTGTAATCGAGCATAATTTAGATATGATAAAATGTGCTGATCATCTAATTGATTTGGGTCCAGAAGGCGGAGATAAGGGAGGAACCATTATTAAAATAGGAACTCCAGAAGAACTATGTAAGGTTGAAGAATCATATACGGGAAAATATTTAAAGAATATTCTTAAATAAAAATAAAGGATATAAGGTTTGTTATATTAATAAATTAGATTACAAAAATACATGTAATTTAGTGAAATTGCCCAATTGCCAATAATTGAAAATTGACAATTGGGGCATTATATAACAAAATATAAAAAGTAGATATTTTATAATTAATTAAATAAATATTAATTAATAATTAATAAGTAGCACTTTTATATGTAATACTTGTTTTTTGTTGTATAATCAAAATGAGATGCACACAAATATAATTAACGCATCTTTAGAAATTAAGTTTTCATATGATTATGATACAGGAATAAATATTGAGGTGAAAATATGAGTTTTTCAAAAATAATTGCTGGAATTTTTGGTGTTCTTTTTATTATTATTCTATATGTAATAATATATTATGCACTTAAGATAATGTATAGAGATGTTAAAAATGGTGGAAAAAAGAGAAGACCATTTACGGCAAAAGGAAATTTGGGATTAGAAATTATTAATTCAGGGGAAGGTAAAGACTTAAAAGATGGATCAATTATTCCTATAAGATCAGATTTGACAATAGGTAGAAAAGACGGCAACTCAATTGTTCTAAGTGATCCTCATGTGTCTGGAAATCATGCAAAAATTATTGTGTGGAATGATTCCTTGTTTATAGAGGATTTAAATAGCACGAATGGTACTTATGTAAATGGAAATAAAATAAATAGTAAAATGAAATTGGTCAATAAGGATGAAATAAAGATTGGAACTTCAGTTTTTAAAATCTTAAAATAAAGAATGCTGCATATGATGAATGATTATTATAATTACTATAAATATAGTTAATCAGGTATTATAAATTAAGAATTTAAATCAATTAGGCTCAGTAGGAGGTAAAAATAGAAATATCTTCAGCTGAGCCTTACAATAAGCTGCTTTAAATTTTACAAAATAAATATTTTACATAAATGCAATTAATATTAAATTCATTGAAAAATTTAGTTCTAACATAATTAGAATGGTTAGTTACTAAAAAATGAAATGAGAACAATGAGGTGGTACAGATTGAAGATTAAAATGGATGAGGTAAAATTACTAATTTTGACATACCTTTTATGTATGGCTCTTTTTACTAATTTAGCTATATTAAAAGATCCTATTGATAAGGGTGCGATATATATGGGATTAATAGTATGTGGATTAATAACAGCAACTCAAGTTTTGATAAGAAGGTTTTATCCGCAAGGAGATAAATTTTTGATCATATTTGCATGTATATTATCAGTTATAGGCATGGCCGTATTGTATCGATTAGATATTCAAGTTGCAATTAAACAACTAGTTTGGTTTGCGGCAGGTATTATTTTATTTATTGTTTTGGTAGTGGCAATTCCAGACTTAAGAAATTTTGCGAAATATAAAAAAATATATTTAATTATGACAATGGTTATAATGCCTTTGTCATTGTTAGTACATCAAGAAACTTATGGAGAATATAATTGGATCACAATTGGCGGTTTTGGATTTCAACCATCTGAATTTGGTAAGATACTATTTATACTATATTTAGCAGCAGCATTGCAAGAATATAAAGACACTAATAGTATAATTGAGGATTTTAAGCAACTTTGGCAACCTGCATTAGTAGCAATGTTTTCGCTATTATGTTTAGTTATGGAAAAAGACTTAGGAGCGGCATTGATATTTTTTGGTATAGCATTGCCAATGATTTATGTTACAACTGGTAAAAAGAAATATGTAGTAATTTCTTTTGTGCTATTTATATTAGGATCATTTCTTGCATATATGTTATTCTGGCATGTAAGGCAGAGAATATTAATTTGGAGAGATCCATGGAAATATAAGGATACTGATGGTTATCAAATAGTTCAAGGATTATATTCAATTTCTTCAGGTGGTATGTTTGGAAGCGGACTTGGGCAAGGATATCCAGGATTTGTTCCAGTTAACACTTCAGATTTTATATTTGCAGTGATTTGTGAAGAATTAGGGATGGTATTTGGTCTTGGAATTATGATAATATATTTCTTATTTTTCTATAGAGGAATGAGAGCAGCATTTAGAGTTAAAGATAAGTTTTCGCAACTTAATACTATAGGATTTAGTGCCATGATAGCGTGTCAAGTGTTAGTTATAATTGGTGGTGTATTTGCAGTAATACCTCTTACAGGTATTACATTACCTCTTGTGAGCTACGGAGGATCATCAATACTAAGTATGTTTTTTGCATTGGCAATACTTCAAAAGATATCAGAGGAGGGCTAAAAATTGAAAGATGTTTCTAATAGTATAAAGCAGGTAATGGTAGTTTTTCTATTTTGCTTTGTAGCTCTTATCTCATATATTGCGTATTTTCAGGTTTTTTCGGCACCTAATATAGCAGAGCAAACAGGAAATCAAAGACTTTGGGCAAGAAGGAATGAAGTTTTAAGAGGAACTATATATGATAGAAATAAAAATCCATTAACAACAAGTGCAAGAGTAAATGCTCTTACACAAAAAAGGACATATACTAATGGAGATTTATATGTTCATGCTTTAGGGTATGTGGATCCAAGGTACGGATTAACAGGACTAGAAGCAAGTTACGATAGTGAATTAACTACATATAATAAGTTTGAAAATAATCTTTTGAATTTAACTAAAGATTTTAGTATGGATAAATTAAAAACAATGTTTCAAAATAGAAAAGAAGATGATGTTAAGATTGGGAATGGTGTTATAACCACATTAGATCCGACTCTTCAAAAAATAGCATATGATTCACTAGGAAGTAATAAGGGAGCAGTAGTTGCATTAAATCCTAAAACTGGAGAAGTGCTTGCAATGGTTTCAAAGCCAACTTATAATCCAAATGATTTAGAAAATGCAATGAAGACTGCTAATTCAGGAACAGCAGAGAATAGTCCTCTTATTAATAGAGCAATATCTGGACTTTACCCACCAGGGTCAACATTTAAGACTATTACTCTTAGCAGTGCTTTAGAAAATATGCAAGGTGTCACAAGCAGAACATTTGATGATACTGGAAAAATAGTTTTTAACGATAAACAATCTTTAAGTAATGATAATGGTGAAGTCAATGGAGAAATAAATTTGAAAGATGCTTTTAGATTATCAAGTAATTTTGTTTTCGGAACATTGGCAATGGAACTTGGAAATGATAAATTAAAAACTACTGCTGAAAAATATGGTTTTAACAGTACAATTGATTCGGATGGGTTTAAGATAACTCCAAGCCAATTTCCAAAGTTATCAAAATCTCAAATTGGAATTATCGCGCAATCAGGGATTGGTCAAGGAAGTGATTTAGCAACACCAATGCAAATGGCTTTGGTTGCTAGTACAATAGCTAATGATGGTAATATGATGGAACCAAGACTTGTGAATCAAGTAATTGATAAGGATGGAAATTTAGTTAAAACAATTCAGCCAAAAGTTGAGAAGCAGGTTATAAGTTCAGCAAATGCCGCTATTATAAAAGATTATATGAAAAATTTAGTTGATTCAAAGGTTGATTCTTCATGGGGATTTCTTGCAGGAACAGACGCAGCAGGAAAAACAGGTACAGCTGATTATAACCTTTCAAATGGTGAAAGTGCTAAGCCACATTCTTGGTTCATTGCCTTTGCGCCTGCAAGTAATCCAAAGATTGCAGTTGCAGTAATAGTTGAAAACGGAGGATATGGAGCAGATGCAGCAGCTCCAATAGCAGGAAAATTAATTAGGCGGGCAGTTTTAGGTAGTTAGCAATTAACAGTTAGGATAAAATTCTACTGAGATTTCTTGAAGTGTATACAATTAAGAAATTCTGTAAGACTTTTCACCAAAACTGTTAATTGTGCACTGTTAACTGTAAACTGAATAAAGAGGGTGCATTATGTTTGATTTTAAGGCTCAATTAAAAATTTTACCTGATAAACCAGGGGTTTATTTAATGAAAAATTCTCTCGGAGAGATAATATATGTAGGTAAAGCAAAGATATTGAAAAATAGAGTAAGGCAATATTTTCAAAATTCAAAAAATCATTCAGAGAAAGTAAGAGCAATGGTTAAAAATATTTCAGAGTTTGAATATATAGTTACTGACTCTGAAATGGAAGCATTAATTTTAGAATGCAACCTAATAAAGAAATATAGTCCTAAGTATAATATTTCATTGAAAGATGATAAATTCTATCCTTTTATAAAAGTAACCACTAATGAGGATTTTCCTAAAGTATTTATAACAAGAAATCATGCGAGGGATGGTAATAAATACTTTGGGCCATATCCAAATGCAGGAGCTGTACATGAAACAATAAACTTAATTAGAAAAATTTTTCTACTAAGAACCTGCAAAAAGCTAATTGTTGAGGGAGGTAAGCCAACAAGAGCATGTTTGAATTATCATATAAAGAAATGTAATGCTCCATGTGAAGGGCATATTTCAAAGGCTGAGTATGGTGTTATGATAAGTGAGATTATGGATGTTCTAAGTGGTAGAGATAAAACTATTGTAAATAAGTTAAAAAAAGAAATGCAGGAAGCTTCATCAAATTTAGAGTTTGAGGAGGCGGCATCATTAAGAGATAAGATTTTATCAATAGAAAATATAGCTGAAAAGCAGAAAGTATTTAAATCCCAAGAAAGTGATGAAGATTTCATAAATATATATAAGGACGAGAAAGATTGTTGTATTCAAATATTCTTTTTGAGAGATGGGAAAATAACCGGAAGAGAGCATTTTATGATTGAGGATAGTGCTCATGAAGATAATAAAACAATAATTTCACAATTTATGATCTCATTTTATAGAGGGACACCTAAAGTACCTAAAAATATTTATATCCCTGAAAGCGATGAAATAGAAGCTCTAGAGGAATTTTTAAGCATAAAACGAGGGTCAAAGGTTTATGTTAAAATTCCAATAAAGGGTGAGAAAAAAGAAATGCTGGAATTGGTAAAAAATAATGCAAAGATTACTTTAGAGCAATTTAAGGATAAAATATTAAAAGACAAAGAAATAAATAGAATATCTCTAGAAAATATACAAGAGTTATTGGAGCTTGATACCTTACCATATAGAATAGAGGCCTATGATATATCTAATATACAAGGGGTGGATTCTGTAGGGTCTATGATTGTATTTGAAGATGGCAAAGCCAAAAATAGTGATTATAGAAGATTTCGTATAAAAACTGTAAAAAATGCTAATGATTATGATAGTATGAGAGAAATATTGGAAAGAAGATTTACTCATGGGTTAAAGGAAATAGAAGAAATACAAGAGAAAAAAATAAATTTCTCTAATGGAAAGTTTTCTAATTTTCCGGATTTAATAATGATGGATGGTGGAAAAGGGCAAGTAAATATAGCTCTTGAAGTATTAGATAAATTAGGGGTAGATATACCTGTATGTGGGTTAGTCAAAGATGATCATCATGCAACTCGTGGAATAATCTATAATAATAATGAGTTAATAATAAATAGAAATTCTAACTTGATGCAGTTAATTAGAAGGATTCAAGATGAAGTTCATAGATTTGCTATTACTTATCATAGGAGTTTAAGAGATAAGAGAACATTACATTCAATATTAGATGATATACCTAATATAGGGCAGAAAAGAAGAATGGCACTTCTTGTGAAATTTGGAAGCATTGAGAATATTAAAAGAGCCACATTGCATGAACTTCTTGAAACTGAGTCAATTGATAATAAGGCTGCAAATAGTATTCTTGCATATTTCAAAAAACATGAACAAAATACATAAATTATGCTATAATAATACGGAATAAAAATTTACTTGATTAAATCTAGTGTGAATAAAAATTTACTTGTTTTCGATTAGCATATGGATTATTCTATATCATGTAAGTTTATGTGATTAATAAAAATATTTGAGGAGTTTTGGCATGAAGCATTATAAAGAATATAAGAATTTGTTCAGTACAATATACGAAGAGTCACAAATTCAGTTAGATGCGAAAATGAGCGAACATATATACTTTAAGGTTGGAGGACCTGTTGATATACTTTTAATTCCAAATAGTGTAAATCAGATTAGAGAAACTATAACCATTTGTAAAGAAAATCAAATTCCATATTATGTAATAGGTAATGGGTCAAATCTTTTGATTAAAGATGGCGGTATTAGAGGCATAGTTATAAAGTTATGTGAGCTCAATAAAATAGAGCGAGTAGGAAATAAAATTACTGCAGAATGTGGTGCACTGCTTAAAGATGTTTCCAAAGAAGCAACGGCAGGATCTTTAGCAGGTTTCCAGTTTGCATGTGGTATTCCAGGGAGTGTAGGTGGAGCAGTTTTTATGAATGCGGGAGCTTATGACGGAGAAATATCATTTGTTATTGAGAGCGCGGAAGTATTGGACGATAAACAAGGAATTAAAGTGATTTCTAAAGAAGAACTGAACTTAGGTTACAGGCAGTCTGTAGTCATGCAAAAGGGATATATAGTACTAAGTGCAACATTTGCGTTAACTCCTGGAGATAAAGATAAGATTCAAGCTAGAGTCGATGAGTTGACCAAAAGGAGAGAGGAAAGACAGCCTTTGGAATATCCTTCAGCAGGAAGTACTTTTAAAAGACCAGAGGGTTATTTTGCTGGTAAGTTAATTGAAGATGCAGGATTAAAAGGTTTTACTATTGGTGGAGCTTGTGTTTCAGAGAAACATGCTGGATTTGTTATTAATAAGGATAATGGAACAGCAAAAGATGTATTAGGCGTAATATGCCATGTTAAGGAAGAAGTAAAAAAACAATATGGGGTAGATTTATATCCAGAAGTTAGAATACTAGGGGAAGATTAGGCGGGTGAAAATAATAACTATATTATAGTGTGCAATAGATAATTGAAATTTATAAAACTCAAGAGTTTTGAGACTTTTGGGTTTTTTATGATTTAATCATAATAGTATGATATAATTTTAATATTAATGAACATAAAAAAGAGCAGCTTATGTGTTTAAAAGTATCTTTGGCAAAAGGGGAGTGTGTAATATGAGATTTGTTATAGTTACAGGATTATCGGGAGCAGGAAAAACACAAGCAACAAGAACACTAGAAGATTTAGGGTATTTTTGTGTAGATAACCTTCCACCAAAGTTAATATCAAAGTTTGCAGAAGTGTGTATCCAAAGTGGTGGGAATATTGAAAAAGTTGCATTGGTTATAGATATTAGAGGTGGAGTTTTCTTTGATGATTTTTTTGAAGCTTTAAATTATTTAAAGCAAAATGAATTTAAATATGAAATATTATTTTTAGAAGCAACGGATGAAGTTCTAATAAAGAGATTTAAAGAGACAAGGAGAAGTCATCCATTGTCACCAGATGGCAGAGTGTTGACTGGGATTACTCAAGAACGTGAAAGATTAAGAGAAGTTAAGAATGTAGCAGATATTATTATCGATACATCTAAATATGAAATAAGACACTTAAGAGAAAAAATAAACAAAACTTATGGAGATCATACATATCCAGAAAAGCAGCTATCAGTTACAGTATTAAGTTTTGGATTTAAATATGGAATACCTGTAGATTCAGATTTAGTTTTTGATGTTAGATTTATTCCAAATCCGTTTTATATACCAGAATTAAAGCAATATTCAGGTAATGATGAACCAGTTAGGGAATATGTATTAAAACAAGAAGAAACGGTTAATTTCATAGAGAAATTAGTTGATATGCTAAAATTTTTAATTCCTAATTACATTAAAGAAGGAAAAAGACAATTGATTATATCTATAGGATGTACAGGTGGGAGACATAGGTCGGTTGCAATTGCGAATGAAGTATATGAGAGATTGAATAAAGAGAATTATAATTCTAAGATAGAGCATAGAGATGTAGCAGAAGATCTTCATAAAGGGGAAAAGAAACTATGAGGATACGCGATTGGCTTAAAGCGGGAATTAAGGTAAAAAGGTGGCTATCCTTTGGAGTCTTTGGAATTTTATTAATAGCTTTTGGTTTTACAGAGCTTGTAAATCATAGGGTATATAATTGGTATTACTTAATTTTTTATGTATCTTTAAATATTACAGGAATATTTGTTTTATATATATCAGTAACTGAGACTATGAAATCTATAATTGCACTAGTCAATAGAGGTTATATTAAGGTTTCATTAGATAGTAGAAAAATGGAAAGTTTAATATATGAAAAAAGGCTTCTTGTCAAAGGTCCTAAAATAGTTGTAATCGGTGGAGGAACTGGTCTTTCAACAATGCTTAGAGGATTAAAGTACTATACGTCTAATATTACTGCAATTGTAACAGTTGGAGATGACGGCGGTGGTTCTGGTGATTTAAGAGAAGATTTAGGCATGCTGCCACCAGGGGATATAAGAAACTGTATCTTAGCGTTAGCTGATACAGAGCCTATAATGGAAGATTTACTTCAATATAGATTTCCAGATGGAAGATTAAAGAATCAAAGCTTTGGAAATTTATTTTTGGCAGCTATGGCTGGAATTTCTGATAATTTCGAAGAAGCTGTTCAGAAAATGAGTTCAGTACTTGCAGTAACAGGTAAGGTGATTCCAGTTACCCTAGATAATATGCAGTTAGTTGCAAAACTTCAAAATGGAAATATAGTAGAAGGGGAATCTCAAATCCCAGAAGAAGCAGTTAAACAAAATTCTCGAATAGAAGAATTAAAAATAGTTCCAGAGAGTGCAAAAGCATTGCCTGAAGCATTAGAAGCTATAAAAGAGGCGGATGCTATAGTAATGGGGCCGGGAAGTTTATATACAAGTATAACATCCAATCTGCTTGTAAAAGAGATTTCAAAAGAAGTTAGAAAAAGTGATGCTGTTAAAATCTATATATCAAATATAATGACTCAGCCTGGTGAAACCACAGGATTTAAGGTGTCAGATCACCTAAAAGTTTTATTTAAGTATGGTGGAAAAGATATAGTTGATTATGTAATTGCAAACACAGGTGAAATTACCGATGAGTTAAAAGAAAAATATAAAAAAGATGGCGCAGAACTTGTAAAGTTGGATAGAGAAGTTATAAATAGTTTAGGTGTAAAGATAGTAGGAGAAGATTTAGTTAAAATTAAAAATGGATTAGTAAAGCATGATTCAGATAAATTAGCAGAAGTATTAGCCGATACAATAATGGAGAAGAAGCTTTTATATGATAAGAAAAAAATTATAGAATATATGTATTTATCACAACGTATAAAGAAAAGAGTAATAGAAGAAAAAGGTCAAGTAATTGATTAAAATTAATGAATGGGGAAAAATGAATAATTAAAGAAGAAATCCCTAAAGGGGATTTCTAAAATATTTAAAGAAATTACGAGGTAATTTCAACCATAATCATTCATCGTTAATCGTTCATCTATTATAATATTTAAGGTAAGGAAGGAAAGAAAATGTCATTTTCATCTAAAGTTAAAGGAGAAATATGCAGGTATATAGATATTTCAAAAGAAGAAGCATTGGCAGAAATATCAGCAATAATGAAGGTTAGTGGCACATTAGCTTTTAGTGGAAGTGGACTTAGTTTTAAAATGACTACAGAAAATCCGGCTAGTGCTAGATTGATTTTCACACTTCTAAAGGATCACTTTGGTATTCATTCAAAACTAATGGTAAAGAAAAGTAATTCGCTAAAAAAGAATAATATTTACATGGTAGTAATTTCAGAAGAAATGGGAGTTAGAGATTTGTTAAGTGAAACGGGAATACTTAAAGAAATAGATGGAATAATGAGCTTGGACTATAGGATTGAAGAACATATTTTTACAGAGGATAACCTTAAAAAAGCATATATGAGAGGTGCCTTTATTGGTGGAGGGAGCATAAGTAATCCCGAAAAAACTTATCACCTAGAATTTGTGACTCATAGTGAGGAGTATGCTAAAGATTTGTCTAATCTTGTTAATACATTTAAATTAAACTCTAAAGTGATACAGAGGAAAAATAGTTTTATAGTATATATTAAAGAAGGCGAACAAATCGTAGATTTACTAAATGTAATTGGAGCACATGCATCCTTGCTAGAAATCGAAAACATACGAATAATGAAGGAAATGAGAAATAATGTTAATAGGCTTGTAAATTGTGAAACTGCAAACCTTTCTAAAACGGTAAATGCCGCAGTTAGGCAGGTTGAAAGCATAAAACTCATACAATCTCAAATAGGCTTACAAAGATTACCAGATAATTTGAGAGAAATTGCTGAACTAAGGTTGAATTATCCAGATGAATCATTGAAAGAGTTAGGCGAAATGTTAGATCCGCCTGTAGGGAAATCAGGAATAAATCATAGATTAAGAAAGATAGAGAAAATAGCAGAAGAGCTGAGAACAAGCAAGTAAGACAGTTTACAGTTAACAATTAACAGTTAAGGAACAAACTCTTACAGAGTTTTAAATTAAAATAATAAAAAATCCCAAAGGGATTTTATCCATAACTGTTAACTGTGCACTGTAAGCTGTCAACTGAAAGAAGGGATTGGTATTATGTTTACACATATTGTGCTTTTTAAGTTAAAGGAACCAACAGAAGAAAATTTAAAATTTGTAAAAGAAACTTTATTATCAATGAATGGAAATGTTAAAGAATTAAAACAATTAGAAGTAGGAGTAGACGTAATAAAAAGTGATAGAAGTTATGATATAGGAATTATAACTAGATTTGAGAATAAAGAGGATTATCTTGCATACGACATAAATGAATTTCATGTGGAAAAAGTAAAAAAAGTTATAGGATCATATATGGAAGGCAGTAAAACATTAGACTTTTAAGTGAGAATCAAAATCTATGATTTTGTTAATCGAACTTAAGCAGACATCTCAAATCTATGATTTGATGATGGTCGCTTACTCTGTGAGTATCCAGCGAACGAATGTGAGTCGGATTTCCTTTAAGTGAGAATCAAAATCTATGATTTTGTTAATCGAACTTATCCAGCGAACGAATGTGAGTCGGATTTCCTTTAAGTGAGAATCAAAATCTATGATTTTGTTAATCGAACTTATCCAGCGAACGAATGTGAGTCGGATTTCCTTTAATATTATTCCCCAAAATTATATCTTGAAAAATTTCGCATTTACTTTAATTATTAATTAATCACTATTGACTTAGATATGGAGGTGAGGAAATCATGGAAGAAAAGCAATTTTGCCATTTACACTTACATACAGAATATAGTTTATTAGATGGCTCCGGAAAAATAGGGAAACTTATGAAACAGGCTAAAGAGCTAGAGATGAAGAGTATAGCTATAACTGATCATGGAGTTTTATATGGACTTGTAGATTTTTATAAAGCTGCAAGAGAAAATGAGATAAAACCTATTTTAGGCTGTGAAGTGTATGTGGTGCCAAAGTCTAGACATATGAAACAACCTGATAAAGAGAATTCAACATATCATTTAGTTTTATTAGTTAAAAACGAAATAGGATATGAGAATTTAATGAAGATAGTATCTGTAGCTTCAATCGAAGGGTTTTATTATAAACCAAGGATTGATTATGAATATTTAAAGAAACATAGTGAAGGATTAATAGCTTTAAGTGCATGTTTAGGAGGAGAGGTACAATCCTACCACCTAAAAGGAAATTATGAAAAAGCTAAAGAAGCAGCGCTAATATATAAGGAAATATTTAACGGAGATTTCTATCTTGAATTGCAAAACCATGGAATGGAAGAGCAAATAAAGGTGAATGAAGAGAATATAAAATTATCAAAAGAAGTGGGAATTCCATTAATAGCTACTAATGACGTCCATTATATAAGCAAAGAAGACTCCAAATCTCATGATGTTTTAATGTGCATACAAACAGCTAAAACAATAGATGATCCTCATAGAAGAAGATATCCTTCAGATCAATTTTACTTAAAATCAGCGGAAGAAATGTGGGATATGTTTTCTTATGTTCCTGAAGCAATAGAAAATACCATTAAGATTGCAGAACAATGTAACTACGAATATAAATTCCATGAATCTAAACTGCCTAAATTTCCTTTAGAAGAAGGGCAAGATCCTTTTCAATACCTTAGAGACACCTGTTATAAAGGTCTGATAGACAGGTATGATATATTTGAGCAGTTGAGGGATATAAAATTAGACTACAATAAGATTAGCGATATAGCAATAGAAAGTGAAGAAGCCAAAGAATATGTAGATAGGCTTGAATACGAGCTTGAAGTAATAAAGCAAATGGGCTATGTAGACTATTTCCTAATTGTTTGGGATTTTATTAGATTCTCATACGAAAGTGGAATACCTACTGGCCCAGGTAGGGGATCTGCTGCAGGTTCCATAGTGGCATATACATTAGGTATTACTAAGATAGATCCTATTAAGTATAGCTTAATCTTTGAACGTTTTTTAAATCCGGAAAGAGTATCTATGCCTGATATCGATAGTGATTTTTGCTATGAAAGAAGACAAGAAGTTATTGATTATGTTGTTGAGAAATATGGTGTAGATAATGTTTCACAAATAATAACATTTGGTACAATGGCTGCAAGATTATGTATAAGAGATGTTGGAAGAGCAATGAATTACAGCTATGCAGAAGTTGATAGAATTGCTAAGATGATACCAACTATGTCAGGTATTACAATAGAGAAGGCACTAGATTTAAATCCAGAGCTTAAGTCAGCGTATGACAGCGATGAAAGAGTAAAAACACTAATAGATGTATCAAAGGACTTGGAAGGGCTGCCAAGGCATTCCTCGACCCATGCAGCAGGGGTTGTTATAGCATCAAGACCTTTAGTAGAATATGTTCCATTACAAAAAAATGATGAAATGATAGTAACTCAATTTGGTATGAATACCTTAGAAGAACTTGGACTACTTAAAATGGATTTCTTGGGACTTAGAACTTTAACGGTTATGAGTGATGCCTTAAAAATGATTAAGGACAATAGAGGAATAGATATAGATTTAGATAAAATAGACTTTGAGGATAAAGACGTTTATAAGATGATAGGTGAAGGTAGAACAGCGGGTGTATTCCAATTAGAATCTGCCGGAATGGTTTCATTCATGAAGGAATTAAAACCTGATTCACTAGAAGATATAATTGCAGGAATATCACTATATAGACCAGGTCCTATGGCAGAAATTCCTAGATACATAGAATGTAAAAGAAATCCTGAAAAAGTTCAATATGAAACAAAAGAATTAGAAGATATACTTAATGTAACGTATGGAGTAATGGTATATCAGGAACAAGTAATGGAAATTGTTAGAAAACTTGCGGGATATTCAATGGGACGAAGTGATATGGTTAGAAGGGCAATGTCAAAGAAAAAGCATAAGGTAATGGAAGAGGAAAGAAAAAATTTCATTTATGGAATTGTTGAAAATGATGAAGTAGTAGTGCCAGGGTGCATAAGAAATGGAATTTCAGAGGAAGTAGCTAATAAAATTTTTGATTCTATGATGGATTTTGCATCTTATGCCTTTAACAAATCCCATGCAGCAGCTTATGCAGTTGTAGGGTATCAGACAGCATATCTTATGAAATATTATCCAGTGGAAATGATAGCAGCTATGCTCAACTCTATTATGGGAATTAATGAAAAGGTAGCATACTATATTGGTATTGCAGAGGAATTAGGAATACAAGTTTTACCGCCGAATATAAATGAAAGTTTTTCGAAATTTACTGTTAAAGGTGATAAAATAAGATTTGGATTAGCCGCAGTAAAAAATGTTGGGGCTAATGTTGTAGAGGGCATAGTTAAAGCTAGAGAAGAAAAAGGAAAATTTGAATCTTTGGTTGATTTTATTAATAAAATGGATCCATCAACAATAAATAAACGTGCTGTGGAATGTTTAATAAAAGCTGGTGCCTTAGATGATTTTAAATTTTTTAGATCAAAAATGTTAGCTGTCCATGAAAAATTAATAGATAATATTTCAAGTGATAAAAGAAGGAATATAGACGGCCAGATAAGCTTATTTGCAAGTGAAGAATTAAAAAATCCAGAAGTTAACTATCCAAATATCAAAGAATTCAATAAAAGAAATTTGCTCGCAATGGAAAAAGAAATGACTGGATTATATATTACGGGACACCCTTTAGATGATTACGCTCAAAGTTTAAAAATGCAGACGACTAATGAAATATCTAAAATATTCTTAGTTCAAGAAACACTGGATGAAACTATGGAAGACGATATAGGTGAGATTACTATGTTTAATAGACAAGATAGTTTGCAAGATAATGACAGAGTAATTCTTGGAGGAATACTCACAGGTGTTAATCAAAAGGTAACTAGAAATAATTCTATAATGGCATTCTTGAAACTTGAAGATTTATCAGGAACAATTGAGGTAATAGTTTTCCCTAAGATTTTAGATAAAGTTAAAGATTTATGCGTAACAGACAGCTTGGTACTGGTAAAGGGAAGGCTTAGCCTAAAGGAAGATGAACCACCTAAGCTTATATGTGAGAGTATTGAACCTTTGGAAAAAATAAATTCTTCGAAAGTATATTTAAGAGTAGATGATACTGTAGCAGCCAAAGAACTTAATAAAAAACTTAAAGAGTTGCTAATAAAAGAATATCTTGGAGATACACCTATCTATATATTTGCAAGTAAAGAAAAACAAAAATTCAGAGTACCTAGAGATAGATGGATTTCATTGGAAAGCGATGTTATAAGTTTGTTAAAAGATGACTTAGGTGAAGAAAATATTAAAGTTCAAGATTTATAATTAGATTATAAATAAATAGCAGATGCATAAATGAAAAATATTATAGAACTCAATATGACAAAATTTATATTAATTTATATTAATTTATCGTTTTTTGGGTATAATAGAGAAGATGAGTTAATATTAAATGAGAAATAAAAATAATATTATATTTATATACAGTAAGTACCTTGATTAAAATAAATATATTTTATACAAAAATATATTAATTTTGAAGTGCTTGGATATGAGACCAATTGATTAATTGAGAGTATATGCGAGCTATAAAACTTTTCATAAAATTAAGATATTTATTTTAGAATAATATCAGAAATTAGTCAAATATGATTGATAATTGCTAGAATTTTATGTACAATAATTCTTGATTAATAAATTATGGTTATATTATGTACACAAGGGTCCTTAAAGGTCCCTTAACGGTATTTAAGGAGGAAATATATATTATGAAAAAGATAGCTGTGTTAACAAGTGGTGGAGATGCACCAGGAATGAATGCTGCAATTAGAGCAGTAGTAAGAACTGCGCTTCATAACGGAATTGAAGTTATGGGTGTGCAAAGAGGATATAGTGGATTAATCAATGGAGAACTATTCAGTATGGATAGAAATTCAGTATCTGATATAATTCAAAGAGGTGGAACAATCCTAAGAACTGCTAGATGTCCTGAGTTTAAAAATGAAGAAGTAAGAAAAAAAGCTGCTAAAATTCTACAAGCTTATGGCGTAGAAGCTTTAGTAGTAATCGGTGGAGATGGATCATTTACTGGAGCAAAATTATTATCAAAACTTGGAATAAAAACAATAGGAATTCCAGGAACAATAGATAATGATTTAGCTTATACAGATTTTACTTTAGGGTTTGATACAGCCTTAAATACTGTTGTAGATGCAATTAACAAAATCAGAGATACTTCAACTTCACATGAAAGAGTTTCAATTGTAGAAGTTATGGGTAGAGATTGTGGGGATTTATCTTTATACGCTGGTATATGTGGTGGAGCAGAAGCAATAATAATCCCAGAAATAGACTTTGATAAAGATGCACTTTGTAGGACTATTTTAGAAGGTAAAAACAAAGGAAAGATGCACAATTTAATTATCCTTGCAGAAGGAATTGGAGGAGCATTTGATCTTGCAAAATATGTAGAAGAAGTAACAGGAATAGAAACAAGAGCAACAATATTAGGTCATATTCAAAGAGGTGGAAGTCCTAGTGCTACAGATAGAGTATTAGCCTCAAGAATGGGTGCTAAGGCAGTAGAAGTATTATTAGAAGGATTAACTTCAAGAGTAATTGGAATTAGAGATAATAAGATTATTGACCAAGATATAGATGAAGCTTTAGATATGGAAAGCAAATTTGATAAAGAATTATATGATATTGCTCAAGTATTATCATAGTTATTAAGCCTATAGTTTATTTATATAAATGCTATATATTAATCCAAGAAAGAGGAGTGTTAGTTTAATGAGAAAAACTAAAATGATTTGTACTATTGGTCCAGCAAGTGAAGATATGGAAATATTAGAAAAGGTTATGCTTGCAGGCATGAATGCATCAAGACATAATTTTTCACATGGTGATCATGAAGAACATGGTGGAAGAATTGCAAAGGTTAAAGAATTATCTAAGAAATTAAACAGAGAAATTGCTATAATTCTTGATACTAAAGGGCCAGAAATTAGAACAGGTAAATTTGAACCAAATAAGGTTGAATTAACTAAAGGTACAGAATTTACAGTATATGCTGGAGATATGTCAGTAGTTGGTGATACTACTAAATGTGCTGTTACATATGAAGGACTAGCAAATGATGTTAAACCAGGAAATACTATTTTAATAGACGATGGTTTAGTTGGATTAACTGTTAAATCAATTGAAGGAAATGCTATAAAGTGTGAAGTTCAAAACACTGGAGTAGTTGGAACACATAAAGGTGTTAATGTACCAGGAGTATCTATTAAATTACCAGCTCTTACTGAAAAAGATAAAAGCGATTTAATCTTTGGATGCCAAGTTGGAGTTACTATGATTGCAGCTTCATTTATAAGAAAAGCAGCTGACGTAGAAACTATCAGAAAGATACTTGATGAAAATGGCGGAGAAAGAATATTAATTTGTTCAAAGATTGAGAACCAAGAAGGTGTTGATAACATCGATTCAATCTTAGAAGCTTCTGACCTTATAATGGTAGCTAGAGGAGATCTTGGAGTTGAAATTCCAATAGAACAAGTTCCTGCAGTTCAAAAGATGATTATTGAAAAATGTAATACTGCTGGTAAGCCAGTTGTAACTGCAACTCAAATGTTAGATTCTATGATGAGAAATCCAAGACCAACAAGAGCTGAAGTTTCAGACGTGGCTAATGCTATATTAGATGGTACTGATGCAATCATGTTATCAGGAGAAAGTGCTAATGGAGATTACCCAGTAGAAGCTGTAGCTACAATGGCTAAAATTGCTGAAGAAACTGAAAAGCAATTAACTTACAAGGTAGCAGTTTCAGCTGCTAAATCTCATACACCTGCTATTTCAGGAGTTATTTCAAGAGCAGCTAGTAATGCAGCTAATGAATTACAAGCAAATGCTATAATTTCTTCAACTCAAACTGGTGCTACAGCAAAGAGAATATCTCAATGCAGACCAGAATGTCCAATTATAGCTGTTACTCCAGACGAAGTAGTTGCTAGACAATTAGCTTTCTCATGGGGAGTATATCCTATAGTTGCTGATAAAATGGTATCAACTGATGAAATGTTAGAAAAATCAGTAGAAATAGCTAAGACTTATGAATTTGTTAAAGAAGGAGATACAGTTGTTTTAGCAGCTGGAGTTCCTGTTAATGAAGTTGGAGCAACTAACCTATTAAAAGTTAGCATTGTTAAATAATTTATAAAACATAATTTTTCATATATAAAAAAAAGGCTTTGGTATATTTTACTCAAGGCCTTTTTTGTAATTTGTGAGATTTATACGACAATTTTAAGTAGGTCATAGAAATTTATTACTTGTTATAAAAAGTTAACAAAAAATTAACAATTATCTAGATGGTATTTAATATATAATGTATATTATTGCTCATAAAGAGAAATAATAATTTATGATTATGGAATTAAATGGCAACTGATTCTGTATTGGCACCGAAAGGTGCTCTTTTTTTGTAAAATATAATTAAGGACGTGTTTATGTGATAGAAAATAATAAAGAATATATTGTAAAAATTGATTCCCTCGGTTATGAAGGAGAAGGTGTCGCAAAAATAAATAGATATCCTATTTTTATACCTGGAGCATTAAAAGGTGAAACTGTAAAGGCTGAGATAATTAAAAGTAAGAAAAACTATGCTCATGGAAGACTTCTAGAAATATTAGAAAAATCCAATGAAAGAAAATCACCTGAATGTATTGATTATGAAAAATGTGGTGGCTGTACTTTAATGCATTTAAGTTATGAAGGGCAGTTAGACTTTAAATATAATAGAGTAAAAGACTGTATAGAAAGAATTGCTGGACTGGACGGAAAAATTGTTAAATATCCAATAGGAATGAAAAATCCATATAGATATAGGAATAAAGCAATATTTTCAGTGGGGTCAAAAGAAAATGAACTTTCTATAGGATTTTTTAGTGAAAAAACTCATGAGATAGTTAATGTGAATAGTTGTCAGATCCAAGATAAAGCAAGCGATAGAATTATAGAAATAATAAGGTCTTGGATGATGAAAAATGCAATATCTCCAGCTAAAAAGGATGGAGTATTTTTTGAGCAAGGTTTAATTAGAAACATAATGATTAGAAAAGGTTTTAAGACTAATGAAGTTATGGTCGTATTGGTTACTACAGATAAGGAGATTCCTTATAAGGAGGAACTGATAAGTAAGCTAAAGAATGAAATTATAAATTTAAAGAGTTTGATTCAAAATATTAATAATAAAGACACAAACGTAGTTCTTGGAGATAAGAATATTACTTTATGGGGGCAAGACTATATTTCCGACTATATTGGGCAATATAAGTTTAATATATCACCCTTATCTTTCTTTCAAGTGAATCCAATTCAAACAGAAATTCTTTATGGAAAAGCACTGGAGTATGCTGATCTAAATGGAAATGAAATTGTATTTGATGCTTATTGCGGTACTGGTACAATAACATTATTTCTATCTCAAAAAGCAAAAAAGGTTCATGGAGTAGAAATTGTAGAACAAGCAATCGAAGATGCTGTGAATAATGCTAGAGCTAATACAATAGATAACTCTAAATTTTATGTAGGTAAATCCGAGGAAGTAATTCCACGGTTGATAAAGGAAGGAATTAAGCCAGATGTAATAGTTGTAGATCCACCAAGAAAAGGCTGCGATGTTAGGCTACTGGAGGCTATAGGGAGAGCAAAGCCAGAAAGAATAGTATATGTTTCTTGTGATCCTGGAACTTTAGCAAGGGATTTAAAGCATTTAGAAGAGATGGAATACAAAACATTAGAGGTTCAGCCAGTAGACATGTTTCCAAACACAAAGCATGTTGAGTGTGTAGTAGTAATGTATCGCAAGAACTTATTTAAGGATCTATAAGCTTTTATATTTAACATAAATAATGATGTCTTTAGAACTAAAGAAATTATTCATTGAGAAAGTTAGAGTAGAAATTTGATATAATAAAAGTAAATATATAATAATGAAAATAAATATGTGAAAAAGAGAGCTATGAAGTAAATTAGTTTTTAATTATACTTCATAGTTCTTTTGTTTATAATTATTTTCTTTAAATTGGGTTGAAAATGTTTTGATGTGAAACATGAAATATTATATTGTAATTATTGTTATGTTATTACTATAAGTGTTATAATGATTGCAAACATATTCAAATTAATAATGATAAAACTTTTTTTAGTTTATAACTCTAAAGTTGTAACAATAAAATATTTTAACTTCTTAGTGATTCAAGTTATCTATATAAAAAAACAAGAAAAATAAAGAGTTACTGTCTTTGATAAGTATAAAACTTTGGCAGTACCTTATAATGGGGGATTATTTATGAAAAGCCCAAATGTAAAGGTTTATAGAGGGATTATGATTTTAACTGCACTTTCTGTATTTTTTACAGTATATGCCCTATTCGATAAGAAAATAGATAATGCAGTTAATAATAAATATGATGAGGAAGGATGGAAAGCAGATACAACACCAATAACATTTGATTGGTACATTGATTTTTCATGGTTTCAAACTAAATGGGGGACTAATCCAGTTTCGAAATATGTTACTGATAAAACAGGTGTTAGCTTAAATTTAATAACTCCAAGCGGTGATGAGGCAGAAAAACTAAATTCTATGATTGAAACAGGTAAATTGCCAGATTTTATTACACTAAGTTCCCAAGATGATGGATATAAAAGAGTTATAGAAAACGGTTTAGCACTACCTCTTGACAAATTATCAGAACAATACGATGCATACTTTATTAAAGTGGCAGATAAACAAAAATTAGACTGGTATAGACAAAGTGATGGACATGTTTATTGCTATCCTAATTTCTCCAGTCCGGTAAATGACTTTAATAATTATAAAGAAGAAAAACCATCTAATCAAACATTTTTAGTTAGAAAAGATATTTATGAAGCTTTAGGAAAACCAGATATGAGCACACCAGAGGCATTTTTGAGTGCGCTTGAAAGAGCAAAAAAACAATTTCCAATCGTTGATGGTAAAGAATTGATACCATTAGGATTTCATGAGTTTAATGACGACGGAAATCTTTCGTTAGATAGTATTTTACCAAATTTTTTAGCAGTTCCACGAGAAGAAAATGGTAAAGTATATGATAAAATTACAGATAAAGACTACATAAGATGGTTAAAAACATTACGAACAGCTAATGAGAAAGGATTGCTTTCAAAGGAAATATTTGTAGATAAAAGAGCTCAGATAGAAGAAAATATTACAGAAGGAAGATATTTTGCAATGCTTTATCAAAGTTCTGATATGTCTGCTCAGCAACTAGAATTATATTCTAAGGATAAAAATAAAATATATATGGCAATTGATGGGCCTTCAAACTCTAAAGGTGACCCACCTAAACTCGCAGGAGACAGTATTTCGGGATGGACAGTTACTCTGATTTCAAAAACATGCAAAGACCCAAAGAGAGCTATAAGGTTTTTAAGTTATTTAATTAGTGAAGAGGGCAATAAAGATTTATATTTAGGAATAAAAGGTTTTACCTGGGATGAAATTGATGGAAAAGAACAGTTTAAACCTGAAGTTGTCGATTTACTAAATAAGGATAGAATAGCTTTTGATAACAAGTATGGTGCGGAAAGCACTTATTGGATGCTGGAAGACGGGGATTTGGTACAGAAATGGACACCGCCCAGTGAAGAAGCGATAAAAATGATAAGTGATTGGGCAAAGGGCAAGACATATAATTATTCTTTATTTGATAACATATATCCATATGGAGATAGTGAGGAAGGAGTAGCGTTCTCTAGAATAAATATAATGTGGGGAAGCACTTTGAAAAATTTACTTATAGCTAAGAATGAGGATGAATTTGATAGAATATTAAATGAATTTATTACATATAGAAAAGAACAGGGTTGGGATAAGATACAAAGATATGTTCAGCAAAAATATGAAGAAAATAAGAAAAAGCTAAATGTAGTTAAATGAATGGAAATAGGAGCTGCTTAAATGAAAAATAATATTGTGATTTTGTTGGGAAAAATTAAGCAAGTGCTAAATAATGAAAGTTTAATAAAAAAATTAATCACTACATATATATTCATTATCGGTATTCCAATACTATTATTTTCTATATATATATTTCATTCACTTTCAAATAATGCGAAGCATAATGCAATAAGTAGAGCTAATTATGATCTTAGTACTGAATATGATAGCGTTGAAAAGAATGTGTACATAATGCGAAATATAATTAACTCTATAGAATCAGATAATAAAGTAATGGGATATTTACAAGGTAATAATAATCAAGAAGCAAAGGAACTAATTGATTTTAGAGAAACAACCTATAAACAGTTAATTAATTTGCAAAATAATAATCCAACAATTAAACAAATAAACATATTTACCAGCAATTCGGAAGTTAATGAGATTTGGCCTACGTTTTATAAAATAGATAGAATCATGAATAATGGCTGGTATAAAAAAGTTATTGAAAAAAATGGTGCGGAATATTGGAATGTCAATCACTATGACAATGATATAGTAGTTAAATCAACCTTAAATGATGAATCAAAAGATTTAGTAGTCTCTCTTAATAAGAAAATTAATTATCCTATTGATAAATATTTAGGGATTAGTAGAGTTACTATGCGATCTAAAGACTTCTTTCCTAAAATGTATGAAGATGATGATTTGAAAAGTGGACAAATATTGTTAGTAAATAAGGAAAATATGGATATAGAAACAGATGAAAATAGTGCACTACTTAAAAATTTTAACTTTGATATAAAAAAGTTTCAGGAATTTATTAAAGATAAGTTAGAATATGAAAAAGGAGAAGTGGATTATAATCAAGGCAATGAAGGATATATCATATTATACAAAGAGTCGCCGATTCCGAACAATTATTTGGTAAGTGTTATACCATTAAACAATATTTCGCAAGAAATCAAAAACTCTAGACACGTGGTTATTTGGGGCTCTGTTTTTTTACTGCTGCTTTTATCTGTAGTTGTATATTATGCAACTAAAACTATTCTCAAAAGATTATATAAAATAATCTCTGCAGTTAAGCAAGTGAGAACTGGAGATTTAATGCCGAGCATAGAAGTATATGGTAATGATGAAGTAGGAGTACTTGCTCATAACTTTAGGCAGATGATGAAAACTATAGATACACTGATTAAGGATAGCATAAATAAAGAAATAATAACCAAGGAAGCAGAGTTGAAAGCATTAAAAACTCAAATAGATTCACACTTTTTATATAATACTCTTGAAAATATTAGGATGATGGCACTAGTTGAAGAGAATTATATGGTATCGGATTGTTTGGCAGCCTTAGGTGATATGATGAGGTATAACATGAAATGGAACAATGAGTTTGTGCCACTAAGTGAAGAAATAAGCCATATTAAGAATTATATATCATTAATGACTCTTAGATATGACTTTGAAATAATTTTAAAGATTGATATTGATGTTAAATTTTTTCATAGAGAAATATTAAAATTAACTATTCAACCTTTAGTAGAAAATGCATTGAAGCATGGTCTTTCAGAAAAATTAATGAGTGAAAATGGAAGTATTTCTATATCTGTTGAAACAGATGAATCATATTTATATTTAAATGTGATGGATGATGGAAAAGGAATGGATATAAACAAAGTGCAGGAACTGCAGAACCATATAAATGGAAAGGTAAACAAAAGATATGGCCTTGGACTTAAAAACGTTAGTGACAGAATAAAGCTTTTTTACGGAAAGCAATATGGTATTACAATTGAATCTAAGGAAGGGTGTTATACTCAAATAATACTTAAGTTGCCTAATGTGATAAATGAAGCGTTAATTAACAACACTAACAAGAAACTTGAAATTAAATAAAGGTTTTATGGGGTGATAAATTTGTATTCAGTAATGATAGTAGATGATGAACCAATTATCAGAAGAGGATTAAAAAAAATAATCAACTGGGAAGAATATGGTTTTAATATAGTTTGTGAAGCACGTAATGGAGAAGAAGCGCTAGAATTACTTAAAGAGTATAGTATAGATTTCATTGTATCAGATATTAAGATGCACAAGATGACTGGAATTGAGCTATTAAGGGAAATTAGGAAAAAGGAATTAGATACTTTAGTGTTATTATTAAGTGGGTATGATGAATTTTCATATGCGCAGGAGGGTATAAGACTGGGCGCCTTTGATTATATATTAAAGCCACTGGATTCTCAAAAACTGAAAAACATATTAATTAATGCTTATGATAAATTAACAGCGAAAGAAAAAAAAGATCATGAATATAATGTAAATAAAATTATCTCTGGAGAGAAGATATTATATGATTTATTAAGAGGGAAAAATCTGATGATGATGGAGGAGTATATTTCACAGTATAATCTTCCTCTTATTAAAGGTAAAGTACAAGTGGCAATTATTGAAATCAATGAAATTGTTATTAGTAGTGAGGATTTAACAGAAAATGATGAATGTAACTATTTGAATAATAATGTTAATGAATTAATTGAAAAGGAATTAAAAAATAGTTATATAGAATATTTCTCTTTATTAGATGGGGAGTTTGGAAAAAAGATTGTTATTGTACAAGCTGATAATGATGCCGAAATATCAGATTTAAATCAAAGTTTTATTATAGTGCTAAAAAGAATACTTGAAATTAGCAGTGGAGACTTCCAAACAAAATTAAATATAGGAGTTGGAAATGCCTATAATCAAGTATATAGTATTTACAAAAGTTATTTAAATGCTAAAGAAGCACTAAAATATAAATATGTATTAGGCACAAATAAGCTAATTCACGGAAATGATTTGATAGAGCTTAGGCAGAAGAATTTTGTTTATCCAATTGAGAAAGAAAAAGCACTAATAAATTCAATACTTATTGGAAAAGATGATTCGTTAAGTATGCTTCAAGATCTAATAAAAGAAATAGCGAATATATTGAATTTCGATATTTTTAGTATTAACGTTGCATTTACACAAGTGATATATAATATTTATAATAATGTGCTTAAAAAATATAGTTTTTTAAAAGATATATATGATTTAAGTCAAATAATTAAAATTGGTTTCGTAGGAGTTGAAACTCTTGACAATATCGAGAAACAACTGATTGATAATATAGCAAAACTTATAAATGTTATAAAGGAATACAACTTAAACCAAAGCGATAATATAGTTCAAAAAGCTTGTGAATATGTACTTAACCATATAGATGAAGATATCACATTAACGTCTATAGCTAATAACTTGAATATAAGTAAGAACTATTTATGTTCAATATTTAAGCAGCAAACTGGAGAAAATTTTTTAGAATATGCAACAAAAGCAAAGATGGAAAGAGCAAAAATATTGTTAAAGAAGCATGATTATAAAGTTTATGAGGTTAGTGATAAGTTAGGATATAAGGAGACTTCATACTTTAGTAAGCTTTTTAAAAAACATACTGGTTATACTCCGGCTGAGTATAAAAAAAATAGCATATAAAAGCAAAAAGAGATTCTGCATAAAGAGTCTCTTTTTGTTTTTATGTAAATGTTTAAATTGAGTAATTTTTTGATACATTATTGTAATTTTATATGATTCTAGTAAGTTCTCTTTTAATATATCATAAAGATGCATAAGAATTGAGGAGGTAAATATATGAATAAAAGAAAATTAAAAACTGCAACGTTAGGAATGTTGGTAGGAACTTTTTTAGTGGGAGCTTTAATACAAACGCCAGCTTCTGCATTAACTACAACACACATGGGTGAAGGGTTTGATTATGCGAATACATCAGTTTGGTCAAAATCAGACGGATGGACAAATGGTGGCATGTTTAACTGCACGTGGAGAGCTAGTAACGTTAATTTTAGCAATGGACTTATGACTCTTACTCTCAATAAAGATACTCAAGGAGGCACTAAGCCATATGCAGGTGGAGAATATCGCTCAAATGATACTTACAATTATGGACTTTATCAAGTAAATATGAAACCAGCAAAAAATCCTGGTATAGTTTCTTCCTTCTTCACTTATCAAAGTAATCCTTGGGATGAAATTGATATAGAGTTTTTAGGTAAAGATACTACAAAGGTACAATTCAATTATTATACAAATGGTGTAGGTAATCATGAGTACATTTATAATTTAGGATTTGATGCTTCAACAAGTTACCATACTTATGCTTTTAATTGGCAACCAACTTATATTGCATGGTTGGTAGATGGAAAGGAAGTTTATAGGGCAACCAATAATATTCCATCACATCCAGGTAAAATTATGATGAATTTATGGCCTGGGACAGGTGTAGATTCATGGCTAAATGCTTATGATGGTAAAACTCCACTTAATGCATATTATGATTGGGTGTCTTACGATCCAGTTTAATCAATATAGATATTGGATTATGTAAATCATATGTAAGTGAATATATAAATAAGGGATTCTGTAAAGAGTCTCTTTTTTTGCTTTTATGTAAATGTTTAAGTTAGTAATTTTTTAATACTTTATCGTAATTTTGTACCATTCTAGTAAACGTTCTTTTGATATATCATAAAGATGCAGTAAGAATTGAGGAGGGAAATAAAAAATAAAAGGAAATTAAATTTACCTATTATCGAAACTGGTTTTGAAATATTCAGTTAAGAAAAATATTAATAAATATTTTTTATAAATTATCGAAATGGGTTTCTGAAAATGAATTTTTAAAAACTACTAATTTTGTAATGTTATGAGTTTAGTAAAAATTAATATCAAGGGGGAAATTAGAATATGAAAAAAAATTATTTGAAAAAAGTATTAATATTCGCAATGTCAATTGCAATAGTGGGATCTGTTTTCACAGGCTGTAGTAGCTCAAATAGTGCTAAGGAGTCAAACCCAACCGCATTTACAGAGAAGGATCCAAAGGATTATAAAGGAACAATCAATATGTGGTCTTTTACAGATGAATTTGAAAGTTCACATTTTATTGAAAAATTTAACGAAGTATATCCAAACATTAAGGTTAAGTTGACGGTTATACCTACTGATAACAATGCATACTCAACAAAACTTTCATCAGTATTAGCTTCTGGATCAGGTGTACCTGATATTTTTACTTCAGAAGTTGCAAATGTAAACAAATATGTTAATACTGATTACTATGAAAATCTTTCTAAGGCTCCATATAATGCAGAAGAAATTGCAAAAACTGAGGCTCCATATGTTGTGGATCTTGGAAGAAATGCAGAAGATAACAGCATTAGAGCACTTTCTTGGCAAGCAACCCCAGGCGGATTATTTTACAAAAGAAGTATAGCTAAAAAATATCTTGGTACGGATGATCCAGATGAAATTTCTAAGAAATTTAGTACATGGGATTCTTTAATTGCAACTGGTAAAGAATTAAACGAAAAAAGTGGTGGTACAGTTAAGTTACTTCCAAATTATTCCGAAGGATTTGTTATTGCAGCAGGAAGTAGATCACATGGCTGGGTAGAAAATAATAAATTAGTTATCGATGATAAGATGATGGAATATGCTGATAATGCAAAGAAAATCAGAGATGCAGGTATAGACGCTAAGTTCAATACATGGTCAGCACCATGGTCAGCATCAATGGCTGGTGCAGTAGATGGGACAAACGTATTAGCTTATGCACTTCCAACTTGGGGATTACCATACGTAATAGCTACTAATGCTAAAGACACAAAGGGAGATTGGGGAGTTGCTAAAGCACCAGCAGCTTACTACAATGGTGGTACTTGGTTAGGTATCTACAGTAAGAGTGAAAACAAGGAACTTGCATGGCAATTTGTTAAGTTCTTCAATTCTAAAGAATTCCAAACATGGGATATGAAAACAAACGGTGATTTCTCATCTATGACAGACGTAAGTAAGCAATTTGCAACTACTGATGATGGAAAAAATGCTTTTTGCGGTGGACAAAATTTAGCTAAGACGTATAATGAAATAATTCCATCTATCACTGGTAAATTAGTTACTAAGTACGATGAAACTATCAATAGTAAATTCCAAACTGATTTAGACTTGTATGTAACTGGTGAAAAAACGAAAGAAGAATTTTTACAACAATTTAAAGCAGATGTTAAGGCTGCATTCCCAGATTTAACTGTAGAATAACTTTATAAGAACTTATTAGCTGTTTATTATATTTTAAACAGCTAATAAGGAATTTAGATTAGGAGGCGGTTTGATGCCAAAGAAAAAAAACAAAGTAGATAAAGGGAAATATGGAATATACTTTGTTATTCCATATTTTGTTATATTTTTATTGTTTTCGTTGTATCCTGTTATATATACTTTAATTATAAGTCTTAAAAAGTGGGATGGGATGTCACTTAACCCAACATTTGTGGGCCTTAAAAACTATATTACTCTTATACATGATGCTTTATTTTATCAGTCTATAGCAAATACGTTGATAATGTGGATTTGCGCTGTAATTCCACAGATGGTTTTTGCACTTTTACTTGCAGTATTGTTTAATAATGCAAAAAAGATTAAAGGAAAAGAATTTTTTAGAGCAGCAATGTATCTTCCTAACCTTATTACACCAGCAGCAGTAGCAGTGTTATTTGCATTTCTATTTGACTGGCAAACTGGTGCAATTAATAAGATTCTTTTAAATTTACATGTTATTAATAAACCTATTAACTGGTTCTTGAACGAATATTCTGCTAGAGGAATAATGTCACTTATATCATGGTGGATGTGGTTTGGATATAGTACCATAATTTTTGGAGCTGGTTTGAATAATATATCTGCAGAATTGTATGAGTCTGCAAGCATAGATGGAGCAACTCCTTGGCAGAGCTTCAAGGACATAACAATGCCACTTCTAAAACCAACTTTATTATTTGCTGCTGTAACATCACTTATTGGTGGTATGCAGACATTTGATATTCCTTATGTTATGACTGGTGGACAAGGAAATCCTAATAATAAGACATTGACAGTAGTTATGTATCTATATAACACTGCTTTCCAAAATTCAAACTATGGATATGGTGCTGCTATTGGATATGGTTTATTTATATTGATACTCATATTTTCTATAATAACTTTCAAGTTTATTAATAGAAATGCTGAGAATGATTAGGGGTGATATTAATGGAAGTAAAAGTTAAAAGAACTAATAATACTGGGACAAACGGTAAAAAAGTAACTTTGTATATCTTTTTAATCTTGCTTACTCTAATATGTTTTGTTCCATTCTATATAATGCTTATAGATGCTACTCATACCAATGGAGAAATAGCATCAAAATTATGGCTTTTACCAGGTACAGCATTATTAGATAATTACCATAGATTAGTGGAAAGTGTGCCTATATGGAAAGGATTTGGAAACAGTTTATTCATTGCAGTTGCTGTTACAGTAGTAAGTGGATATTTTAGTGCTTTAACTGCATATGGATTTTCAAGATATAAATTTAAGGGTAATAAAATGCTTTATGCAATTGTATTAGGTTCAATGATGATTCCGATGCAGTTAGGATTCATAGGATTTTATCAATTAATAAGTAAAATGCATTTGCTTAACAGCTATATTCCTTTAATAATTCCTTCAATAGCTAATGCAAGTTCTGTTTTCTTTATTAAAGGTTATACAGATGATGCGGTTCATGAATCCTTGATTGAATCAGCAAGAATAGATGGCGCAAGTGAATTTGCTATATTTAACAAAATAGGATTACCTCTTATTATGCCTTCTGTTGCAACTATGTCTATATTTACATTTATAGGAACCTGGAATAATTATTTAACGCCTCTTATTCTAATATCTGATATGGACAAATATACGCTTCCAATTATGCAGGTTGTTGCAAAAGGCGTTTATAAAACTGAATTTGGTGCAATATATACATGTATTGCAATCTCTGTTGTTCCAATAATGATAGCATTTGCATTCTTATCAAAGAGGATAATTGGTGGATTGACAATTGGAGGAGTAAAAGGTTAAAGGTAAACGTAACCCAATAAGGTATAGGATTAATTCCTTGTGTGTAGTTGAAAATAAAAATGAAATGTTAATTTAAACTAATGAAGCAGACTTATACTAAAATCAAATCTTAAATGTGGTTTTAGTGATAATAACTTAGGGGTGATGTGAGAATGGATAAAAAATTAAAAAAACAAAGAGCTTCCAATAAAAATACTAAAGATTTTAAAAATAAATATTCAAAAAGCAGTTTTTTTCAAAGAATCTTTTCAAAAGTATCAATTAAAAATATAACTATAATCAGAAGTTTTACAGTTATAATGGCTATTTCACTTTTAACTACTTTAGTCATTGGAATATCATCCTTTGTTACTATTAATAGAACTTACAGCAATCTTAAGTTAATGTATACAAGCTGTCTTCAAAGAGAAATTATATTTAGCTCTATCAATGTACACTTAAATACATTGAGGGAAAATGTTTCGCTTCACATAGAATATCCACAAGACCAATATAGGAATAATATTAATAAGGAAATGGATAGTATTTATGAGGAATTAAATCAATTTAAAGCACTAGACTTTTCCGATGATAATAATCAAATGAATAAGATTACAGATGAACAATTTCTTATTTTAAAAAACCGTTGTGATACTATAGCTCAACTTAAAAATACTGATCCTCTTAACAAGGACGCAAAGGATAAGCATAATCTTAATTTTCAAGGAGATGAGTCTAATTTTTCAACTGCAATTTCTGCAGCTGTTACTAAAAATAAAGCTGATGCAGAGAAATTGTTTGATCAAACTAAAGAGGCTTATGTAAATGGTAGCATTCTTTTGGTGGTGTTGTTTATTATTTCAATTATATTGATATTCTTAATTGCAACTGTGGTTATTAAATCATTAAAGAAATCCATCCGTTCATTTAATAGTATTTTAGATACATTAGCTAGAGGAGATTTTGCTGTGGATATTGAATCAGATGAAAAATCTGAAATAGGAATAATGAAAAAGGAATTAGCATCTACTATAAGATCAATTTCTAAAATTTTAAAAGTAATTAAAGACGGTAGCATATTAACTTTGGAAAAGTCTAAATCAGTAGCATCTATATCGAAAGAAATGGATTGTACAATGCATGAAGTTGATGTTGCTATACATGGTATTGCTGACGGAGCTTTAGTTCAATCAAATGAATTAATGGTAATAAATGATACTTTTTCAAAATTAGGCGATGAAATTGAAAGTATTGCTATATCAATTAAAGATGTCGAGAAAAATACAAAATCTGTTAATAAGAAGGCACAAAGCAGTAATATTCAATTGTCTGATCTTATTGAAGCAATAAATACAATTAGTAACTCATTTGATAATGCTAGTGGAAAAATTCAAGGACTAGGTATAAAAATTTCAGAAATTAATAAAATAACACTTGTTATAAATAGTATTGCTGAACAAACTAATTTATTGTCCTTAAATGCATCTATTGAAGCAGCTAGAGCAGGTGAAGCAGGAAAAGGATTTGCAGTTGTAGCTAATGAAATTAAAAAATTAGCAGAACAATCAAAGGGATCATCTAATGAGATCAATAGACTAATTCAAGATATTTCTAAGGAAACAGGTACTGTAGTAATCACTACAAATGAGGTTAATGAAGATTTGAAACAGCAAATAATAGTTATTGAAAATTCAATTCATGATTTTAAAGAAATCATTAAAGCTATTAATACTATTCTTCCACAAATAGAAGAAATAAATAATACAGTTGAGGAAATTAATGATAAGAAAGATAAGATTGTTGAAACAATACATTCTACAGCTAGCATATCAGAAGAAAACTCAGCTTCTTCAGAAGAAATAGCTGCATCAACGCAAGAAGTTACAGCATCAGCTGAAAGTTTAGCTAACACTGCACAAGTACTTGAAGATAATTCTAATAATCTTATAAAACAAGTTAATAATTTCAAATTAAAAGAAGATATAAGATAAAGTGAATGTATATATTTTTTAGAAAGTAATTTTATATTATAAAAATATTTGTTGAAAGTAGAAATATAGTTGTGAAAGAGATAGGAAAAAACTATGAGTAAAAAAAGAGCATTCAATGATGGTGTTATTGTTAAATTTTTTAATTATGTATGGTGGTTTTTATTAGGAAATTTTTATTTTTGGATTTTAAATATTCCTTTTATATTTGTAACACTAGGACTGGTAAGTTACGGAGCTATTGATGTGTATATGATTATTATTTTAATGTTGTCAGCAATACCTATTGGACCTGCACTAACGGCATTGTTAAGTTTAATGGGTAAGCTCACGAGAGAGGGAGATATTGATGTTACAAAAGACTTTTTTGAAGCTTATAAGGTAAATTTTCTTGATTCAGTATTTTTTTGGACATTAGGGATAATTATCTTAACTTTAGCTTGGATTGAATTATTATACTTTAATAATAATTTCAGTTTGACTCTAGTGAAAATTATACCTGTGATTGTGATTCTTGTATGTATTTCTATATGGTTTCATATATTTCCTATATTATCAAGGTTTTATTTGAAGAAGAAAGAGATTTTTGCATTATCATTAATGTACTTAATTAAGAAAATTTATGTTTGTATAATATCAATTGCAGCAGCTTTTATAATATGGAATATATTCATTAAAATTAAATTTATAGTGATACTTCCATTGTTTTTTGTAAGTATTATATGTTATTTAATAATGCTTATGGAAAAAAGTATGCTCCTAGATATTGAAGAAAAATACAATAATAAGGACGCTGAAGTTCAATAAAAATAGACATATTTAAATAATGAAAATAAAAGAATAAAAATTAATATATATTTGGGAGGCAAATAATGAGAGAAGTTGTAGCTAGAAAAGTTGAACAGTCTGCAGAGCAGATCTTAAGAGAAATATTTAATGAAAGGATTGAAAAGCAAGCTATTATAGATGGTATATTCTATGATAGCACATATAAAAAGGCAGTAGGTGTTGCTAATTTACCAATTAAAATTCCTGTTACTTTAGAAATGTTTAAGAATCGAGAAATAGCTGTACTGCTAGATAGAATTTTAGAAGACAATGAATTTGTAATCATTAGACTTACTAAAAATATGGATGATACTACTTTATTAGCATGTAACAATGGATTAATTACTGAAATGGACTTAGACCTTGAGGTTAGCAATAAGATAAACAGAATAGTACAAAAGATAACACATGGTGTGGGGAGTATAAATGAAGATGGGGAACATGAAATAGATTTATTAGCTCCAGCTCCTGGTCCACATTTTTATACTAATTTATTGTTAGGAAATAGAATTGATTTTTCTCATCCATTACAGACTACCCCGAAAAGCGTAGTTGATAAACTAGGAAGAGGAAGCTTTAGATCTCATGCAGCTACTCAAGTATTGGCTACAAGATGGGATATGCTTCAAGAAGAAAATGGTTTTCCTGCAAGCCGTCAGTTTTATTTAGTGGAAGATGGAAAGCAAATATTCTATTCAGCAAATGTTACAGATGAAAATATAGAATCTGGTAAATGTATTCATTCTCAAAATCATACTAAAATTATTTATAAAACTAAGTGTGGATTAGAAATTGAAAGATTAATATTCTTACTTCCTCAAGAAGAAAATATGCCTATAGCTGTTGAAGCACAACAAATTAAAATAAAGAATAATACAAATAAAGTAAGGAATATAAAAATAGTTTACACTGGTATGTTTGGAAGTGCTGCTCCGAGTGCATTGATGGAGGACGTTTTATACAGTAATGTAATTATGCAGGCAAAGGTATTGCTTGATGATGAAGGATCTGTAATGGCTATATCTTCAGATTATTATCCAATGTATACAAGCGGCGACTACAGATTTCATACAATGATTACCCATAATGAAAAAGGAGCAGTTCTTCCTAAGGAATTTTGTACAAGCTATAGTGAATTCGTGGGAAGTGGTTCGTTAGAAAGACCAGAAGGGTTATACAAACTTAGCAGTAATTTAAATAGAAAAGGGCCAGGTTTCTTTGCTGTTAGCAGTGAGATTACAATACAACCGTTAGCTGAAATTTCTATTGATAATTTAACCGGATTAGTTTCAACTAAGGCAAATGATAATTTTGATGAGAATACCTTTAAAACTGAGGTACAAAATCTAATTATTAAGTATAGCAATAAAAAAGAGATTCAAAATGCTTTTAATAAAAGTATGAGCTTTATTAATGAATACAGTAGTTACCTACAAGTTATTTCGGGGGACAAGCAATTTGATACTTATGTTAATAAGAATCTACCTTTCCAAGTGCTGTACCAAACTTTTGTATCACGTTCCTTTGATCAAACACAAAAAGGCTATAGAGAAATGGGCTTTAGAGAAATTCAAGATATTTATGCATCAATGTACTACTTTATAGGAATGGGCAAAAAAGATTTAGCTAAAAATTTAATAAAGGAATGGGCTGAAAAGGTATTTGAATTTGGCTATGCCTACCATAATTTCTTTTGGATTGGTAAAGAGCCGGGAAAATGGTCAGATGATGGATTGTGGCTAATCCAAGCTGTATATAGATATGTAAATGTTACTGGCGATGTTGGATTCTTGGATGAACAGTTCGTTATTGGTGGAAGTAATCCAATAAAGAAAAGAAGCTTGTATGATACAATGAAAGCTATTTTAAGATATTCAGGAGAAATTTCAATAGGAAAACATGGAATACCTCTACTTGATTTTGCGGATTGGAATGACTGTCTAAAACTTGACACTGATTATATAAATGGTGTTGAAAAAGAGAGAAGATACAAGGAACAGATAGCTAGAACAGGAAGAGATGGAGAGCCATTTGAAAGTGATTATTCTGAAAGTGTTATGAATGGATTCCTATTAAAGGTTGCTGTGGATGAAATGATTGAAATTGGGAAACAGAAGGAAGATACATTATATTACAGTAACCTTGAAAAGGCTTCGAATAAACTTTATGATAATTTGCAACAATATGCTTGGAAAGATGATTTCTTTGCAAGAGTTTTATTTAATAGATACAAAGATGGAGAGTTTACTTATCTTGGTGCTAAAGGTGATAATCTTTCAGCAGATCCAAATAAAGACGGCACATATTTCTTAAATTCTTTCAGTTGGGCAGTTTTATCTAATTCTGCAACTGAAGAACAAATTAAAATAATGCTTGAATCTATAGAGGCTCATTTAAAAACTCCTTATGGATTAAAGCTTATTAGTCCAACAGATTTAGAGAAGGTTGCAACTGGAACTGCAACAGGAGAATATTTCCCAGGAGATAGAGAAAATGGTGGAATATTTAAGCATGCTACAATGATGGCTACTAGTGCTATGCTAAAAGCTGCTAAGATGGTTGAAAGTGATGAATTAGCAAGAAAGCTAACTAGTACAGCATATTGGATGATAAATCTAGTTTTACCTTACAACACAATGAAATATCCATATGAAAAATGTGGAAATCCAAGATTCTGTACTCAATATAATAATAGTGATACTGGTGAAAATATAGGACCTACACTTAGTGGTACTTCTACTTGGCTTACACTATCATTATTTGATGCATTTGGTGTTGAATATACAGCAAGAGGCATAGAGATAAATCCAATACTTGCAGAAGAACAAGAATCGCTAAACTTGATTCTTAATACTGGCAAGGCTAGCTATAATATTATGATTTCAAAACCTGAAGGTTTCTATAGAATAAAAGATTCTTTATATTCTATAAAAGTTGATGGTGAAAAAATTGAAGGTAATATTCTAAAGAATTTTGAAGATGGTAAAGAGCACAATGTAGAGATAATCTTCTAAATATAAGTAGTGCTAGGGTGTGAAAAGTAAAAGTTTTTTGGTGGACTTAAATACTACTAATTATCACCTTAGCAGTATCTATTGGAACTAAATTGATTAGCAAAGAAAAATTGAAGTATGACCTATAGATAAGAGGTGTTTTAATGAATGAAAAAAATGAAATTAAGAAGGATTATATAGATGAACTAGGATTTTATGTTATAGAAGATTATGATAAAAAAGCTCCATTTGCTAGTTTTTTATCGGGTATTGCGGGTGTAGAAGGAATACCCATGTGGTCATTTTACGTTAATAGGGGACAAGGGATAAGCAGTATTGGAATAAGGGATAAAAGTAATTGTATAATGGAGTTTTTTCCAGCTAATGAAGCTTATAAAATGGTGTTTAGTAATGGATTTAGAACTTTCATAAAAGTTATTAATAATGAAGAAGAATTTGTTTTTGAACCATTTTCTATGACTACAAATGAGAATATAAAAAGAATAATAAAAATAAAAAATAATGAATTAAGATTAATTGAAATAAATAGTGAATTAAACTTAAATACTGAAATAACTTATTTTACAATTCCTAATGAAGAATTTTCAGCACTAGGAAGAAAAGTAGAAGTTATAAATACATCTGATGTAAAAACAGAAATAGAAATATTAGATGGATTAGCTGCTATATTACCTTATGGATCTGATAATGCAACTTATAAAGCGATTGGAAATACGTTAAGAAGTTATATGCAGGGAGAAATTAAAGAAGATGGGACTGCTATGTATAAGTTAAGATCTTCTACTGAAGACTCAACTCAAATGGGTACAGTAGAAAATAGTTATTTTTATGTAGCTTTTGATGAAAATGAAGATATATTGAATCCAATAGTTGATTCGGAAAAGATATTTGGATATGATACATCTTTAAAAGAACCAGTGGAATTTAATAATAATACTATTGGAGAATTACTTAATACAAATAAGATTTCCTATAATAAAGTGCCTTGTGCGTTTACTGGAAAAGCAATTTGTTTAGAAGGAAATAGTTCAACAGATATATATAGCTATATAGGATATATGAGTAATAGTGATGATGTTAATAAATCATTGAAGAAAATATGCAAAAAAAGTTATTTTGATATGAAAATAAATGAAAGTAATCAACTAATAGATAATATCGGCAAGCATGTAGATACTAAAACTGCATATCCTCTATTTGATGAATATGTAAAGCAATGCTATATAGATAATGTTTTAAGAGGCGGATATCCACTAGAGTTTGGTAATGTAGATAAAAAGATATATTATGTATATTCTAGAAAGCATGGAGATCTAGAAAGAGACTATAATTTCTTTAGCATAGAACCTAATTTCTATTCTCAAGGAAATGGAAACTTTAGAGATGTAAATCAAAATAGAAGAATGGATGCATATATTCACCCATTTACAGGAGTAGAAAATATAAAATTATTTAATGATTTAATTCAGCTTGATGGTTACAATCCTTTAGTGATTAAAGGGAAGAAATTCTATGTAGTTGAAAGTGAAAAAGAAAATTTATTTAATTTAGTTAGTATATATGAAAATGAAAAATTGATAAAAACTTTAGAGGATAAATTCACTATAGGGGAATTGTATTCGTCTTTAAGAAATATAAAGGGAATTGAAAGTAAAAAAATCAATGAAATCATGAATGATATTATAGAAATGTGTAGTGAAACTGTAGAAGTAGATTTTGGCGAAGGATTCTGGAGTGACCACTGGACTTACAACCTCGATTTACTAGAAGAATACTTAGACGTTTATCCGGATAAGATAAAAGAATTATTAATCAAGGATGAAAGTTATAAATTTTATAATTCTCCAGAGTACGTATTACCTAGAAAGGATAAATATAGTATTCAAGATGGGAAAGTTAGACAATATGCGGCTTTAGCAAAAAAGGAGAATATATGCGATAACTGGATTTTTGATAGTCGTGGTAATTTATATAAAACAAATCTATTTGCAAAATTATTAATTCTTACAGGAATTAAATTTATGACGTTAGATCCTATGGGATTTGGAATAGAGATGGAAGCTGGGAAACCAGGTTGGAATGATGCTATGAATGGACTTCCAGGATTACTTGGCTCCAATTTTTCGGAAACTGCAGAGTTAAAAAGATTATTACTATTTATAAAGGATAATTTAAATGTTGTAGAAGAACCAATAAAATTGCCAGAAGAATTTTATAAATCTATATGCGAAGTAGAAAAGGTTCTTTCATTAAATTTAAATGAGGAATTAAATCAATTAGAATATTGGGACAAGGTTTCTACAATAAGAGAAGAATATAGAGAAAAAACCAAATATTCAATGAGTGGAAATAATTCGAATTTAGAAGTAGCAGCTATTGAAAGTATAATTAACAAAATGCTTTCTAAGATTGATTTGGGAATTGAGAAAGCAAAGAACATGAATGAAGGTAACATTCCTACATTTATGTATTATGATGTAGTTAAATATGAAATAGATAATAAAGAAGTAATAAAACCATTAGAGTTTAAAATTAATTTCTTACCACTATTTTTAGAAGGTCCTACCAGATATTTTAAGACCAAACTAGATTATGTTGAAAAGCGTGAATTATATAAATCAATTAAGAAAAGTAATGTCTATGATAAAAAATTAAAAATGTACAAAACTTCAGAATCCTTAGAAGATGTATCTTTTGAAATTGGGAGAGCAAGAAGCTTTACAGCTGGTTGGCTTGAAAGAGAATCAGTATTTATGCACATGGAATTTAAGTACATTTTAGAATTGATAAAAAATGGATTATACGAAGAATTCTTTGAGGATATAAAAACTGCAATGCCACCATTTATGAATCCAGAAGTATATGGAAGAAGTATATTAGAAAATTCATCATTTATTGCAAGTAGCAGCAATCCAGATGAAAGAACTCATGGAAGAGGATTTGTAGCAAGATTAAGTGGTACAACTGTAGAAATGATTAATATTTGGAAATTAATGATGGTTGGAGAAAAATTATTTGCATATGAAGATGGAATTTTGAAATTTGAATTAAATCCCATTTTAACAAAGGATTTCTTTAAAGATAGTGCTTTGATCACTACAATATTAGGTCATATAAAACTTATTTATACAAATATAAATAATAAAAATACTTTTGGACAAGAAAAAGGGATTATAGAAGAAATTAATTTAGTTCATGTAGATAATAGTATAACTAAAATTAAAGGAAATGAAGTATGTGGGGAATTTGCTGAAAAAATTAGAAATGGTGAAATAGTAGAAATTCAAGCTACTATTTTATAAGCAAGTAGTAAAACAATTAATAAGGAAGTATTATAAAGAATTTTGAGAATGGCAAGAAGCATAGTGCAGAGGTATGTTTATTTTAATGACAGTATTTTTCCACAATCTATGGAAGTAGATTATGTAAGAGTTTACGATTGGGGCTTAAGTAAATAAAGTGAAATTCGCTTCAGTGTGAGTTTTATCTCATACTGAAGATTAATTGAAATTAGCTATGATAATAAAACTGCTATCTATAAGTTTGGTACAGTGGCTGTACATCATATAAAAGCTTAACTAAAAGAAAATAGATATTATAGTAAACTATATTTTGTATTAGCCATTGTAAATTGAATAAGGATGTAAATAAAATCAATTATGATTTTAATAATTATTTAATTAGGAGGAACAATATATGAAAAAGGAAAAATTAAAAATTGTAACATTAGGAATTCTAGTAAGTACTTTTTTATTAGGAACTTTAATGCCAACAAAGGCCTCAGCATTGAAAAAGTACTACTTTAGTGATGGATTTGACTATGCTAACACAACAACTTGGATGAAATCAGACGGGTGGACTAATGGAAGTATGTTTAACTGTACATGGAGAGCTAGTAACGTTAATTTTAGCAATGGAGTTATGAATCTTACCCTAAGTGGAGATACACAAGGGGGATCTAAACCATATGCAAGTGCAGAATATCGTACGAATGATACTTGCAGTTATGGACGTTATTATGTAAATATGAAACCAGCAAAAAACCCTGGTATAGTTTCTTCATTTTTTACTTATACAGGACCAACAGATGGTACCCCTTGGGATGAAATCGATATAGAGTTTTTAGGTAAAGATACTACAAAGGTACAATTTAACTATTTTACTAACGGTGTAGGTAATCACGAGTATATTTATAATCTAGGATTTGATGCTTCAACAAGTTATCATACTTATGCTTTTAATTGGCAGCCTAATTATATCGCATGGTTGGTAGATGGAAAGGAAGTTTATAGGGCAACCAATAATATTCCATCACATCCCGGTAAAATTATGATGAATTTATGGCCGGGAACAGGCGTAGATTCATGGTTAGGTGCTTATGATGGTGTAACTCCAATTAATGCATATTACGACTGGGTGGCTTACGATCCAACTTAATAAATATGCAGATATGTTTATTTAGAAATAGGCTGAAATAGAATACAAAAAGTAAAAAAAGATTTAAATTTATGATGTTTTTGGAGGTAATAAGTATAAAGATTTACCGATTAGAGGAGAAACTATGAAAATATGAGTACAATTTATGAAATAGCAAAAATAGCAGGAGTTTCTCCAACTACAGTTTCAAAAGTAATAAACAATTATCCTGATGTAAGTGATAAAACTAGAGCTAAAATACAAAAAATTCTGAGCGAGGAAAAATTTTTGCCAAATGCACAAGCTCAGTTCTTATCAACCAAGAAAACATGGACATTAGGTATTGTATATTTTGAAAATCTTGGAGTTGGACTTAATCATTCTTTCTTTTCAGGCGTAATAGAAGCTTTTAAAAATCAAGCAGATAAACAAGGATACTCATTATTATTTGGTTCTAAAAATGATAGATTAAAGAATGATACTTTTTTAGAATATTTTAAATATAGGTGTGTAGATGGAATCGCTATAATTTGTACGGACCCATATGATAAAGAAACTTTAGAGCTTATAGAAAGTGATTTCCCTATTGTAGTAATAGATATGATTAATAAAAATACATCAACGGTAACTTCAGATAACTTAAATGGTTGTTATTTGGCTATTAAGTATTTATATGATTTAGGACATAGAAAAATTGCACATATAACTGGTGCAAACAAATTAGATAACTGGCCAAGCATAATAAGAAGAAAAGGCTATGAAAAAGCTATGGAGAAATTTAATTTAGAAATAATTGATGGATATATTGCAGATGGAGTAAATTTTGATGTTAGTGGTGGTTATGGTGCAATGAAAGGTTTACTGAAGCTTAAAGAAATACCAACAGCAGTCTTTGTATCCGCAGATAAGATAGCAATTGGAGCAATTGATGCATTGAAAGAGGAAGGTTTAAGTGTGCCAGATGATATTTCAATAATAGGATATGATGATATAGAGTTAGCGAGATATATTACACCTAAATTAACAACTATAAGACAAGATCGTAAAGAAATTGGGAAAACTGCAGTTGATTTATTAGTAAAGCAAATTAATGAAAAAGCTAAACTCAAAATTAATAAAATTATACCAGTACAACTTATTGAAAGAGATTCTTGTAAGAAAATAGATTTAGTAGAAATAGATAAAAAATAATAATATATTTAATAAAATATTATAAAGGTGGTTTTCGTGGCATGGCAAATTGTAAATTTGTAGATAATAAAGGAACGTTTAAGCTTAAAAATCCAGAAAATAATAGCTATTTGTATTTTCCACTTGCAAATGAGGCTGGAGTTATGTCTAGCATAACTCCAACTTTAAATGGAGATTGTAAGATGGGACAAAACACATTTTTACTTGCACCAGTAAGTAGTGAAGAGCTTCATAATAATAAGTCATCAAGAAATTTTTGGGTGTATGTTGATGGAATAGGCGCATGGTCAGCTACAGGAGTTTCAGCAGCTCAGCAAGCAGAAGCTTTTAGTGAGGATAAAGAAGAAACAGAATTGGAAGCAGGAATTATGTGTCATAAGATGACTAGGAAGTCAAAGAAATATGGCATAAAAAGTGAAATAATATCTTTTGTACCTTCTAATGATGACAAAATAGAATTAATGAAAGTAACAATTACTAATACAAGTAATAAATCTAAAAAAGTAACGCCAACAGTAGCAATACCATTATATTGTCGTTCAGCAGATAATATTAGGGATCATAGACATGTAACTTCTCTTTTAAATAGAATAGAAACTATAGATGATGGAATTATAGTGAATCCTACATTAACATTTGATGAAAGAGGACATAAGAAAAATACTGTTGTTTATGGAGTAATTGCAGCAACAGGTGATGGAGAAAAGCCAGTAAGTTTTTGTCCAATAGTAGAAGAATATATTGGAGAAGGCGGATCATTTGAAGTTCCAAAGAGTGTTTTATTAAATGAGGAATTTAAAGTTAAGGCGGATACAAAATTAGAAGGTTATGAGGCAATTGGAGCTATTCGTTTTGATGAGGTAAAAATTGAACCTAATGAGTCTAAAACATATATAGTAGCAATAGGTTTTGGAGATTCAAAATCTGATTTTAATAGTATTGCAGAAAGCAATTTGAAAGAAATCGCTTTTGATAAGCTTCTTGAGGAAACTAAAGCATATTGGGATAAAAAAATTAATATTTCATATGAAACAGAGGATAAACAATTTGATAATTGGATGTATTGGGTTAACTTTCAACCAATGCTTAGAAGGATTTATGGCTGTTCATTTTTACCTCACCATGATTATGGTAAAGGCGGACGAGGCTGGAGAGATTTATGGCAAGACTGCTTAGCACTTTTAGCTATGGACCCAAGCAATGTTAGAGGGATGCTATTAGATAACTTTGGTGGAGTTCGTATTGATGGAACAAATGCTACTATTATAGGAACAAAGCAAGGTGAATTTATAGCAGATAGAAATAATATAGTTCGTGTTTGGATGGATCATGGAGCATGGCCTTTCTTAACAACTAAGCTATATATTGAACAAACAGGAGATATAAATTTTCTTTTGGAAAAACAAAACTATTTTAAAGATCTTCAAGTAGGAAGAGGCACAGAAAAAGATCATTTATGGGATTTAAGTCAAGGTAATAAAGTTCGTACAGAAAATTCTGAAGAATACAAAGGAACTATTTTAGAACATCTTTTAGTACAACATTTAACAGCATTTTATGATGTTGGAGAGCATAATAATTTAAAATTACATGGTGCAGACTGGAATGATGGACTTGATATGGCAGAGAAACACGGTGAAAGTGTTGCTTTTAGTGCTCTTTATGGAGGAAATCTTATAGATATTGTAGAGTTATTAAAATACTTAAGAGATATAAAGAAAGTAAAAAACATAGAGTTGGCTGAAGAATTACAATTACTTTTAACTGGTAATAATGAAGTTTACGACAACGTAGAAGAAAAACAAAATATATTAAAAAATTATTGTGATAAATGTAAACATAATATTAGCGGAAAAGTAGCTAACATAGACTGTGATGAATTAATTTCTAATATTGAAGGAAAGGCAAAATGGCTTAAAGAACACATTCAAAAAAATGAGTGGATAAGCAATAAAGCTGGTTACAGCTGGTATAACGGCTATTATGATAATAACGCTAGAAGAGTTGAGGGAGATGGCGAATCAGGAACTCGCATGATGCTTACTGGACAAGTGTTTACTATTATGAGCAATACTGCAACAGAAGAACAGGTTGAAAGTATTATTAAAGCAGCTGATAAATATCTTTATGATAAAGCTGTTGGTGGTTACAGATTAAATACTAACTTTAATGAAGTAAAAACCGATTTAGGAAGAATGTTTGGCTTTGCATATGGACACAAAGAAAATGGAGCAGTATTTAGCCACATGGCAATTATGTATGCAAATGCACTTTATCAAAGAGGCTTTGCATTCGAAGGATTTAAGGTTATTGATACACTTTATAGTCATTGCAATAACTTTGATATCAGCAGGATATATCCAGGTGTACCTGAATATATAAACGAACGTGGAAGAGGAATGTATCATTATTTAACTGGATCAGCAAGCTGGCTCATATTAACAGTACTATCTGAAATGTTTGGTGTAAAAGGTAAAATGGGTAATTTAGCCTTTGAACCTAAGATTTTATTAAAGCAATTTGATGTTGAAAATAAAGCTGCTATTGAAATGAACTTTGCAGAAAGAAAGCTTAAGATTGAATATATAAATGAAGGTGAAAAAGAATATGGTGACTATAGAGTAAAAGAAATTTATATAAATGGTGAAGAATATAAATTTGCTGGACAACCTATTATTGATAGAAATGTAATAACTTCACTTGATGAAAATATTAAACATAAAATAAAAGTTGTTCTTAAATAAGATATTACTAATTAAAATTCTATTATTTATAGATACAAAAGTATCTATAAATAATAGTTAAAAGTGAAAAACTGTAAACGGTTAGTTAACAAGGGGGATTATTATTAATGAAAAGTATAAAATTGAAGAAAATTATAGCTGGAGCAATTGCAGCAAGCATGATACCAGTAATGCTCCAAAGTGGAGTAAATGCTGAATGGAAACAGTCAACAGATAATGGTAGTTGGAGTTATGTAGATGATAGTGGATTAGCTACAAATTGGAAGCTAATAGATGGTAAATGGTATAATTTTGATGAATCAGGAGTAATGAAGACCGGGTGGATAAATGATAACGGAATCTGGTACTTTGCAGATGCATCAGGAGCAATGCAAACGGGATGGGTAAATGATAAAGGAATCTGGTACTTTACTGATACATCGGGAGCAATGCAAACTGGATGGATAAATGATAGAGGAACTTGGTATTTTACCGATACAACTGGAGCAATGAAAACAGGTTGGGTAAATGACAAAGAAACCTGGTACTTTACAGATGCATCAGGGGCAATGCAAACAGGAGTAGTTGAAGTTAATGGAAAAGTATATTCCCTTGCATCGTCAGGAGCAATGCAAACTGGTAAAGTTATAATAGACAATAAGGAATATAACTTTAGTAATACTGGAGAGGCTGTGGGAGAAATACCACAGGCTGTTAAAGCTTTTGATAATAAAGGTGTTGGTGTTACGAAACAAGCTGATAAGCCAACAACTACTGAGACTTTGCCAAGTAGTATAGCATCTAAAAATTCATCATCACACAGCTCATCATCAGGAAATTCGGGGTCAAATTCCGAGAATTCAGGTTCGAACCCTGGAAATTCTAATCAAGAACAAGATAAGTGGAAATTGGTATGGAGTGATGAATTTAATGGTACTAGCTTAGATCCTAATAAATGGAGTTATCAATATGGAAATGGTGCTGAATATGGTGCAGTAGATTGGGGAAATAATGAAAAGGAATATTATACTGATCAAAATACAAAAGTAGAAGATGGAAATCTTGTAATAGAAGCAAGAAAAGAAGATAATCCAGATCAATTTGGTGGAAAGAAATATTCATCAGCAAGAATTAGAACATTAGGAAAGTTTAGCAAAACTTATGGAAAAATCGAGGCGGCTATTACTATGCCAAAAGGACAAGGATTATGGCCTGCATTTTGGATGCTTCCAGATGATGATAACATATATGGAAAATGGGCTAGTGGCGGAGAAATAGATATCATGGAGGCTAAAGGAGGACATCCTAATAATGTGTGGGGAACAATTCATTTTGGTAAGGAATGGCCTAATAACACATCTAGTGGTGGTCATTATACATTCCCAGAAGGAAAAGATATTTCAGGGAAGCACATTTATTCAGTAGAATGGGAGCCAGGTGAAATTAGATGGTATGTTGATGGAGAATTATATTATACAGCTAATAATTGGTTCAGCCAAGGTAATGATCAACCAGCACCATATGCTTATCCAGCGCCATTTGATAGAAATTTCTATATTATTTTAAATATGGCAGTAGGAGGAGCGTATGATGGGAATGTAGAACCAGATGATTCGTTTAAATCAGCACAAATGAAAGTAGATTATGTAAGAGTATATGATTTAAATGGCCAATATCCAGTACATGCGAATCCAGCAACTTATGAAGGTCCATTAGTAGGGGCAAGAACTCCTTTAGCTAATGGAAGCTATATTTTGGATCCTTCGTTTAAAAATATAAAAGCTACTGATGCGGACAATCTTTCTTTTGATAACTGGAATTTCCTTACAGTAAGTGGAGGTCAAGCTACATTTACGAACGATAATGGATTAGATATTGATATTAAAAAAGGTGGAACTGTAAACTACGGAGTTCAGTTAGTTGACCATGTTCCTTTAAGACTTAATAAAAAATATACATTAAAGTTTAAAGCAAAAGCAGATAAGAATGCATCAGTACAAGCTCAATTTGGTGGTGGTGCAGATAGAGGATACACTAAGTATTCAGATGCTTTTAAAGTAGATCTTACAACTGAAGAAAAAGAATATGAATATTCATTTGTAATGAAAGATACACCTAATGTTCATGGTAGACTAGAATTTAATCTTGGATTAACTGATGATGTTAATATTAACCTTAATGATGTAGAAGTAACAGAATCTGATGCAGATGTAGAAGATAATGCAAGCACTGCAAAAGAACCATTAGATAACGGTAATCATATTTACAATGGTGATTTTAATTTAGGAGATAACGGAATGGGATTCTGGGACTTCAAAGGTGAAGGCGCTACAATTAAGAGCGATAAGGATAAAAAAGAAGCTGATATAACAATACCTGTTGCAGGAGATAAAAATAGTGTTATATTATCCCAATCAGGAACTAATTTATTACAAAGCGATGTCTATAAGCTTACATTTAAAGCAAGTGCATCTAAAGATAGACCAATGGATGTAAGATTTGCATCTAAAGACGGACAAACAACATATGCACAAAATACATTTAATTTAACAACAGAAGACAGTGAATATGATTATGAATTTACTATGCCAAAAGGAATCACTGATGTAAATTCAATTACACAATTTTTAATGGGTAATGCTGATGGTGATGTTTATATTCATGATATTCAACTTATAAGAACAACAAATAACAATGTAAATTATGATGGTGTTGATTTATATCCAATCAAAAATGGAGATTTTAGCTTAGGATATAACTATTGGCAAACTATGGACAACCAAGGTACTCCTGCTTCAAAAGCAGATTTTAGTATAACAGATGATGCAAATAAAGCAGCTGCTATTGATGTTAAAGCATTAGGTGACTCAAATTGGAATGTAATGTTATATAGTAATGATATGAAATTATCAAAGGGTGTGAGCTATACTTTAGAATTTGATGCTTGGGCTGATCAAGCTAGAGATATAGTGGCTAAAATTGAGGAAAATGCCAATTATACTTCTTATACATCAAAAACATTATCACTTAAACCTGATAAGCAGCATGTAATATTGAATTTCACAATGCCTAAAGATGATACCGCACAATTAAAATTCTGTATGGGTAATACAAGTAGCCCTGCATTAGGAAAAGTATATATTGATAATGTTTCACTTAGAGTAAAGAATGCACCAGTTAAAATGCCAGCAACATTAGTACCGGATACTACAGATAATGAAATTGGAAATGATATTAATATTGCTTATGCAGGTGGAGATAGTGGCTGGAAAGATTCAATAACAGGAGTAACTGTTAATGATAATACTATTGATGCAGGATTATATAATACAACAACAAGCGGTGAAGTAACATTAGATAAGAGTATATTTACTGAAAAAGGTGATTACAATATTGTTGTAAAATCTAATGGTTTTGATGATGCAAAAGTAAGTCAAACTATAAATGCAGCAGCAGGAACAGTAAATAATGATAATCTTATTACTAATGGAGATTTCTCTTCTGAATTTGACAATTGGGGATATTTTGCTACAACTTCAGCTGGTGCATTCGCAGATTTTAGCACAACAAATGATACAGGTAAAGCAGCAGCTATTGATGTTACAGGATTAGGTACAAATCCTTGGGATGCAATGTTATATAGTAATAATATAAATTTATCGAATGGTGTTAAGTATATTTTAGAATTTGATGCTTGGGCTGATGAAGATAGAGATATAGTGGCTGAGATCCAAGAAAATGCTAAGTATAATTCATATGCATCAAAAACTGTATCACTTACACCTACTAAACAACATGTAACTATAGAATTCACAATGCCTAAAGATGATGTTGCTCAACTAAAATTCTTATTTGGTAACACAAGCAACCCTGCATTAACAAAAGTATATATTGATAATGTTTCACTTAAAGCAGAGTAAATATAATTAAAGATAAGAATTTAGATATATGTACTGGCGGAAGAAACGTTTTCTTCTGCTGGTACATTTTTTGTTATAAAAGATTGCTGCTCTTATATTTCCTAAATATTGAATAATAATTGAAAAAAGTATAGGAGCATTTTTATATTGTATTTAGTAAATTTCCCTAATGATAAGCTATACGTTCAGAAAATAATAGAATATATTAGGTATGGCGTAATAAAATAATTATAATTATATTTTTTGACTATAATTATTATAATAAAAATAATAAGAATAAACATTATATATTAAAAGTTATAAATTATATGGACAAGACCGTTAATTATGTGGTAGGCTAGAGTTATAAAAGATTGTTAATAATAGGGGTTAGAATTTGTTAGAAATAGTTTTTAACAAAAAGGGAATAAAAATAGTATACAAGGAGGAAGGATAATATATGTATTTTAAGGAGAAGCACGGGTTCCCGGATAATTTCCTATGGGGAAGCGCATCAGCTGCATATCAAGTAGAAGGTGCTGCCGAAGAAGATGGAAAAGGAAGAAGCAACTGGGATGAATTTGTAAGGGTACCAGGAAAAACATTTAAAGGTACTAATGGTGATGTGGCGGTTGATCACTATCATCGCTATAAGGAAGATATTGCTTTAATGGCAGAAATGGGATTAAAGACATATAGATTTTCTATCTCTTGGCCAAGAATTTATCCAAAGGGCACAGGAGAAGTTAACGAAAAAGGATTACAATTTTATGATAATGTAATTGACGAGTGTTTAAAGTATGGAATTGAACCAATGGTTACAATATATCACTGGGATTTACCATTAGCTCTTCAAGAAGAATATAATGGATGGGAAAGCAGAAAGATAATTGATGATTTCGAAAATTATGCAGTTACTTTATTTAAGCGTTATAAAGATAAAGTTAAGTATTGGATAACGTTAAATGAACAAAATATATTTACAGCTCATGGCTGGATGATGGCAACACACCCACCAGGCAAGAAGAATGATTCAAAAACTTTCTATCAAGTAAACCATCATGCTAATTTAGCTCATGCAAAAGCCGTACTTGCTTTTAGAGAAATAGTTCCAAATGGTAAAATAGGAGCAAGTTTTGCATTCGGACCAAGTTATGCAATAGACTGTAATCCAATTAATAATATAGCAAAAGCAGATTATGATGATTTACAAACTTTCTGGTGGATGGATGTTTATGCATTTGGAAGATATCCAAAACCTGCACTTAAATATTTACAAAGCCAAGGAGTTGCACCTACCTTTGAAGAAGGTGATGAAGAACTTATGAAAGCAGCAGCGCAAGTGGACTTCATGGGCGTAAACTACTACCAAACTGCAGTTGTTGAATATAACTCAATAGATGGTGTGGGTATGGCTGAAATGAATACTACAGGTAAAAAGGGAACATCACAAGTTAGTGGTACTCCAGGATTATATAAAAACCCACCAAATCCATTCCTAAAAACTACAGATTGGGATTGGACAATAGATCCTATGGGTATAAGAATGTGCTGCAGAATTATTACAAGCAGATACGATTTACCAATAGTTATTTCTGAAAATGGATTAGGTGCATTTGATAAGAAGACTGAAGACAACAAAATTCATGATGATTATCGTATAGCATATTTAAAGGCTCACGTGGAAGAATTAAAGGAAGCTGTTAATGAAGGCTGTGAAGTCCTTGCATACTGCACATGGTCAATAACAGATTTATTAAGCTGGTTAAATGGATATCAAAAGCGTTATGGTTTCATTTACGTAGACCGTGAAGAAGAAGAAGGAGCTTCAATGAATCGTTATAAAAAGGATAGTTACTATTGGTATCAAAATGTTATAAAAACTAATGGTGAAGAATTATAAAAAAATTTCATACTAAAAATAGATAAACACTTGCTGTTTCGCACACAAGTGTTTATTTTTTACTTAAAAATTAATGAGCAAGTATTTGTAAAAAGAAGTAAAATTTATATAGGATAATATGTCAAAATATAGTTTTCCAATATTTAATATTATGGTATTATATTATTGGTGAGATATTTTTGTAGTATTAAGTAAAAAAATAAAAAGATATTAAGAAGAAAATCGTAGAATTATATTTAGAAACATAATTTAAAAATTTGTTGTATATATGCAGAGTTACAAAAAGGGGGACAAAAATGGATATATTTTTGCTTATTGGTATTATTGGAGGTTTTATAGTCGTAATTACAGGGTTACTTCTAAAAGGAGCAAGTGTAACAATACTGCTAAGTGGAGAAGCAATAATGGTAATAGTTGTTGGTACGATACTTGCGGTAATGAATTCTTTTCCAAGAGGAGAGTTTCTTAAGATTCCTAAAATTTTTGGTGTTCTTTTTAGTGAAAAGAATAAACAAGATCCTGCTGAAATTATAGTGCAGCTTGTAGAAATGTCTCAAACAACTAGAAGAGATGGATTACTATCTCTTGAAAGTACGATTCAAGGCTTAGAAAATAAGTTTATGAAAAAAGGGTTGGAAATGGTAGTTGACGGTTTGGAACCTGACCTTATAAAGGAAGTTTTAGAAATAGAAATTGATAGTATGGAAGAGAGACATCGTTTGGGTGCTACAGTGTTTACAACAGCAGGTAGTACAGCACCAACTCTAGGAGTTTTAGGAGCGGTTATTGGACTAATTGGTGCACTTGGAAATCTTGATGATATTGCAAAACTTGGAGAAAGTATATCTTCAGCCTTCGTTGCAACTGTTTATGGTATTTTTACTGGATATGTGCTTTATCATCCATTTGCAAATAGATTAAAAAGAAAATCTCAAGAAGAAATAAGAAATATGAACATTATGCTTGAAGGAATCTTAGCTATTCAAGCTGGGAATAATCCAAAGAGTATTGAAAGAAAGCTAGTAGGTATGTTAGAACCAAAACAAAGAATTAGATTTGAAGAAAATAATGATAAATAGTGTAAAGGAGAATAGTCATGAGTAGAAAAAAACAGCATCATGAAGAGCATGTTGATGAAGCATGGCTCCTTCCATATTCAGATATGTTAACACTCCTATTGGCACTATTTATTGTTATGTTTGCAATGGGTCAAACAGATAAGGCCAAGCTTGCGGCAATGGCTAAAGAATTTAATGTGATTTTTGCTGGTGGTCCTGGGCAGATGAGTAAGGATGGGAATGCAGCTATTCCCATGGAGGAAACAGGTACATCTGATTCTGTAGGAGCAACAGATAGTCAGATTGAAGAAGACAAGATGAATCAAATTAAAAACATGTTGGATAAAGAGATTAAGGAAGAAGGTTATTCAGATAAAATAAAAGTTGATCTTAATGGTGAGGGACTTGAAATTGCAATACAAGATGTTGTTCTCTTTAATTCAGGAGAAGCAGATGTATTAAAAGAAGTATCACCACTGCTATTAAAAATTTCTGATATGCTTAAGAGCTTAAATAATCAGATTAGAGTTGCTGGATATACTGATAATGTTCCAATAAGCAATAATAAATTCCGTTCTAACTGGGATTTAAGCGCAATGCGTGCTATTAATGTTATGAATTTTATGGTTTCTTCAGGTGGGATTAAGCAAGATAATGTTTCAATCCAAGCTTACGGTGAGTACAAACCTAAAACTACTAACAGCACAGAAGAAGGAAGGGCACAAAATAGAAGAGTAGAAATTTACGTGGTTCGTAATTTCCCAGTGGCTACAGATGGAAAGTCAAACTAATAGCTAATACATCAAACAATTATAAAATTGAATTATATAAAATACCAGGAAGAAGGACTAACTATTTTGCGAAGTGTTGCATGGAGAAAGCTAAAATCTTTTCTTTAGTAACCGAGCAACAGAGTTAGTCTTTTTTTCGATTGGTTATATTCATAAATCTAATCAGCTTAAAGTTTGTTTATCCATATGTGCGATTTGCATTTATGCTTCATATAGTAGTGCAATTTGCATTTAAATCAATGACCTGTGGTACTTAAAAGATGTTCGTAAAGAAATTAATATATAATTACGAGGGAGATTGATTAAATTTAGCTAATGTATAAATTTTTATATTGAAATATTTATTTTGTATTTTTAGATGAAAATACAAAAAAGGGAGGTAATTGAAATGTCAGATAATATTATAAATGAATCCATGCTAGATATGTACATTTTTGAAACCACTCAGCTTATAGAGCAATTGGAACAGTTAGTAATCAATGGAGAAAAGGAAGACGGATTTACTAATTCCATAAATGAAATATTTAGAATCATGCATACAGTTAAAGGATCATCAGCAATGATGCTTTTTAATAATATTGCAGAACTTTCACATTCTGTGGAGGACTTATTTTATTACCTTAGAGAGAATAAGCCTAAGGAAGTAGATAATAATATTTTAAGTGATATTGTTTTAAATGCTATAGATTTTATTAAGATTGAGGTGTCAAAGATTCAAGATGGAAAAACAGCAGATGGTGATGCTTCTGATAAAATAAGCGAAATAAAGGAGTTTTTAAATAATCTTAAAAAGGGAAGCGGAAATGTTGAAGTAGCAGAAAATATAAATTCAGAGCCACAAAAGTTTTTCGTAACCAGCGGTAAAGGTAAGAGTGAAGAATTAAAAAATAAATTCAAGGTTAATTTATCATTTGTTGAAGGATGTGGAATGGAGAATATAAGATGTTTTGGTGTTCTTCATAAATTATCAGAGGTGGCAGAAGTAACCAGCAGCAAACCAGAGAATGTTATTGATGATGATGAAAAGGCCAGTGAAGAAATTAGGAAAAATGGATTTGAGATATGTATTTCTTCGGACTTAGATATTAATACAATTAAATCAATAGTAAATGAAACAGTATTTTTAGATAAGCTAGATATTAGCGAATTAAATAGTGAAGGAAATTCAATCATCAATAAAGACATAATTGAGGAAGTGGCATTAGAAAAAGAACATAAAGTAAAGGAAGCAGAAAAGAAAACTATTACTGAAGAAAAGAGAAATGAAAAAGCTTCTTCTCATCAAGGAATTATAAGTTTAAGTGTATCAAAGGCGGATAGACTTATGGATCTTATTGGGGAGCTAGTTATCGCAGAATCCATGGTTACGCAAAATCCTGATTTGGCAGGATTGGAATTAGACAACTTTCAAAAATCAGCAAGGCAGCTTCGTAAGATAATATCAGAAATGCAAGATACTGTAATGTCAATAAGAATGGTACCACTTTCTGCAACCTTCCAAAAAATGAACAGAATTGTTCGAGATATGAGCAAAAAAATGAATAAGGAAGTTAAATTAACGATTATTGGTGAGGAAACAGAAGTTGATAAAAACATAATTGAACATATATCAGATCCATTAATGCATTTGGTTAGAAATTCCATTGACCATGGTATAGAAACCGGTGAAGAGCGAATAGATAAAGGTAAAGAATCAACTGGTAATTTAATTTTAGAAGCTAAAAATGCAGGCAGCGATGTACTTGTTATAGTTAGAGACGATGGGAAAGGTCTTAATGAGAAAAAAATATTAGAAAAAGCAAGAGAAAATGGATTAATAGATAAGAATGAAAACGAAATGACAAAGAAAGAGATATTTAATTTAATATTCCTACCTGGATTTTCTACAAAGGAGACTGTATCTGAATATAGCGGCAGAGGTGTAGGTATGGATGTGGTTATGAAAAATATCGAAAAGATAGGTGGATCAGTTAGTGTAGACAGTGTTGAAGATTTTGGGACGAGTATGACGATTAAAATACCATTAACTCTTGCAATTATAGATGGTATGAACGTAAGAGTTGGTATTTCAAGGTATACTCTGCCTACAAGTTCCATAAAAGAGTTTTTTAGGCCTAGAGAAAGTGATATTATAAAAGACCCAGACAATAATGAAATGATTATGGTTAGAGGTGAGTGTTATCCGATAGTTAGACTTAATGAACATTTTGGTGTAGATACTAATGCAAATAATTTTTCTGATGGAATTCTAATTATGGTGGAGCAAGATGAAAAGTGGATGTGTATTTTAGTCGATGAACTGTTAGGACAACAACAAGTTGTTGTAAAAGCTCTGCCAAGTTACATAAAAAACATTAGAAATATAAAGGATTTAGCAGGATGTACACTTCTTGGGGATGGCAATATAAGTTTGATAATTGATATGGCAGGATTAATGGCAAGAATATGAGTGAATGAGATAAGATTAGATATTGATTCAATTTGATGGTAAATGGGGGAGTTGTATGAGATGGTTTAATGATATAAAAATAAGAGTAAAAATATTAGTTGGTTTTATAATAGTTGCACTTATAGCCGGAATAGTTGGAATGGTTGGAATTATTAAAATTAAGGAAACTGATAAGAACTATTCTGATTTATACACAAACTATGGTGCAGCTATAGGCGATATTGCTGATGTATCTATTTCATACCAGAGGCTTAAGATTAACTTAAATAATGTTATTTTATATAATGATGCAAATAAAACAATAAGTTATACAAATAAAATAAATGATTATCAAAAACAAATGAAATCAAGTTTGCTACTAGTAGAAAAATCTATTCAAACAGATGAGGGTAAAAAGGAACTATCTAATCTTGAAATGTTATTAGATAAATATGTATCTATAAAAGATAATATTATGGAATTAGCTGCTTCAGGCAAGAAGGATGAAGCACTTAAATTGATGGTCTCAGATGAAACACAAGCAGTATCTGATGAAATTAATGCTTCAGCAGATAATCTTTTTAAATTAAAAACATCTGGTGGCATGGGAAAATCCAAAGAGTATACAACAGAAGTAAACTACGCAGTACTAACTATGGTCATTACAATTACTATAGCTATGATTATTGCAATATTTTTTGGAATAATCATTTCTAGATTAATAAGCAAGCCTATATCCGAACTTATGAATGTAACAAATGCAATAAGTAAAGGAAATTTAGATGTAAAAATCACTAATAATTCAAAGGATGAAATCGGAATATTATCTAAATCCATGAAGAAAATGCAATATAAATTAAATGAAGTAATTGAACATATTAGCTTTGCAGCAGAACAAGTTACGGTTGGCTCAAGACAAATTTCAGATTCCACAATAGCGTTATCACAAGGAGCCACTGAACAGGCTAGTGCTGTCGAGGAATTAACTGCATCTATTGAAGAGATTTCCGCTCAAATAAAGGTAAATGCTGAAAATGCAAAGGAAGCTAATAGCATTGCAAATAGTACAAAGATTAGTGCCGTGAAAAGAAATAGTGAAATGAAGCTAATGCTCAGTGCAATGGATGAAATTAATAATTCCTCTACTAATGTATCAAAAATCATAAAGGTAATTGATGAAATTGCATTTCAAACTAACATACTTGCTTTAAATGCTGCTGTAGAAGCAGCTAGAGCTGGACAATATGGTAAGGGGTTCACAGTTGTAGCAGAAGAAGTTAGAAATTTAGCTGCAAGGTCTGCTAATGCAGCTAAAGAAACTACAAACATAATAGAAGAGTCCCTTATTAAAATTCAAGATGGAACAGATATAGCCAATCAAACTGCTAATGCCCTTGAAAATATCGTGAATGATATAGAAAAGGTTGCTGGAATAGTTAACGGAATAACAGAAGCGTGTGATGAACAGGCTACTGGAATTTCACAAATTTCTCAAGGGGTAATACAAATTTCGCAAGTTGTACAAAGTAATTCAGCGACTGCGGAGGAAAGTGCTGCTTCAAGTGAAGAATTAGCAGGTCAAGCAGAAGTTTTAATGGAGCAAGTTCAAATGTTCAATATTAAATCTAATAAGATTACACCACCTTATTCGGAAGAAGATCATTTGCATGTTGATAGTGTTGTTGAAGATATGTATTTAAATAATAAAAAATTGATAAGCAATGAAGCATCTAGAAATAAAAAAGAAAATTATTCAAAGAAAATATTACTTAGTGATAATGAATTTGGAAAGTATTAAAGATAAGGTGTGGTATTATGGTTACAATTACAGAAAATGAATTTATTAAATTATCAAAATATATAAAAGAGAATTATGGCATTAATCTTAAAGAAGAAAAAAAGATGCTAGTGATTGGGAGATTGCATAATGTATTGGCGGAACTTAATTTTGAGAGTTTTTCTCAGTATTATGATTATATAATAGCAGATAAGACTGGAAAAGCAGTTAGTACATTAATTAATAAAATAACTACTAATCATACATATTTTATGCGTGAAAAGAATCATTTTAATTTCTTAAGAGAAAAAGTTCTTCCATATTTGGTGAGTTCAGAGAAGGATAGAGATTTAAGAATATGGTCTGCAGGTTGTTCATCAGGTGAGGAAGCATATACAATTGCTATGATATTAGATGAATTTTTTAAGGAAGAAAAATTATGGTGGGATAAAAAATTGCTAGCAACAGATATATCAGAAAAAGTTTTAAATATCGCAAAAAGTGGTATATATCATAGGGAACAAATTTCTCCATTACCGGAAGACTGGAAGAGGGATTATTTAAAAAAATATGATGAGGAAAATTTTATGTTTTCAGAGATGATAAAAAATGAAATTATATATAGAAAGTTTAATTTAATGGATAATGTGTTTCCGTTTAAAAAGAAATTCCATGTTATTTTTTGTAGAAATGTAATGATTTATTTTGACAATAACACGAAGAATGAATTAATACGAAAATTTTATAATAGTATGGAGCATGGAGGATATCTTTTTATAGGTCACTCAGAATCTTTAAATGGTGAAACTATGGGGTTTAATTATGTAATGCCATCTGTATATAGAAAGGGATAAGTTTATTTGTAGTAATATAATTAGATTTAGAAGGTGAAAGTTATGAGAAAAATTAGAGTTTTAGTAGTTGATGACAGTTTGGTATTTAGGGAAGCAATATCGAGGGGATTATCTAGGGATCCAGGTATAGAAGTAGTTGGAAAGGCTACAGATCCATACGATGCAAGAGATAAACTTCTCGAACTAAATCCTGATGTAATGACCTGTGATGTACAGATGCCTAAATTAAATGGAGTGGAGTTCATAAGAAGGCTTCTTCCGCAATATAAAATTCCTATAGTTGTTGTAAGTTCAGTAAGTGATATTGTATTCGACGCTATGGATGCAGGAGCAGTAGATTTTTTAAGTAAACCTGATGCAAGAATTCCAAATGCATTTGAAAACTTTGTAAATGAACTGATTCTAAAAATTAAGGGGGCAGTAAATGCAAACTTATCAACAAGTTTAGATAAGCTATCAAAAAATAATATATATAGTGCGGCACAAAAAAATAGTATCACTGTATCAAATAATAAAATAATTGCAATAGGAGCTTCAACTGGAGGCACGGAAGCAATATATAATTTGTTAAAAATGCTGCCTAAAGCAATGCCTGGAATAGTAATAGTACAGCATATACCGCCAGTATTTTCTAAAATGTTTGCTGATAGGCTTAATTTACAAACACATTTTGAAGTTAAAGAAGCACAAAGTGGGGATGTAATAGCACCCGGAAAAGTTTTAATAGCTCCAGGTGATAAACACATGAAAGTAAAGAAAGCGGTTGATAAGTATATAGTTGATGTTTCTCAAGGAAGTAAAGTTAATGGACATTGCCCATCAGTAGATGTACTTTTTGAATCTGTTGCAAAAGTTGTGGCAAGAAATGCAGTAGGTATAATATTAACTGGTATGGGGCATGATGGTGCCGTTGGACTCATGTCTATGAAAAGAGCAGGTGCAAGAACTATTGGACAAGATGAACAATCTTCAGTTGTATATGGTATGCCAAAGGTAGCTTTTGATATAGGAGCAGTTGAAAAACAAATTCCTATATCAAAAATTCCAAGTATTTTATGTGATATGCTAAAATAAAGAAATGGACTATTAGGCACAATCAAAAAAATAACAAGTCAATCTGCCAAGCCTATTTTCCATCATACTGTGTCAGCAGATTGCCCTAATAGGCCTGCTATGAGGCCAATCTACTTCCTTGTCTGATGAAAAATAATCATGGCATTTTGGACTTGTTATTTTCTTTCATGTGCCTTAAGCTAGTCCATTTTTGACGGCATATACTGCCAATTGCGTACGATCTTTTAATTGTAATTTCGAAATAATCTCTGTAATTATATTTTTAACTGTTCCCTCAGCAATAAATAAAGAAGCACCTATTTCCTTATTATCTTTTCCATCTACAATCATAGATACTATCTTTATCTCTCTTTCTGTTAAAAAAATGTTTATACCTTCAATATTTAAGGCTTTCTTTTTAGTTTTTTTATTTTCTTTGCGAAGATTTGATACTATAGGACTCAATATATCTTTAGTTATTATACCCAGTCCTAAGGAAGCACTCTTTATCGATAATATTAATTCTTCCGTACTGATATCTTTTAAAATATAACCATCGGCCCCATTGCTTATAGCATCTGTAACATCCATTTTATCATTTGAGGCGGTAAGTATTAATACTTTAACTGATGGAAAATTTGATTTAATCAATTTAGTAGCCTCAGTGCCATTACATATTGGCATGGATAAATCCATTAATACGACATCAGGCTCGTGTTCTTTACATAAGTTATAGGCCTCTTCCCCATTAGAAGCACAAGCTATAACTTGGATATCACTATTATTCTCAATTATATTCTTAAAGCTTTCTCTCAAAAGTCGTTGATCTTCAGCAATAATAACCCTTGTCATATAAAACCCCTCTTTACTCAAACGTAATAACATATATTAAATTTTTGCGTAAAAATAAATACCTAAAAACCCCTATTTTAGTAAAAAATAATTTATATTATTATAAATTATAACATTTTGTCTGTAATAGAACAATGCTATTTGCATTTAGAGTCCAATTTGTTGTGCAATTTGCATATTACTACATGACTTGTGGTACTACAAAGATACATTAAAAGCATTTAAAATATAATTATTAAGAAAAAAGACAGAAGATTGAAGAATAATGTGCTAGGGAGGTAAAAATTGTGAAAAGAGTATTAGTTGTAGATGATGCGGCTTTTATGAGAATGGCTTTGAAAACAATTTTAGAAAAGTGTGGGTTTGAAGTTGTAGGTGAAGCGGATACTGGAATAAAGGCCGTACAACAATATAAGGTATTAAAACCAGACATTGTGACTATGGATTTGACAATGCCAGAGCTTGGTGGAGTTGAAGCAATAAAGATTATAAAAACTATTGATAAAAATGCAAGAATCATAGTTATTTCTTCTATGGGACATGAAATACAAGTTAAAGAAGCTATAATGGCAGGCGCAGTATCATTTATAGTGAAACCATTTAAAGAAGAAATTGTAACTAAACAATTGATGAATATTAGTGAAACCATTAGTAAATAGAGAAGCTTAACGATAGGTATGAACGGGTATAAGGTGTAGTTAAGAAAATTAAAATTATAGTTAGGGTGGATGAATATGTTTAATTTGGGTGGTTCAAAAATTAAAAACAAAATCAGTTTAATTTTTATGATTATAGTTATTTTGCAAATAATTTTATTTGGTTTAGCTTATAAGAAAGCAGAAGTATCTGAGGACGTGCAAACAAATATAATAATTTTGGGGGCAATTTCGATAGTTGTTACAGTAATTTTAGGATACATATTAATGGAGTTAATATATAAACCGATAAAAAAGATTAACGAGTTTACTAGGAATATAGCAAATGGAGAGTTTAATGGAGATATTAATATAATAAATGAAGATGAATATGGTGAACTTGCTAGTGAATTAAAAGTAATACAAAGGAATTTCAGCAGTTTAGTTAACGATTCCAATAGTATTAAGGAACATGTGGAAAAAGGTAACTTTAATATAAAATTGGATAAGTCAAAATATAGAGGAACATGGAAAAATATAAGTGAAAATAATTTAGAAACTATAAACATTCTTATAAAAAATATTAAAGCAACTTCAAATTACATAAATAGATTAAGCAAGGGTGAAGCTTGTGCTAAACCTAGTGAAGAAGAATTTGGAGAATTCAACAATACTAAAAATAGTATTATTCAACTTATAGATGTTTTAGAGACATTTAAGAAAGACGTATATTGGCTTAAAGAAACTTTTAAGTTAGGAAATACAAGGGATAAGATAGATGCATTAAAATTTAAGGGATTCTACAAGGAAATGGCTGAATGCATGAATGATACAACATGGATTTCTATAGAAGTCTTTATTAAGTTATTTGCAGTACTTAAATCATATTCAGAAGGAGATTTTTCAGTTGAGCTTGAAAAATTCCCTGGTAGATATGGTTTAGTAAATGAAAATATAGAAAATCTAAGAAACAATTTACTTAATATATCTAAAGAACAAATTGGTATAGCTAATGAAATTAAGTTAGGAAACTTATCAAGAAGAATAGACCCATCACATTTTAATGGCTCATGGGCTGAAATGGTTGAAGGAATTAATAATATAATAGAGTCATTTGTCGAACCAATAAATTTAACATCTGATTATATAAATAGAATAAGTAATGGTGATGTACCAGAAAAGATTGAAAATGAATTCCAAGGAGAATTTAATAAAACAAAAAACAGTTTGAACATATTAATTAATACCTTAAACATGTTTGTAAAAGAAGTTAACTGGATGAAGGATACATTTAAGCTAGGAAATACAAGAGATACAATAGATGTTTCAAAATTTGAGGGAGTATACAGGCAAATGGCGCAAAGCGTAAATGATGGAATGTGGATATCTGTAGATATACTAATAAAAATATTTGCTGTATTAAAGTCCTATTCAGAAGGTGATTTTACAGTTGAACTTGAAAAGCTGCCAGGAAGGTATGGTATTGCAAATGAAAGCTTAAATGGATTAAGAAATAATATTCTTAAGGTTGTGGATGAACAAGTTCAAGTGCTTACAGCTGCAGCAGAAGGAAATTTGCAAGTTAGAGGTGAAAGTGAGAAGTTTACGGGAAGCTTTAAAGAACTTATAAGTATAATAAATAAAGCTGTAGATGCCTTTTCTAAACCAATAAGAGAAATAAATAATGCATTAATGGAAATGTCAAAAGGAAACTTGGATATACACATTGAGAATTCTTATAAAGGTGATTATTCAAGTATAATAAGCGGATTAAATTCATCAATAGAAGCAATTAATCAGGTATTAACTGATATTAATATATCAGCAAATGAAGTGGCGTCAGCATCAATTCAAGTTTCGAATGCAAGTCAAAGTTTATCACAGGCATCTGCGGAACAAGCAAGTGCTGTAGAAGAGATAACTGCTTCACTTTCAGAAATTGGTGAACAAACAAAGATGAATGCGAAGAGTGCTAACACTGCTAATGAATTAGCTACAAAGGCTACTACAAATGCGATAAATGGAAACACAGAAATGAATAATATGTTAAAGGCTATGAATGAAATAAATGAAGCCTCTGAGAATATTTCGAAGATAATAAAGGTTATAGATGAAATAGCTTTCCAAACAAATATACTAGCACTTAATGCGGCAGTAGAAGCGGCAAGGGCTGGGCAGCATGGAAAAGGTTTTGCCGTAGTTGCTGAAGAGGTAAGAAATCTCGCAGGCAGAAGTGCCAATGCAGCTAAAGAAACCACAGCATTAATAGAGGGATCAATAAAGAAGGCGAATGCAGGGACTATAATAGCAAATAATACAGCAGAATCACTAAATGCTATTGTTAATGATATTAGCAGTACTTCTGAAATAGTTAATAGAATAGCAGCATCTAGTAGTGAACAGGCTTCTGCTATAATACAAATAAATGATGCTATACAACAAATATCAAGAGTTACTCAAATGAATTCTGCTACATCAGAGGAAACTGCATCTTCTAGTGAAGAAATGTCTAGTCAAGCAGAAACATTAAAAGAAAGAGTAGCGCAATTCAAATTGAAGAAAGCAAATTCCAATAGAATATTTTTAGATAATATAGGTGAAAAGGAGATATTTAATTTAGAAAATATTAATGATAACAGCAAATCGTTTAATACAGGTAAAAAAATTAAAATAAATTTAGATGATACAGAGTTTGGGAAATATTAGTGTGTTAAGATAATAAAAAATTAAAAACTTTAAATTTCGAAACATAGCCATGACGGATAAATTAATTCAGCAAGATCATTAGCTTTTGCAAAAAGAGAGGGAGTGTTAGTATGAACGAAAATTTAATGATAGATATTGTAGAAACAGATGAAGATACTCAAAAGGGAAAATATCTTACTTTTGTCCTCGATAATGAATCTTATGGGATAGGTATAAATAATATTACAGAAATTATTGGAATACAGCCAATAACTTTAATTCCAGAACTTCCAGACTATATTAGAGGGATTATTAATTTAAGGGGAAAGATAATCCCTGTAATGGATGTTAGGTTAAGATTTAAAAAGGCATTTAGAGAATATAATGATAGAACCTGCATAATAGTAATAGATATAAATGAGCTATCAATTGGCCTAATTGTTGATAGTGTTTCAGAAGTATTAAACATACCGGATCAAGATATTATACCACCACCAAATTTAAATAAAATTAGTAACAAATATATACGAGGTATAGGAAAAATAGATAATGAAGTTAAATTAATCTTAGACTGCGATAAGTTAATTAATGATGATGATGCTGACATTTTAAGCAATATTGAATAAGACGAAAAGTTGGGAGGGGTATTAATATGGGATGGTTTTATAATTTAAGAATAAGTGTAAAAATACTTTTAGGATTTTTTGTTGTAGCTGTCATTGCAGGAGTTATAGGAATACAAGGAATTTCAAACATTAATAAAATTAATGACCTTGATACTCAACTGTATGAGAAAATGACAGCACCATTGTCAGATGTTATTGAACTTTCTAATTCTTTTAGTAGTCTGAGGATAAATGGCAGAGATATAATAATAGCAAAAGATTCGTCTAAAATACAGGAATATAGCAACAATATTAAAGAAGCTAGCAATGCTTTTGATGAGAGTCTTACTAAATTAACTCAAACTACACTCACTAATGATGGAAAGACAGTTATAGACAATTTAAAAGTATCAAAATTAGATTATATGAATGTTTTGGACAAAGTAATTCAATTAAAAAATGAAAATAAAGAAGAGGAAGCAACAAATTATTTCTATAATGAAGGTACAAATGCTGTAAATTCCTTAGATAAAGCTGTTAAAAGCTATACTAGTATGAAATTGAGTCTTGCTAAAGAAGCATCTGATAATAATGACCAAACAACAAAAAGTACAGTGACAATGACAATAGTAATTTTAGTAGCAGGAATAGTAATAGCAGTATTAATAGGATTATTTATTTCTTCATCAATAAGCAAACCTGTTTGCAAAATAATAAAAATAGCTGATAAAGTAGCTGATGGAGATTTTGATATAAATATTAATATTCATGGCAAAGATGAAATTGGTTTATTAGCAGCATGTTTTAGAAAGATGACTGATAAATTAAATAGTACTATGACTCACATTAATTCAGCAGCTGAACAAGTTTCAGCAGGTTCAAAGCAGGTATCTGACTCAAGTGTGGCTCTTTCTCAAGGTGCTATGGAACAAGCGAGCTCAATTGAAGAATTAACTGCATCTATTGAAGAAATATCAGCTCAAACAAAAATGAATGCAGAAAATGCTACAAATGCAAATGATATGGCAGTAAGTGCAAAAGTCAATGCAGAAGAGGGCTATGAGCAGATGAAGGAAATGCAAAGAGCAGTTAATGAAATAAACAATGCATCAACAAGTATATATAAGATTATAAAGGTTATTGATGAAATTGCATTCCAAACAAATATTCTAGCATTAAATGCAGCAGTTGAAGCTGCAAGAGCAGGGCAGCATGGTAAAGGTTTTGCAGTTGTAGCAGAGGAGGTAAGGAATTTAGCCGCAAGATCTGCTAAGGCAGCTAAAGAAACAGCAGATATGATTGAAGGTTCCATTAAAAAAGCAGAAGCAGGGACAAAGATAGCAGATCAAACTGCAGATGCTTTAAATAAAATTGTTGAGGATACTGTAAAAGTTGCTGATTTTATAAGCCAAATAGCAGTAGCTTCAAATGAACAAGCAGAAGGAATTGCCCAGCTAAATCAAGGGATCATGCAAGTATCAAATGTTGTACAAACTAATTCAGCTACTGCAGAAGAAAGTGCAGCTGCTAGCGAAGAATTAGCTTCTCAAGCTGAGCTGCTTAAAGAGCAGGTTAATCAATTCAATTTAAAAAGCAGCAATAGGCCTGCAAAATATAATGATATTGATTTAGATAATGTACCCCAGTACTTATAAAGGATGGAAACCTAGAAAATCAATTCAAATCTTTTCCACGAGGTGATACTTATGACAAAAGATATTAAGGTTCTCATAATAGAGGATTCAAAGGCTTCTTTGAATTATGAAGTAGCGCAGCTTAGATCAAGTGGATTTAATGTAGAATATAAGCAAGTAGAAAGTGCGAATGAGTTAAGAAGTGCATTAAGTGATAGTTGTTATTGGGACGTTATTTTATCTGATCATGTAATGCCAAATTTTAGCTCTGTTGAAGCGCTGCAAATACTAAATGAAACGGGATTAGATATACCTTTTATTATAGTATCAGGAGAAATCGGGGAAGAGGTGGCAGTAGAGGCTATGCGTGCTGGCTGTAGGGACTATATAATGAAAGACAAATTAGCACGACTTGGTCCTGTTGTAAAACGCGAGCTTAGCGAATTGAATGAAAGAATTAAAAGAAAAAAAATTGAAGAAGAAATGAAAAATCTTCTTATAAGAGCAAAAGAGGAGGCTGAGGCGGCAAATAAAGCAAAAAGTAATTTTATTGCTAATATGAGTCATGAGATACGTACACCACTTAATGGTATTATTGGAATGATTGAATTAACACTAATGGCTGAAACTTTGGATAAGGAACAAAGAGAAAATCTTTTGATTGCTAAAAATAGTGCCTATTCATTAATTAATATTGTTAATGAAATTTTAGATTATTCAAAATCAGAAGCAGGTAAGATGGAATTAAAACAAAATAACTTTAGTCTCAAGAGTCTAATATATAAAGTGATCAAAATTTATGGCTATAATGCAAAAGTAAAAGGAATTACTTTGGAGCATAATAATTTTTATGAAGTTCCTGACTTGTTGTATGGAGATTGTGGAAAGCTTCAGCAGATACTAAACAATTTAATCAGTAATGCGATTAAGTTTACTCATGAAGGAAGGGTTTTGTTAGCAGTAGAAAAACAGAACATATATGAAGATATTATCGCCCTAAAATTTTCTGTTAAGGATACGGGTATAGGCATAAGTGAAACGGATAAAAATTTGCTTTTTAAGAGTTTTAGCCAATTAAATAATTCATATTCACGCGAATATGGAGGCACAGGGCTAGGACTTGCATTGTCAAAGCAATTAGTTGAAATGCTAAATGGAGAGATTTGGGTTGAAAATCAAGAACCAGCTGGAAGTATTTTTAGTTTTACAGCTACTTTTAAATTAGCAAAAATAGATGATACAAGTAAATATTATAGAGAACTGAAAAAAGCAAATGATATAGAGGAAGTAGGTAACAGAAATAATAATATGGCATTAAATAATGAGCTGCAAAAACTTCTTCAAAAAATGCAGGATGCAAGAGATGATATGAAAAAAATTGAGAAATTAGCTGATTTTATAAACGACTCTTTGCTCCTTTCTAAATTTGACGATTTAGTGATGATGGGATTTAAACTAAAGGCAAATGCGAGAAGAAACAACGCAGATAAAGTGAAAAATGTATTTGAACAGTTAGAAAGAGATGTAATGAGATTGATGTAAAACATAGAATAATTAGATTAGAGGGGTTGATAATTAATGAGAATTCTTATTGCAGAAGATGATTATGTTAATAGAAGATTTTTATATAAATTTTTTTCACAGTATGGTGATTGTGATATGGTAGTTAATGGTGAAGAAGCAGTTAAGGCATTTATGTTTTCATTGGAAGAGAATGATTTATATGGGCTCATATGCCTTGATATAATGATGCCAAAGCTGGATGGGTTAAAAGCTTTAAAAATGATTACTTCTATTGAAAAAGAAAAAGAGATTATTGATGAAGAGATTTCTAAAAAATTTGTAATTACTGCCTTGGATAACGCAAAGGATGTTCAAGAGGCTTTTGAACTTGGCTGCGAAGTATATGTAACTAAGCCAATTAATACAGAAAAGCTTGTTGAAGTAATGCAAAAATTAAAATTAGATTCAGCTAATTAAGATTTTGCATTTATAAATTAATTCTCGATTCAATTGAAAATAAAGGATAAAAAGCCACAGACTTTTCTAAAAAGTATCTTTTTAGAAAAGCCTATGGCTTTTCATCTATTATAACTACTTTTCCTTTCTCAGGTGTTTTAAGCAATATTTCCATAGGTTTGAGGAACAGTGTTTCTTTTATTTCAATTTACTCTAAGTCTAGTTTACATTTCGGGTATCTATATAGATAGATTTTTGATTAAAGTAATTTTTAATTTGTTTTATTGCCATATCACAAATATTAAATAAATTATTCAAATCAAGTTCAAGATTATTGTAATTTTCGAATTTTAACATGTCATTAATTCTACTAGTTTCCACATAAACATCTGTAATTCGATAATTTCCAGAAACTCCTTTTAGATTATGAATTATCTTTTTTATTTTCGTAATATCTTTCTTATCTATGAGAAATTTTATCTCTGAAATTGCTGAATTAATTTCAGAAATCAATTCAGCATATAAAACATATACTTCTTCTAGGCTGAGACCTAACTCAATAGTAAAGCCAGTTATATCATACTTCGTATTATAATCCAAAAGCATATACCCCCTCTATATATTGGTGATAAGTTATAAGTTACAAGTGATAAGTTAATAGGGTGAAAAGCCTGCGGCTTTTCTAAGGATATTTCGAAGAAATATCATCCATGACTCATAACTTATAATTTATAACTTATAATTTTCATTGTGTGTTGTTCTTAGTTATTAATATGTTTGAAATAGTATCGATAAAGTGTTGAATATTAATTGGTTTAGTAATGTAATCTGTAAAACCAAGTTTAAGTCCTTTTTCTATATCTTTAGGCATTGCATGAGCACTAATAGCAATAATAGGTATATCACAGGTATCTTTAAACATTTTAAGTTTTTTAAAGACTTCAAAACCATCGATCCCTGGTAGATTTATATCTAGCAATATAAGATCTGGTTTATGAGCTAGAGCTAAATCCAAACATAACTCTCCAGAAGTTGCAGAAAGCATTTTTATATTTACTATTTGGCTTAGAATTCGCTCTACGAGTCTTAAATTAGCAGGATTATCTTCTACATATAATACTTTATAAGTATTATCATTGGAAATAGAATTTGGTTTTTCTGACGATATTACATTTTCAGAATCAGGTAAAACAGGAGATTCAACATAAGGAAGTTCTACCCAAAAATGACTGCCCATATCTTTTTCACTAATAACATATATCTCACCATTCATAAGCTCTGCTAATTGTTTTGCAACAGCAAGTCCAATGCCAGTACCTTCTATAGAATTATTAATTTTGTTTAAACGTTGGAATGGTTTGAATATAAGTTCTAAATCAGAATCAGATAAACCAATACCTGTATCAATAACGTGGAATCTATATTTGTCATTAACTCGATCATAATAATAAGTAACTTGACCGTTTTGTTTATTATATTTAATCGCATTAGACAATAAATTGAGCAATATTTGCTTTAAACGAGTATGATCTGCATAGACAAAATCATTTGAAGTTAATATCGGATAGGCTATAATTTCTATTCCATATTGATCAGCAAAAGGTTTTATTATAGCGAGAGTTTCTTCCATTACCGGTTTTATAGGTACTGACTCGATTGATATACTTAATTTTCCGGACTCGATTTTAGCCAAATCTAATACTTCATTTATTAATTCTAGTAAGTGATTTCCGGCTTTTAAGATTTCCTTAACACTTTGATTTTGAGAATCAGTAAGTGGTGATTCGGAATCTAATTCTAAAATTTGCGAGAAACCTAAAATTGCATTAAGCGGCGTTCTAAGTTCATGGCTCATGCTAGATAAAAACTCAGACTTTGCTTTACTTGCTTTTTCTGCTTCTTCTTTAGCTAAAATAAGAGAGCGAGCCAATTTCTTTTGATTAGTGACATCCCTAGCTGAAATTACAACCTTATTTGAGTCATTTAAACGCGGAGATATAAAAGCTTGAAGCCATATTAAACCGGAATTTGATTCTAAGTTAAATTCCATACTATCAGTTTCTTTTGACTGAATCACATGATGGATTTTATTTATTGCCATTTCAGAAGTTTCTTTGTCTAAAAGGTCAGAAATGGAATTGAAAAAACCTTGTTCATACACCTTATACAGATCATTATGGGCTCTTGACCATAGGTTAGTTATGTATCCGTTAACATCTACTTCTAAAATTATATCTTTAATAGAGTTAATCAAAGCTTTTAAATCTGTCTCTTTCTTCTTAAGTTCAGACTGAGCAGTTAATAAATTCCTGTTTGTTTCTCCTAAGTGTTTTCCCATTTTAAGAATTTGCGTGGATATATCCTTTAATTCTTTAATATTAAGTATTGGGGCTTCTGGAGTATAATTCCCACCACTAATTCTTTGTACGATGTCATTAATCTCTAATAATGAATTAGCAACAGTATAGCTCATTTTCTTAGATTTTCTAGAAATAATTATAAAAAATATTACGTAGGAAATAATTAGTCCAGAAATAATAAAGAAAGGTTCTGAAATCTGACCAAGGTTATTTTGTACTTGCTCTTTAAAGTAAGAAACTGTTTCTTTCTGAGACCAGTAATTTGAAATGAAGTATATGGAAATAAAAATTAATTCAACAATTATTAATGGTATTAAGGCAGTACTAATATAAGAATGCCAAATCCATTTATAAAGTGAGATGTCTTCGCGTTTCTTTATTCTTTTCATAATAGCACCTCATAATTTTGCTTTAGCAAGGTTGTATTCATAATACATTTTTTATTTTTGAAATTATATCACTGATATTAAAAGGTTTTGTGATAAAATCTACAGCACCTTTATCTAATGCTTTTTTGAAGTATTCCTTTTCATTTTCAGCTGAAAGCATTATTATTGGCGATTTTTTGTAGTTATCTGAAAAGCTTAGCGAATCTATAATTTGAAGTCCATCTATAAAAGGCATTCTAAAATCCAGTAGCAATAAATCAGGTTCATATATTGGATATAAATCTAATACTTGCCTAGGATCTGTTAATGTTTTTATATTATTGTAACCATATAACTTTAGCATTTTTTCAAGAAGTAAAACATTAGCTACATTATCATCAACAATTAAAATTTTCGACATAAGTTTGTTCTTGACCATAAGTTTAAATTCCCCCTCTCACAATTCTCCAATAAAACCATAACAACACCCTAATATTTACAAAAAAATCATTATCAATCTAATATTAATATATCATATTACAAGAAAAAATTTAACTAAATGCTAAGTTTTTCTTATAAAATAATTTACAGCATAAAGAGGAAATATGACATGCAGTTGTCAGCTTATAATTGATATAGTAAAGATAACAAATTTAAAATATTTTTAGAAAGTTAGAAAGAGGGATATTCATGAATTATGAGATCGTAAAGCTAAAAGAAAAAACAGTAGCTGGAATTATAATTAAGACGAGCAATTGTGATCCTAATATGCAAAAGGTTATAAGCGAAACATGGCAGAAATTTTTTATGGAGGGGTTCTACCAATCAATTTTAAATAAAAAAAATCACAACACTATTGGATTGTATACAAATTACGAAAATAAACTTAATGGAAAATATGATATGATGGCCTGTTGTGAAATTTTTAATGAAGATAGTTTATCTAATGAAATTGAAATAATAAGAATTCCGGAAGGTAAGTATGCAAAGTTTCAAATCAAAGGTAATGCTATGGAAGTAGTAGGAGAGTTTTGGAATAATATTTGGAAGATGGATTTAAACAGAAAGTTTAGTTTTGATTTTGAAGAATATAAAGGTGGATACGAAATGGAGAATGCAGAAATAGATATTTATATTTCAATAGATTAAAATTTTAATGGAGGATAAGCTAGTGAATTTTATAGATGCAAAAACTATTGTATCAGGGTATTCTGAGAGTAGTACTTGGTTCGGAAATAATTATAATATGAATATTTATAAGGGTTGCTGCCATGGCTGCATATATTGTGATAGTCGCAGTGAATGCTATAGAATAGACAACTTTGATACAGTTAGGGCAAAGAAATATGCCCTTGCATTAATTAATAAAGAGCTTAGATCTAAAAAGAGAACTGGTGTAATAGGAACTGGAGCAATGAGCGATCCTTATAATCCATTTGAGAAAGAATATAAACTTACAAGAGGTGCATTGGAGTTAATTAATACTTATGGTTTTGGAATTTCTATGATTACCAAAAGCGATTTAATTACAAGAGACATTGATATAATAAAGAAAATATCAAGTCATTCACCAGTTCTTATAAAAGTAACAATAACAACTTGCAATGATGAGCTTTGTAGGAAAATTGAACCCAATGTTGCGGTTTCTTCGAAAAGATTTGCTGCAATAAGCGAACTCTCTAAAAATGGAATTTTTGCTGGAGTTTTACTTATGCCAGTCCTTCCATTTTTAGAAGATAATGAAGAGAATATAGAGGGTATAGTTAAATTAGCTTATGAAAATGGAGCTAAGTTTATATACCCAGCCTTTGGGGTTACTTTAAGGCAAAATCAAAGAGATTGGTATTACAAAAAGCTTGATGAGAAGTTTCCAGGAATTAAACAAAAATATATAAAAGAGTTTGGAAATAATTATGAATGTTATTCTCCAAAGGCAAAATTGTTATGGGAGCTTTTAAAAAAGGAATGTACTAGATATGGAATATTGTATAAAATGAAGGATATTATTGAGGCATATAAAAATGGATATGACCACGATCAATTGTCATTATTTTAGAAACATATATAATAAATTTAGGTGATAAAAATGCAGATTAACCGATTGTTTGAAATAGTATATATTTTACTAGATAAAAAGACAGTAACAGCAAAGGAACTTTCAGAACGCTTTGAAGTATCAATTAGAACAATTTATCGAGATATTGATATTTTATCAGGCGCAGGAATACCGATTTACACTAGTAAAGGGAAGGGTGGAGGTATTAGCATTATTGAAAATTTTGTTCTTAATAAATCTGTATTGTCTGAGAAAGAACAAAATGAAATATTAATGAGCCTGCAAAGTTTAAATGTTATGAAATTTCTTGAGGTAGAACCTGTTCTAAAAAAGCTCAGCACAGTATTTAAAAAAGAAGGAACGAGTTGGATTGATGTTGATTTTTCACAGTGGGGCAGTGATGATACTGAAAAAGAAAAGTTTAACATTATAAAGACCGCTATTCTTAGTAATAGGCTTTTGAGCTTTGGTTACTTTAGCTCCTATGGAGAAAAAAGTTTGCGGACTGTTGAACCATTAAAACTTTTTTTTAAGGGGCAAGCATGGTATTTATATAGCTTTTGTAGAACTAAAAATGAATTTAGAATGTTTAAGATCAGAAGAATTGATAATTTATTCTTATTAGATGAAACCTTTAAAAGAGAAATTCCAGTCAATATTTTTGGGGAACCAGATGAATCTTTTGAAGATAAGAAGATCAATTTAGTTTTAAAAATTCATGAGAAAATGGCATATAGGATTTATGATGAATTTAGCCAGGAGAATATTATAAAAAATGAAGATGGAAGCTTTACCGTAACTACCACTTTTCCTGAGGGAGATTGGATTTTTGGATATGTGATGTCCTACGGTGAGTATGCAGAAGTTATAAAGCCAGAAAGCATTAGAAAAGCCATAAAAAGAAAATTTGAAGAAGGATTAAAAAAATACCTGTAAACTAAGTTTAGGAGTGTATCAACCGAAATTAGGTACATATGTGTTCCATAGGACTATGAAAATTTCACTGGAATGTTCTAAATAGGTGGTTGCACCCATTTCTACTTGCTCAAATTGTTAATTAGACAAGTAAAAATGGAACAACCACCTATTAAGAACATTCAGCAGTTTATTTTCAAATGCCTATTTTACACATATGTACCTAATTTCTCGGTTTTGATACACACCTAAGCTTAATTAATAGTGTATATATATTTCCGACTACTATAAATCATAAAGTATACAAATTATTTATCTACATAATATAGCCCTAAGGCACATGAAAATAAATACCAAGTCCAAAGTTGCCATGGATATTTTTCATCAGGCAAGGAGGCAAGTTGCCCTCATAGCGGGCCTATTAGGTCAATTTGCTGACGCAGCATGATGGAAAATAGGCTGGCAAATGGACTTGTTATTTTTTTGATTGTGCCTAAAATAAAATTTAAAGAAATAAGGAATGAAGGCATAAACTAGGAACTGCATATGTTATAATAAAATAAAGTATTTATTGAATAATTATCCATAGGGATAAGTAATATTATTATTGAAAGGGGATTTCAAAATGCCATTTATAGGATCAAAAGTTAGTGTGAAAATATCAAAAGAAAAAGAGGAAATAATTAAGAGAAAATTGGGAGAAGCAATACAACTAATTCCAGGAAAGAGTGAAACCTTTTTAATGGTTGGATTCGAAGATGAGTATTCGTTATTTTTTGCTGGAGAAAGATTAGATAAGGGAGCATTTATAGAAGTTAAAATATTTGGGAAGGCTAGCAAAGATGCTTATGCAAAATTAACAGCTGCAATTTGTAATATATATGAGGAAGAGTTAGGTATACCTCAAAATAAAATATATGTAAAATATGAAGAAGTTCAAGAATGGGGCTGGAACGGAAGAAATTTTTAGGCTTGAGTAAAGTGGAGGATTTTAAATTGATTATAGGAATTGCTCAAATTAATATAGCGTGGGAAAATCCTAGTGAGAACATGAAAAAGGTTGAAGAATTTGCTCAAACAGCTTCGAAAAGTAATGTAGAATTAATTTTATTTCCTGAGATGACATTAACAGGGTTCACTATGAATATTCAAAAGCTTTTATTATCAGAAGATGAAATAGTAAATTGGTTTAAGAAAGTTGCGGTAAATAATAATGTAAACATCGGTCTAGGATTTGCAGTAAAGGTTGACGATAAAGGTGAGAATAAATATGTTGTTATTTCTAAAGAAGGAAATATTCTAGCCCAATATATTAAAATACATCCATTTTCTTATGGCGGGGAGGATAAAAAATATTATTGTGGAAATAAGATATGCACATTTACAATAGGCGAATTTAAAATAACTCCTTTTATTTGTTATGATTTAAGATTTCCCGAGATATTTCAAGCAGCATCTAAAGCTGCTCAAATAATAACTGTAGCAGCAAGTTGGCCAGAAGATAGAGAAGAACACTGGATAACACTATTAAAAGCAAGAGCCATAGAAAATCAATGCTATATTATCGGAATAAATAGAGTGGGGGAAGGAGATAATTTACATTATGGTGGAGCATCTATCTTTGTAAATCCGTATGGAGAAATATTAAATGAAATTAGTTCAAAAGAAACCTTAATTGTAAGTAATATAGAGATTAATAGTATTACAGAAATTAAAAACAAATTTGATATAAAGAAAGATAGACGAGAGGGATTATATATTACTTTGAATAAATAAACTAAAACTATATTAAAATACATGAATACTAACATTATAAAAATAAGATGTTATTATGATATAATATCATAATAAGTTTTTATTAAGTAGTAGAATGGTAGGTAATAAATGGTGGATGATTTACAACAAGAGATTGATAATAGAAGGTTAGCATTAAAGCAAGAAATAAAAATAACTGGGGGAAACTGTACTAGAATTCTTCTTATATTAGCAATATCAACATATGCAATAGGATTCGGAATTGTATTTGGAATAAAAATTATGAATATCATCTCTGGATTAATTGGCAGTAATAATACCATTAAACTTTCTAAAGATACATATGGCTTTTTTACGGGATATTTTCCGTGCATAATTGGTGATATAATAGCAATTATTTTGGCAATTAAAGCTACAAAGATAAGCTTTAAAAAAGATATATTTACTAAAATTAAAAGTACTAAGAAGTTTGTATTTTTAGGGACAGTGTCTTGTATAGGAACAGGAACAATTTCAAGTTTACTATATATGATATATTCAGCAATTCTTAAAAGCATTGGAATAACAATTCCACAGCCAGATTTTAGTTTTCCAAAACAAAGTGTATATTTAGTTTTATTTTTAATTTATGTTTGCCTTTTAGGGCCTATTTTAGAGGAGATAATATTTAGAGGATTTATACTTAAAAGTATGAGAAGATATGGTAACCTAACAGCTATTATTGTAACATCGATTTTATTTTCAATGTTTCATTTGAATCTTGTTCAATTTATTAACCCTGTATTAATGGGAATAGTCCTAGCATTCATAGCTATTAAATCGGAATCTATAATCCCTTCAATAATAGCTCATATTTTTAATAATACAATAACATTTTTAATGGCAGCAATATCATTATTAAAATTACCTTTAATTTATAATGTAGTTGTATTTGTATATATTTTATTTGGGGCTATAGTGTTTGCATTATTTATTCATTATTATATTTATGACTTTATTGGGATAATAAAGGAAGATAATATGTTGTTAATGACTTATGAAAAAGTTAAATATTCCTTTAGTGGAAAATGGGCATTAGCATATGTAATTTTCTACGTTATATTTATCATTGCAACTATGGTATTAACCAATATAATGAAGATTAGCTAGAAAGTAATTAGGCACATTTAAATTCGAAAATAATAAAAATAGAATATAGAGCTAATTAAAGTTAGGATAAGCTAAATTAAAGTTTATCCTATTTCTATTAATTAAAGCAATTTGAGAAACTTCAAAATATAAGAGAAAATGAGTTATTTATCGGCAAAGGGTGGAACTGCTACTTTGAAATAATGTTAAATTTTCTACATGTATTGACATGGTAAAAATGGATGCCTATAATTTAAGCATCAATAAAGGGGGGATTAATATGGCGAATAAAGTATTATTATCGATAATAGAGAATTTAAATGAGGAACTTGTAAAAATATATCATAAATTGCATGAACATCCTGAATTGCCTAATGAAGAATTTGAAACTACAAAGTTAATAAAAAAACTATTAAATAAAGTAGATATAGAAATTCTTGATTTGCCATTGGAAACAGGTCTTATAGCTCAAGTAAAAGGAAATCCAAATGGTCCAGTTGTTGCAATAAGATGTGATATAGACGCACTTCCAATCCAAGAAGAGACAAGTTTGTGCTATAAATCTAAAGTTGATGGCATGATGCATGCATGTGGACATGATTTTCACATGGCAGTAATTTTAGGTGCAGCTTATCTGGTAAAAAGACATCAAGCTTCGCTATTAGGCACAGTAAAGTTTATTTTCCAACCAGGGGAAGAAAGTGCAGATGGAGCTAAGAAAATTATATCAACAGGTGCATTAGATGATGTAGATGCAATTTTTGGAGTACACAATATTTCAGATGCGGAAGTTGGTATTATGGGAATAAAAACTGGAGCAATGACAGCTGCAGTTGATAGATTTGAAATTAAAATAACTGGAGTTGGTAGTCATGCGGCTAAACCTGAAAAAAGTATAGATCCTATTATAATTGCAAGTAATATAGTTACATCGCTGCAAACTATTATTAGTCGTAATATTGGGCCAACAGAAAAAGCACTTTTAAGTATAACTCACATAGAAGGAGGGAATACTTGGAATGTAATTCCTGAGTCAGCTTATTTGGAAGGAACCGTTAGAACGCTAGATGAAGATATTCGTAATTTAATTGCTAAGAGAATGAATGAAATAGTAACTGGAGTAGCTCAATCATTTGGTGGAAGTGCAGAATTAATTTGGCATCCGAGCTCGCCAGCAACAAACAACACTGAAGACTGGGTGAATTTTTCCACTAACCTTGGAGAAAGAGTCGGATATAATGTTAAACAGATTTCTATGGGGTTAGAAGGAGAAGATTTTGCGTACTATCAAAAGAAAGTACCTGGTGCATTTATTATTGTAGGAACAGGTAAATCTTATGCACATCACCACCCACAATATCAAGTAGATGAAAGGGCGATTTTAAATTGTTCAAAGTATTTTGCTCTTTTAGCAGAAGGTGGGTTAAAGGAAATAATAGACAAAAATTATAAACACAAGATAGTATAAAATAAATAACAAGCAGCAAAAAATATTGACAGATTGTAATTTTAGAAGATAAGTTTATGGTTTAGACTTTTTTCTGGAAAAGGAGTAAAATGAATTTAGGATGATGGCGCCAATTTTTATAATATTGGGATTATACATAATTCTTTGCTATTATATTGGAGCAAAAGGGAAGAAAATAGTCTCACACTTTTGTATAGGATTTAAACATAAAATATGTCCTTTAGTATATTGGTTAATATATTGGGGCTTAGCTTTATCCTTTATTTTTAGTTACATACTTAGAGGATTACTTACTGTAGACAATTGGTTTATATCTGATACTACATTAGTTGGTGTAATTTTTATTGGAATACTATTTTATTCAATACTAATTTTTTTAATCATAGATATTTTAAAGATTATAGTAAAGAAAATTAATTTAAGTCCTTTAATAAAAGAAAAACTAAAAAAGGTATACTTCAATGGGTTATCTGTATTTTTAGCAATATTTATGTTACTTGGTTATGGCTTTTTTAATGCTCAAAATAAAGTTATAACTAATTATGAAGTAAATATAAATAAAAAAGCTGGGAACATCTCTTCATTAAATGTTGTTATGATTTCTGATGTTCATATGGGAATAGCGTTAAAAGAAAATGGAGTTGATAAAATGGTGGATTCCATAAATCAATTACATCCAGATATGGTTTTATTTTGTGGAGATATATTCGATGAGAATACTCCAACAAGTCTAAAAGAATATTCTCAAAATGCTTTTAAGAATATAAAGACAAGATATGGGGTTTATGACATTACTGGAAATCATGAGTATAATGCTGGCGATTTATCTAAAACTATCTCATATTTTAAAGATGCTAATATTAAATTCTTACAAGATGAATCAGTTAAAGTAGCAGATAGCTTTGTTATAATCGGAAGAAATGATCCGGCAGGAACAAGGTTAACAGGTGGGAGAAAAGCCCTTAACGATATTTTAAAGGACGTGGATAGATCACTTCCAATTATAGTTTTAAATCATAGGCCAGAAGATTTAGAAGAAGCGGAGGCAGATGGTGTTGATTTGCAACTTTCAGGTCATACACATAATGGGCAAATCTTTCCTGGGAATCTCATTACAAGACATATATATGAGAAAGACTATGGATATTTAAATAAGGGTAATTTTAACTTGATTGTAAGTTCTGGTTATGGAACATGGGGGCCACCAATAAGAATCGGAACTAAAAGTGAAATTGTTGATATTAAAATTAATTTTAATAATTAGGATTTAATAATCAATATATAAATTTCTTACAAGAAGATTAAGAGTTCGGTGGAGTAACTAAATGAATTTAGGGAGGGGAAAATAATGATAATGGAATCTGAACTATTTAAATTGTTTGTTGATAATATTCCATATCCTATATGGATAAAAGATCTCGACTTAAGATTTATATATGTAAATAAAGAGTATATAGGTTTATGCAATGGAAAAGACAAAGAATTTATTGGGCGAAGATATGAAGAAATATTTGATGAAGATGTAAAAGAAGAAGATCAAAGCCAATGTAGTTTAGTGATTAGTACATTAAAGCCATTATCAGAGGAATATAGCATTAATGGAGTTAATATTAGACGTAATTTGATTCCTTTAATCGATAAAAATGGTAAAGCAATAGCTATAGCAGGGATGTATTCCAATATAAATGCCATAAAGCAGAAGGAAAAGGTTATAGAAGAGCAGGAAAATATACTAAAAGTTGTTATGGAAACCTTGCCAGGAATGGTATTTTATAAAGATCGGAATGGAAAATATGTTTATGCAAATAAGGAATTTGAGAAGTTTTACAATGGGAATGGCATAGAAGAGCTTGTTGGAAAAACTAATTTTGATATACACCCCACAGAAGAGTTGGCGGAAAAATATACAAGAGAAGATAATTATGTTATAAAAAATAAACAAAGTATATGTGCACAAACGATACTAAACACTGATGAGGGTAAAGAAATATATACAGAGGCTATAAAGGTTCCTGTAATGGATAAAAATGATGATGTAGTTGGGGTAGTAGGATTAATTTTAGATATTACTGAGAAAAAAGAAGCAGAAGAAAAGTTGAAACGTTTGAGTTTTACTGATATTTTAACGGGCTTATATAACAGAGCTTATTTTGAAGAAAAAGCTCATGAATTTTTTTGTGAAAAATACCTCCCAGTTGGCGTGATTATGGGAGATGCGAATGGATTGAAGCTAGTAAATGATACATTAGGTCATAATCAAGGAGATGAGTTGTTAAAATTAATTGCTAATGTTCTTAAAGATGTATGTAATGAAAAACAATTTATCTTTAGAACTGGTGGAGATGAATTTGTTATTTTAGTTCCCAATACCACTGATTATGAATGCGAATCTATTATAAGAAAAATATTTAAACAATGTAAAGCTTATAAACATGATTTAATCGATGTTAGTATAGCATTAGGTGCATCTATAACTAATAGTTTAAATAAAAGTATATATGATGCATTAAAGGAAGCTGACGATAAGGTATATCGTCAAAAGTTGTTACAGAAAAATAGCCTTAACAGCTCAATGATGCATTCTCTGCAAATGGGACTTCAAGCTAAAAGCTTGGAAACGGAAGAACATACTGAAAGAGTATTACAGCATTCCTTGATAATTGGACAAAGGTTATCACTACCGATGGATGTAATGGATGAATTGACTATAGTAGCGAAACTACATGATATAGGGAAAATAGGAATAAGTGAGGAAATTCTACTTAAGGCAGGAAGATTAACGGAAGATGAATTTGAAATAGTTAAAACCCATTCAGAAAAGGGATATAGGATAATTAAGGCATCTAATCAGCTGGATAATGTAGCGAAAGGGGTCTTGGCACACCATGAAAGGTGGGATGGCAGGGGATATCCGCTTAAATTGAAGGAAAATGGGATACCATTAATATCAAGAATTGTCTGCGTTGCCGATTCATATGATGCTATGAGAAATAATGGCATTTATAAGAAGCCTTTAACCAAGGAACAAGCGATTCATGAATTAAATAGATGCGCAGGAAAACAATTTGATCCTGATATAGTAAAAGTATTTGTGAATTATCTAGAAGAAGTAAGACAATAAGTTCATTGATTGTTATGAATTAGAAAGTACATAATTGTATTGTAAATAAGGCATGAAATTAATTAGTTCAATTTCATGCCTTATTATGTTTTTAAGTCTCTTCCAAACTAATAATTTTTAATTTAGCATTTGTGATATTTTATTAAATGCGTAATCTAACGCACTTTCAAGGTTTGCGTTATTTTTTCCAGCACCTTGGGCTTGGGATGGACTTCCGCCTCCCTTACCATCAATAAGAGTTATAGCATCCTTTAATAAATCATTCATTTTCACATCTTTAACATCCTTAGAGCAGGCAAAGATAAGATTAGCTTTTTCTTCAGATTTTACAGCCATTAAAGCAATTGTCTTTTCATTTTCAATTAACTTAGAGGTAAGATTACTTACATATTTTAAATTTTCACTATCAAATATTTTCTTTATGACTTTAGTGTTATTTATGTTGGCCGCGCTTTCAAGAATTTCTTTAACTTGATATTTAGCTAATAAAATATTAAGGCTCTTATTTGTTTCATTGGCCTCACGAAGACTTTCATTTAGATTTTTTATACCATTTATAGCTTCATTTTCATTACAATTTAAATACCTGCATATGGAGTTTTGAAATTCATCTTTTTCAAAAGAATCTGAAACAGCACGATCACCAGCTAAGAACTCTATCCTTGTTCCTTCTTTATGTTTTTGAAACCTCTTTATTTTTATTAGTCTCAAATCAAGAGTTGATGAAGGATGAAGGCCACAGCAGGCATTTATATCAAAATCACCAACTTTAACAACCCTAATATCCTCTTCAGTATTTGGAAGAGCACGTCTCAGAGTTAATTTTTTTAGTTCAGCCTTGGTTGGAATGAACGATTCTACAGTTAAGGCATCACCTATTATTTTATTTGCAAGTCTTTCAGCTTCTCTAACTTGTTCTTCAGTTAAAACTCCATAAATATCAACTGTACTTATGTCAGAGCCTAAATGTATGGCAAATGTATTGGCATTAAAAAGATTAAAGAAAGCACCTGATAAAACATGTTGGCCCAAGTGCTGATGCATACCATCACGTCTTCTATCCCAATTAATTGAACATTTGACCTTATGAATTTTAATTGGTTTCTTCTCTACAACATGATGAACAATATCATCTTTTTCATAAACATCAATAATTTGTTGATCATCTAAAAATCCAAGATCACAGCTTTGACCACCGCCGCCTGGGAAAAATGCTGTTTTATCTAATATAACATGAAATTTATTATCTATTTCTCTTATATCAACAATTTCAGCAGTAAACTCCTTAAGGTATTGGTTATCATAATAAATTTTTTCCATATGTAAACTAGCCTCCTTAGACATACTTATTTCAAAGGCTCAGTAATTAGTACTTACTTAATCTGAGTCTGAGAATAACTTAATAATATTATTATATCAGAAAGAACTTTAATGTGGATAAAAGATTAATCTTCTACAGATACTAGCATTAATTATTTTGTAGAATGAGGTGATTAAAAGTGAGATTATTATTATATGTGGTGTTCAATTTAATATTTTACTCTTTTATAGGTTGGATAATAGAAGAAGCATATAGTTATATTGTTACAAAGAAATTCCAAGAAGAAGGCTTTTTATTTGGGCCATTTAAGCCAATGTATGGAATAGCTGTTACTCTTCTAATTGTATGCAATGAAGTGCTGAACATTGATGGGATTCCATTAATTATCTTATGTTTTTTAATTCCAACAACCGTTGAGTATATAAGTGGATATATTCTTAAACATGAATTTAACAAAGTTTACTGGGATTATTCAAATTTTAAATATAATATTCATGGATATGTCACTTTAAGGTTTTCTTTATATTGGATGTTACTTAGTTTTTTGGGGATTTATTTTTTTCAATCCATTTTACACAGAGTATACATACAAAATCAAGTGCTTTTTAATTTGTTAGCAATAGCCGGTGCTATTGAATTTGCAGTGGATTTTTATCTAACATTGAAGAAATTGGAATATGAGAAGCTTAAAGCAGTAAAGTAGGTGCTCATTATTTAAGGGTATTCTTTCGCTATGAACTACAGAAGTTCAACAATTATCCTTTTCAGCAGCTGAGCAGTCAGAATACCCTTTTATTTTGTGTTTTAAATGGTATAAGCTTAACTATAAATTTTATTTTTTACTTTAAGTTATATAATGCAGCCAGTTTATCGAAAGCCTGCAATGAATTTTTAATTTTTTCATATGAAATGCAATAAGCCAATCTTACATGACCAGGGCAGCCAAAAGCAGAACCAGGTACAAGTAATAAGTTAAATTGTTTTGCATCTTCACAGAATTTTTTATCGTCTTCGATTGGTGATTTAGGGAATAGATAAAATGCACCTTGTGGCTTAACACAAGTAAATCCAAGTGATATTAAGTGGTTATATAAAAGATCACGGTTTCTTTCATAAATACTTACATCAACTTCTGAATCTAAAGATTTTGCAATTACTCTTTGAAATAATGATGGAGCATTTACAAAACCTAAAATTCTATTAGCAATATTAAGCGCGGACATCATTTCATCAAGATTGCTGAGGGATGGGTTTGCAACTACATATCCAATACGTTCCCCAGGCAAAGATAATGATTTGCTATAAGAATAGCCTATGAAAGTATTATCATAATACTTCAAGAGACAAGGCACGTTGATACTATCATAAACTATTTCCCTATATGGTTCATCAGATATTAAGTATATAGTGGTATTAAATTCTTTTTGTTTTTCATTAAGTAAAAATGCTAAATCTTGTAGTACTTTTTCGGAATAAACAACTCCAGTCGGATTATTAGGGTTATTTATTATTAAAGCTTTAGTTTTAGCAGTAATCACTTCCCTTAATACATCTAAATCTGGTTCAAAAGTTTCATTATTAGTAGGAGAAATTACGAGCTTGCCATCAAAATTTTGAACGTAATTACCGTATTCACCAAAGTATGGGGAAAAGGTAATAACTTCGTCATTAGGATTCAGAATGGATTTCAAAATTATATTTAACCCGCCTGCTGCCCCGCATGTCATAACAATATTGTTTCTCGAAAGGGATAAATCATATTTTTTATTTAGGAAATTACTTATTGCATCTCTAACATCTTCATATCCAGAATTACTCATGTAACCATGAACTAAATTTGGAGTTTCTTCATTTAAAATTTCAAATATAACTTCCTTAACTTTTTCTGGAGGTTCAACATTCGGATTACCAATACTGTAATCAAAAACATTTTCGTCTCCATAAATTTCTGATAATCTTTTTCCTTCTTCAAACATGGCTCTTATGGTTGAACTGTTTGAAACAAGGGATTTCATCTTATTTGATATCATTTCTTAAGCCCCCAATTTGTATAATATTAGTCTTTTAAATATAAATTATACTTATATTTTGTTAATATATATAGTTTACCATAATTTATTCATAAACCAAGACTAATACATGATAATTTGTATTATATCTATTCAATTTAATAATAATATGATACTGAACTTTTGTGAAAGAATCTTCGATTTCATCAATTTATTGTGAGAATTAACAAATCACATTATAAATAATAGCAGAATCGTCAAAGGGTTGATTTATCTAGGGTTTATGAAAAGGATATAAATTTAAATTTTTATTAATATGGTTGAAAAAGTAAAATGCACATGATATTCTAGTAAAGAATACTGATAAAAATGTATTTTGTAATATTTTATTGTAGATACAAATACATTTTTTTTATATTATGTCAGATAAGTAATATTTGTAGTAACACAAACAACATTTCTTTAAATCTTTTCTTAATTAATTTCAAAGTATTAAATAACTACGGATTAGTGGCTAAGTTAGTTATCTGTCTCATATAAACTGTATTAAATTGTCTTTTGAATTGTTAATCATATTACAAGAGAAAACATTTTGTGTAAATTAAATTTAAGAAAAGGAGTATAAATTATGGAGGAAAACAAAAAAATAAGTTTTTTACATTCGACAGCAACAAGAATTTTTTCAGTTTATATTATAATGATATTAATGGGAATTGGAATTGGAGTAGGAATAAAAACAAGTTCAACACTAATGATGATGTCTTTAGGAATAGCTGTTATAATAGGAGGAACATTAATTTTTACAACAATAGGATATATAATAACACCACTTCATAAGATAAGACAATTAGCTGAGAGAATGAGTGAATTTGATATTTCAACTAATATTGCAATTACTAGAAAAGATGAATTTGCTTATATAGGACGAGCTTTAAACAAGGCTCAGGATAATTTAAGACAAATGATAAAAATTTGTGCAGAAAATGCTGAAAATGTATCTTCATTAAGTGAAGAAGCATCTGCTACAGTTCAAGAATTATCAGCAAGCTTAGAAAATGTAAATGTAGAATTTGAAAAAATTGATTCAAGCACACAAGAGAATAGTAGTAATGTTGAAGAGATCTACGCATCAATACAACAAGTAACCGCAAACATGGAAGAATTAGCAGCAAAAGCCGAAACTGGAAATGAGAATTCAGTCAACATAAAAGAAAGAGCTATAAATGTAGAAAAAGATAGTAAGAATGCTATTGAAAATACAAGAACCGTATATCAGGAAAAAGAGGAGTACATAAAGAAAGCTATTGAGGAATCAAAAGTAGTTGAAGAAATAAAGATAATGGCGGATTCAATAGCAAGTATTGCAGAACAAACAAATCTTTTAGCACTAAATGCAGCAATTGAAGCAGCAAGAGCAGGAGAGTCAGGTAAGGGTTTTGCAGTAGTTGCAGAAGAGGTAAGGAAACTTGCAGAAGAGTCATCTTCATCAGTTGTTACAATTCAAAATACAATAGAAAGAGTTGAAAAAGCATTTACCAACCTTTCAGAAAATAGTAAGGATATGCTTGGTTTTATTAAAACTAATGTAAGAGCCGATTTAGAGGGATACGGAAGTATTGCAATGCAATATAATGAAGATGGAGAATTTATAAGTGAGATGTCTAAGCAGATAGCTGAAATGTCTGAGCATGTAAATGCATCTATTGAACAAGTAAGTGCAGCTATATCAAATACAGCTAAAAATTCAGAAGCAGTTTCGAGCAGCACTCATAATATACAACAAGGAATAAGCGATACATCGTCAGCTATGAAGCAAGTAGCAGAAACAATTTCGAAGGAAGCAATTAAAGCTGAAGAGTTAAGTAGTATTATTTCAAAGTTCAAATTGTAATAAGGCACAATTAAAAAAGTCACCAGATTATGGAATGAGATTACTAACGTATCTCCTTATCTACATAATTTGGTGATTATTTTTTATATCTTTGACAATTTATATTAAAGACTTACCTAACATTTAGATCTCCACTCACTGTATTAATATCGATGAGGGAACTTTCATCACCATAGGAAAGCTGATTCTTAGGTGAATTTAAATTTCCAGAAACTGTTTCATAATTGATTTTATACCCTTTATTTTTAGGAAGGAGTAAGGTTACAGAGCCGGATTTAGTGCTTAATGCTACATTATTCAGTGAGTTTATTAATTGTAAATCAATATCTCCGGAAGTAGTGTTGCCAGTTACAGTTCCCAAAGTACCATCTCCAATAATATCGCCAGAAGATGAACTGAATTTAGTTTCTGTAGAAGCTGTTACATTTTTAAAGTGAATATCTCCGCTAGAGTTACCTAAATTCAAATAATTTAAATTTGAATTAATAGTATTTATATCACCACTAGCTGTTGAAATGTTTAAAGTATCAACAGATATATTAGTGGCATTTATACTGCCGCTGCTTGTAATTATTTTTAGAATCCCTTTATCTCTGAGCTTGTTTGGAATGTTTACTGAAATAGTGGCATTGCCAGGAGTGTCGTATCTAGTACTTAAAATTAATTTATTACCGCTTTCAGACTCAGATAAATCGCTAGATATGGTACTGTGACTTTTTATTTGAACCTTTAAACTTTCGCCATCATAGTTAGTTATATTAACATCTTGAGAATTTAAATTAAAGTCAACTTCATTAATATTATCGCCGATAATGTAATCTTTTGATATAGAAGAGGTGTTAAAATCAAAGTTAAACCCATTAAAATTTAAATCGTATTTAAGAGAATTAAAATTTAATGGCAGTTCATCAGCGTAGTCAGAAAGCTTATATCCGCTTTGAACCAAGGTAATGCATCCAGAAACATAAAAAGTAATAGATAAAAGCAATAATATAAGCATAAGTATTTTCATATGAGTGGAAATTAACTTTTTTTGCATTAGAATGCACCTCCTTTGTTTTTTAGTGAATTATAAAATTTTATGAATACTCGTATAAAAAACTTGCAAAAATAATAAAATAGAAGTATTAAAAGTATTGATAATGAAATAGATCCTAATGAGAATAATACTATTACTGGATATGGAAAATTAGCAACAAATGCAGGTACATTAGGGAGACCAATAATGCTGGTAAAGGTTCCTCCTATTAATACACCAATACTAGCAACAAAAATACTTAGTGCTACACCAAAAAGCCCAATGAAAAAGCCGATAATACCTGTTATAACTGGGAAAAATATTATCAATGTTAAAACAACTATGCAAATCCTTAAGATAGTGTTGACGCTAATCTGTGAAGAACTATTGTTAGAATTTTTCCTAGTAAAATTATTTGAAAATGTGCTTGAATTCTGTCCACTATTATCAGAATTGTAATTTAAATTATTTCTATTAAGATTGTTAGTACTAAGATTTTCATTTGATATTTTCCTGGTATTATTTTGGGAATTGCTTTCTTTATCATCAGATGCTATATTAGAATTATGAAGCTCATAAGAACTATCGTTTAGTTTAGCATTTTCTTCATTTAATTCATTGGCATTCTTCAAATCATTCCCATTGGAATTAATGTTGAAAGTATCATTAATAGTATTATTTGTGTTGCTTAGATCTTCATGTACATTAGTATTTGGACTTTCGTTAAAGTTAGTATGGCTACTACTAGGAGCATAAGCATTGCCAGTTGATAGTTTTGAATCGCTAAAAATATTAAAATATTCATTTCTGCATTTAGCAACTATAGAATTAGGTTCTCCTAATTCATTTATGATTTCGTCTTCTGTTTTTCCAGCAGCTAATCCAAGGGTAAAATTGTGCTCGTAGTAAGAAATAATATCCTGCAATTTTATTTCTGGGAAATCTTTTAGACCATCCATGAGTATATTAAAAAAATCATTTTGTGTCATTAAAACAAGCCTCCTTAATAATTCAAAAATAATTTTAAATAAATCTGTTAAACATTTGTAATCAAGTTGATAGAATGTCATTGAAAATAGCTCTATTTTAGATAAGGAAAATTTGTTTAAATTTATTTTCTGATTAAAAGTATATGATAGGAATTTATATACTACAATACATGCGCATAAGGTTTAATGATTGTTAATAAACTATTAAGAAATTATTAAGGACTGAGGAAAGCATAAAATACACACACAATAATATCATTGTGTATAATGTTGTGGACAAAGTGTACATTTTTTTATATGAAAGTATCATGAAGCTAGTTAGATACAAGGATTGGCCTTTGTGAATAACTATATGGTATCTGTGGATAACTTAGGTGAATCATGTGAAATGAAGCTTAAGTTATTATTCTGAAAACTTCTTTATTTACTATAGCATTTCAAGGCATTTGAGCAATTAAAGTAAATAGTTGTACAAGTATTTTGATGCCAAGTTCTGCATTATAAGGCTAATTTTATATTGAATGCACCAAATTTTTATTTAGAATCCATAAATAATAAGGATATTTAGCCAGGATGATAGAAATTTGCAAGATATTTTTGCTGGAAAATTTACAGTAAAAGAATATATAATATATACTTATAAACAATATGCACAATTTTGTGGATAAAAACTGTGGATAATGTGAATAAATATAAGAATATAAAATTTAACTTTAAAGAATAGTATAAAAGAGTATAATAAAAATACAATGGTATGGGTTCAACAGCAAAGCTGCATAGAGAAATACACAGTCTAAAAGTTATAAAAGTGTGCACAATTGAAAAGAATTTTTATATAGTGAATTGATAAATAGTTAATGGGGAGGGGAAAGATTATGGGAAATAAAGAGGTTAAGTTTATTCCTCAAATAAAAGGCACTCTTAGAAATCATGTAATTGAAGTTCCTACAGTAATAAGAAACTGTGGTGGAATCAAAATTTTCGGTAAAAGAATAAAGTCTTTACTATTTAGCACTGATGTCGCATTAATAAGAAATAGTAATGCAGATGCAATAATTGCTGTTTATCCATTTACACCTCAGCCAGTAATAACGCAAGCTCTTGTAATGGCAGCAGATGTTCCGGTTTTTTGTGGTGTTGGTGGAGGAATAACACAAGGAAAAAGGGTTATAAATTTAGCTATGGATGCGGAGTTTAAAGGAGCTATGGGTGTAGTAGTAAATGCGCCAACAAGCAATGAAATCGTCAGGAAAATTAGAGCAACCATAGATATACCCGTTATAGTAACTGTTATTTCCGAGGATGAAGATATTGCTAAAAGGATTGAGGCTGGCGCTACTATATTAAATGTTTCTGGTGGAAAAAAGACGGCTAAAATAGTAAAGAATATTAGAAGCAGATATCCTGAATTTCCGATAATAGCAACTGGCGGGCCAACTGATGAATCAATTAGTGAAACAATTCAAGCAGGAGCAAATGCTATAACCTTTACACCGCCATCTTCAGCTAGTATTATGTGCAATCTTATGGACGAGTATAGAAAAGAATAAAGTTACAATTTTTCATTAACTACTTATGAAATAAAAAAATATTGATTTAAGTTGAATTTATGGTATCATATTTGTAACAGTTTAATAATATGATATTATAATCTCTTAAGTAATTATGAGATTAGTATAACATAAAGTAATAAATAAAATATTTATTATTAAAATATTATTTGGCCTGGGGTAGAGGTGCTGTAATAAATAGTAGGTATAAGGAGTTTGCAGACGATGATTTATACTAAAAGGTATTACAGCCGAAGAAATAAATTATTATGCGGTGGTTTATTTCTGGGGATTCATAGAATATGTGAATAACTGTCACGAAAGTGTTGAGCTACAAGGTGATTTTTCAGTTAGCAATTATATGTTAACAATTAGCAATTTAAAAAGAAATAAATGATGACTTTATTTGGGTATATTTTCTTAATAAATTGATAATTAGTAAAAATTTTGTGCATAGGCATTTGATGTAATTTACCACTCGTCACAGATATACTCTGTGGCTTTTGTTTTTTAGTGCAAGACAAGCATAATAAAGCCAAATATGAAAAGAAATTCTTCATGGTAAGGTTAATAAGATTTAAATTTTGGGGGTTAGAAAAATGAAATTGTTTGGAACAATGAAGGCAGAAGATAATCAATTAATGATCGGAGGAGTTAGTGCTAAAGATTTAGTTAAAGAATACGGAAGTCCGTTATATGCATTCGATGAAACATTAATAAGGGAATATTGTAGAGATTATAGAAAGTATTTTAAATGCGATGAAAATGATAATAGAGTTGCTTTTGCTGGAAAAGCATTTTTGACTATTCAAATGTGCAAACTATTAATTGAAGAAGAGATGCATTTAGATGTTGTTTCTGGTGGGGAATTATATACTGCATATAAAGCAAATTTCCCTCTTGAAAGAGTTATGTTCCATGGAAATAATAAGACACTAGATGAAATTGAGTTAGGTGTTAGGTTAGGTGTTGGTAATTTTGTAGTAGATAACTATTACGAAATGGAAGCGTTAAATGACATAGCTAAGGAATATAATAAGGTACAAAATATTTATTTGAGAATAACACCAGGAATTGAAGCACATACACACGATTATATTAAGACAGGACAAATAGATTCTAAATTTGGTTTTTCACCAGTTGGAACTGTTATAGAGGATGCAATCAAAAAGGCTATTAGTTTAAAGAATATAAATCTTGCAGGGATACATTGTCATATAGGATCGCAAATCTTTGAATTAGAGCCGTATGAAGATGCAGTAGAAATAATGCTAGGACTTGTAAGAACTACTAAAGAAAACCTTGGTTACTTAATAAAAGAAGTAGATTTTGGTGGTGGGTTTGGTATATACTATACCAAGGAAGATGAGCCTAAAAGTACAGAAGAATATTGTAGTACAATAATTAATAAGGTTGATGAAGTTTGTGCAAGAACAGGCCAAGAAAGACCAATCCTTACAATAGAGCCAGGAAGAAGCATTGTAGCTAATGCAGGGATCACTCTATATACTGTTGGTTCAGTAAAAGAAATTCCAAGTGTCAGAAAATATGTTTCAGTAGATGGTGGAATGACTGATAATATAAGACCAGCTCTATATAATGCGGAGTACGAATGCATTGTTGCTAATAGAATTGAAGATGTTTCAGAAGAAACTGTAACTATATCAGGAAAATGCTGTGAATCTGGAGATATATTATTAGAAAATGTTAAACTTCCTGAAGTTAAGAGTGGAGATATTTTGGCAATAATGACAACAGGGGCATATGGTTATTCTATGTCGAGTAATTATAATAAAATACCAAAACCGGCAGTGGTTATGGTTAAAGATAATGCAGCAAGATTAATTTGTAGAAGAGAATCCTATGATGATTTGTTAAAAAATGATATTGAGTAAGGCATGTAAATTAGTTATTCAGTGAAGGATAGAGTCAAGTTTCTGCTATTTTCCCAAGATTATATAACAGGGATATGCACTAATTTTTAGGATTAGTGCATATTTTTGTTCTAAAGAATCTGCAAAGAGTTTATATATAAATATTTTGAATATAATGTAAAAATGTTGAATTCATAATAAAGACAATTAAATTGTCTAAAAGTTAACAACTTATAAATATTTTATAGAACAAATTATGGTATACTAAGATAGTATGAAAAAAGAAAGTAAAGAATAAGAATAATTATATAAGATAGAATATTCAATATACTATAAAATATATAATTATTTTGATTATGTGATATGGAGGAAATTCTATGGCAGAAAATAATGAGAATCGAGCTTTAGAGACCCAAAAGTTAAAGAAAAAATCAGTAATATGGGAATGGGTAATTGATATTGCTGTTGTTGCTTGTATAGCAGCTTTTATATGGTATTTTGTCGGATATGGGGTTTGGATTACTAGTGGATCTATGATTCCAACATTAGAAGTAAAGGATAGATTGATTGTAACAAGAGTTCATAATCCAAATGATTTAAAAGAAGGAGACATTGTACTATTTAAGAATGATGAATTCAAAGGTGAAATATTAATAAAAAGGTTAATAGGACTCCCAGGTGATAAAATAGACATTAAAGATGGAGTTGTATTCAGAAATGGACAAAAGCTTAATGAGGATTATGTAAAAAATAATGAAATAAAGAATGGTTCATATGAGGTACCGCCACATAAATACTTTTTTCTAGGTGATAATAGAGCTAATTCTGATGATTCACGATATTGGAAAAATCCTTATGTTGATGAATCATATATTGAAGGAAAGGCTAGAATAATATATTATCCATTTAATCACTTTAAAGTACTTAAATGATGAATAATGCATGATGAATGACGAATAATTAAGGAATAAATTTCCTTCGGAAATTTCTATTAAACATACTATTTAAGAAATTACGAAGTAATTTCCTCATTAATCATTAATTATTAACTATTAATTATAAAAAGGGAGAACATTAATGAGAGAAGATGATGATATAATAAAATCCAAAGATATAAGTAACAAGGATGGTATTACTAATATAGATAATGTTCATTATTCAGAAGGAAGCAGTAGCTTAGAGAATAAAGAAAACTTATCAAATAAAGGATTTTTAGCGCTATTTACAGCAAAGAGCGGTTTTTTTAGAGAGTGGATTATTCCTATTATAGCTGCGATAGGAATAGCAATTTTAATAAACAAGTTTTTAGTTTATAATGTTTATATTCCAAGTGAATCAATGGTGCCAACTTTAAATGTGGGCGATAAGCTAATGGTGACTAGAGTATATGATACTAGCAAAATTAAAAGAGGAGATATAGTTGTATTTTTTTCTGAAGAACTTGATGAACTATTAATTAAAAGGGCAATAGGGCTTCCAGGAGATCATATTGTAATACATGATGGTATTGTTAATATAAACGGGGAGGATATAAAAGAAGACTATGTAAAAAATAATGAAAAATTTGATGGCGTTTTTGATGTACCTAAAAATAAATTCTTTTTCTTAGGAGACAATAGAGCACGTTCAAATGATGCTAGAAAGTGGATAAATCCATATATAGATGCTTCTAATATACAAGGGATAGCAAGATTTAAATATTATCCATTTAAAGATTTTGGCAGTTTAAAATAAAGCATACTAATCTTATAATTAATTATATTATGAAAAGAGGATGTTAGATGCATGAAAAGTATATAATAGATAGAGTAGAGAGTAGTTATGTTATTGTCGAAAAGGAAAATGGAGAGATGGATAGAATATCTTTAGACAGCATTCAAGGTGATTTTAAAGAAGGAGATATTTTAATTAATAAGGATGAATATTTTGAAATAGATGAAAGTCTCACAGTATATCGAAAAAGAGAGATAGATAAAATTGTGAAAGATATGTGGGAAGAATGATCTAATCGATAAACATTGCAAGATAAAAAGATTAAAAGAATATTAAGGAAGGTGATTAGATGCAGAACAATAATGGCGGTAAAAATAATAAAAGGAATAATAAAAATAAGAATTCCATTACTATGGCGATTACTTATTTTTTAATAGCTTTTGCGTTTTTAATGGCATTCAATTATGCAAAAGATACAGCAACGACTAAGGAAATTAATTATAATGACTTCATAAAATTGTTGGATGACAAACAAATTTCAAAAGTTGTTATAACTAGTGAAAATTTAATAATAACACCAAGTGAAAATAATGCTGAGTATAAAGGCAAAACTTTATATACAGTAAATATAAATGATGAAACCCTTATACCTAAGTTAAATGCAGCAGGTGTTGACTTTACAGGTAAAAATCCTAAAGAAACGCCTATTATGAATTTCTTACTTACATGGATACTTCCTATGGTTCTCATTTTCTTTATGTGGAGATTCTTGTTCTCTAAAATGGGAGGCGGCGGAGGCGGTGTCATGGGCATCGGTAAAAATAACGCCAAAGTTTATATGGAAAGTGAAATTAAAGTAACCTTTGATGATGTGGCAGGACAGGAAGAAGCCAAGGAATCCTTAAAAGAAGTAATAGATTTCTTAAATGGTCCAGCTAAATATACTGAAATTGGAGCTAAATTACCAAAGGGTGTATTACTTGTGGGTCCTCCAGGAACGGGTAAAACACTTATTGCAAAGGCTGTAGCAGGAGAAGCTAAAGTACCATTTTTCTCACTTTCAGGTTCAAGTTTTGTTGAAATGTTTGTTGGTGTTGGAGCTTCAAGAGTTAGAGAACTATTTAAGGATGCAGTTGCAAAATCACCATGCATAATATTTATAGATGAAATTGATGCAATAGGTAAAAGTAGAGATAATCAAATGCAAAGTAACGATGAAAGAGAACAAACTTTAAATCAATTACTTTCTGAAATGGATGGATTTGATTCATCTAAAGGTATAGTTATTCTTGGAGCTACAAATAGACCAGAAATTCTTGATAAGGCACTTCTAAGACCAGGTAGATTTGACAGAAGAGTTATAGTTGATAGGCCTGATTTTAAAGGAAGAGAAGCTATTCTTCACGTTCATGCAAAGAATGTAATTTTAGGGCCTGATGTAGACTTAGCTGAAATAGCTAAAAGTACTCCAGGAGCTGTAGGAGCTGATCTTGCCAATATTATAAATGAAGGTGCATTAAGAGCCGTAAGAAGAAGAAGAAAAACCGTCCTTCAAGAAGACTTAAGAGAAGCCGTTGAAGTTATAATTGCAGGTAAAGAAAAGAAAGATAGAATTTTATCACCTAAGGAAAGAGAGGTTGTTGCTTTCCATGAAGTAGGGCATGCACTTGTTGCAGCTATGCTTAAAGGTGCAGATCCTGTACATAAAATAACAATAGTACCTAGAACTATGGGAGCCTTAGGTTATACTATGCAATTACCAGAAGAAGAAAAGTATCTAACATCTAGGGAAGAATTAATTAATCAAATAACAGTTATGCTAGGCGGTAGGTCAGCAGAAGAGGAAGTCTTTGATTTGGTTTCTACAGGAGCTTCAAATGATATAGAGAGAGCTACACAACAAGCTAGAAGTATGGTTTCTATTTATGGTATGAGTGAAAGATTTGATATGATGGCATTAGAATCAGTACAAAATAGATATTTAGATGGTAGAGCAGTTAGAAATTGCAGTGAAGAAACTTCAACTATTTTAGATGAGGAAACACTAAAAATAATAAGAACTGCACATCAAAATGCTAGAAGAATCTTAAGAGAAAATAGAGATTTATTAGATAAGATTTCAGAAGTGCTTTTAGAAAAAGAAACGATTTTTGGAGAAGAATTCTTTGATTTAGTATATGAAAAATATCCAGAAATGAAAGAAGAGAAGGAAAAAGAAAAATCTGAAAATGAAAAGAAAGTAAAAGAATTAGCAGAAAGAAGAGCTAAAAAGCATGCTTTAGATGTTGTAATAGATGATAAGCCTGAAAAAAAATATTCGTCTTCAGAAAAGAATGATGAGACAGAGGCTCAGAATAAAAGTATATCTTATGGGCAAACTGATAATATTATTACAGAAGAATCTAATGAAACAAACAACAATCCTTACGATGAATTCTAAAATATTAAGTACAATTAATATATTTAGTATATAAAGTTAAATATTTTTTTATAAAATGCGCAATGAGGATATAGCCATACATTGTGCATTTTGCAATTAATATGTATAATTAACAATACAATCAATCAACTGTTAACTGTAAACTGTTAACTGTAAACTGTTCTTAAGGGGGCGTGGTTAATCTTGAGCAAAGAATTAGAGTTTTTAAGAGAAGAGGATAAATTAAAGGAAATTCTAGATATATTAAATAAGGAAATTTTAAAGTATTTAGAAAAGAGAAAAAATGTTACAAATTATATTCTTGATGCTAGAAAAAAATATGTTGAAGAGTATAAAGATGATGAGGATCAAATTATAGATTATTTTGATCATGAGAATTATGTTAAAGAAGAGGCTTATAGGACAATCGATAAGAGACTTATGGAATTTACTAAGCTTAAAGAAATACCTTACTTTGGGAAAGTTATATTTAAAGAAGATGAAGATCTTCCTGAAGAAATTTATGTTGGTAGATATGGGTTAACCTTAGAAGAAAGTTTTGAGCCATTAATTGTTGATTGGAGAGCACCAATTGCAGCACTTTTTTATAAAGGCACTCTAGGGAAATCAAACTATAACCCACCATCTGGAGAAATAGATGTTGATATCTTGTCAAGAAAACAGCTTATAATTAAAAAAGGTCAGCTAAAAGGTGTATTTGATTCAGCTATAGATGTAAAGGATGAAATACTTCAAATGGTCTTAACTGAAAATTCATCTGATAAGTTAAAAGATATAGTTATGACTATCCAGAAAGAACAGGATGAAATAATAAGAGAAGATAGAAACAAAATAGTTGTTGTAAATGGAGTTGCAGGTTCGGGAAAAACAACAATTGCACTTCATAGAATTTCTTACTTACTCTATAATTTTAGAAAACAATTTGGAAATAAAGTATTGATATTCGGACCAAATGATATTTTTATGGACTATATAGCTCAAGTACTTCCTTCTTTAGGGGAAAGTAATATAAAGCAAACTACTTTTGAGAATTTTGCAATAAAGCAAATTGGATTAAGATACGAGAATTTTAAAAGCTTTGGAAGTTATATTGAAGACGCGATGAATGGAAATGAAGCTGCTTTAGAAGAATACAAATACAAAAGTTCCAAAGAATTTGTAAATTTACTAGATTTAAATATTCAAACTTTGAACAATGAATACTTTAAAATACAATCAGTTAAATTTAACAATAAAGAAATTGTCTCAGTTGAAGAGATAAAAGAATTATTTGATAGTTATTATAAAGATATGCCTTTATTTAGAAGAAGTGAAAAAATAAAAAGAATATTAACATCTAAGATTAAAGATAAAAGAGATGAAGAATTTTATAAAGTAAATGCTGAATTTAAAGAAAAGATAAATAATCTATCTAAGGAAGAATTAGAAGTAGAAAAAACTCATTTAGAATATCTGAGAAAAATGAAAATAAGAGAGATAATAAGAGAAGTTATAAATTCCCGTAACGAATTGGATTCATGGATAAAAACCGAGCCAGTAATAGATATTTATAAAAAAATTACTAATTTATATTCAGATAAAAAAGAAAATGAAAATATAGATAACTTAGAAAGCGGAGTTTATGTGAACTACGAAGAAAATCTTGGATATATGGATTTGGCAGGAATTCTTTATTTAATGATTAAATTAACTGGCTTAAAGGTTAATGATGATGTAAAACATATTGTAATTGATGAGGCTCAAGATTATAGCTTCATACAGTTTGAGATAATAAAAGAAATTACAGGTTGCAGAAGCTACACTATAGTGGGAGATTCAAACCAAAGGTTAATTACAAATAATGAAGAACCAGCAATGCTTCATCTAGATGAAGTGTTTAAGAATTTTAATGTTGAAATTACTAAATATGAATTAAATAAAAGCTATAGATCTACTCAAGAAATAATGGAATATAGTAATAAGTTTTTACAAAAGGAAAGGATTGTTCCATTAGTTAGAAAGGGTGAACCTGTTATTGAAGATGAGGTTTCAAATGATGGGGAATTTGTAGATACAATAAGTTCAATACTTGAAGATTATGAAGAAGAAGGATATGAAAATATCGCAGTTATCTTTAAAGGAAAGAAAGAATTAAATAAATTTGCTCATATAATTAAGGAAAAGACTAGTATACAAAGCTTAGATAATGAAGATGTTTTATATAAAGGTGGAAGAGTGCTCATACCAGCTTATTTAGCAAAGGGATTAGAATTTGATGGCGTGATAATAGTAGAAAGTGGGGAAATTCAGCCTTTAGTTAAATATATAATGTGTACTAGAGCTCTACACAGGTTATCCATAATTAAATACTTAAATTAATGATAAGGCACAATTTATAAATGTGAATAATTTATCATGTAATTATGCATAATGAAAAAAATAGTAACAATAAATATATTATCAAAAATGATTAGAATTTGCTCATTCTAATCATTTTTTATTGTTTTAATTACAAAGTATCATAAAAGCCTATATTGAATAGGTTTACTAAGTCATATTATCTATAAGCAAAGTTATAAATAGTACATAAAAAACATATAAATATATAAAATAATATTGTAGAATATTTAATTTTAATACATAAATATTTAAAAAAACGCCACATTTCTATTGAGTATGTATAAAATAGTGTGTATAATTATGCTATTGACGTAAAAGCAGATAATTTTATAAGGAAAAGATTTGGGAGGTATAGATAAATGAAAAGTGGAATAGTAAAAAAAATATTGGCACTTACAACAATATCAGTTATCACTATAAGTATGGTGGGCTGTGGAAGTAGTAGTACTGCCAAAAAGCAAACAGCATTAGATGCAATAAAGGCAAAAGGAAAGTTAGTAATTGGAACAAGCGCGGATTTCCCACCCTATGAATTTCACACAAATAAGGATGGAAAAGATGAGATAGTGGGAATTGATATTGATATAGCTAAAGAAGTTGCAAAAGATTTAGGAGTACAACTTGAAGTAAAAGATATGGATTTTGATGGATTGCTTGTAGCTCTTCAATCAAATAAAGTAGATATGGTATTTTCAGGAATGACACCAAAACCAGAAAGAAAAGAAAATGCTGATTTTTCTGATATTTATTATGAAGTGACTCAAACATATATTACAAGAAAAGCTGATGCTGATAAAATTAAATCTGAAGATGACTTAAAGAAATTAAGAATTGGAGTTCAAAAGAGTTCAGTACAAGAAGATTTAGCAAAAAGTAAGTTTGATGCAGCAAATATTAAATCATTAACAAAGGTAACTGATTTAATATTAGATTTAAAGAATAATAAAGTGGATGCAGTTTTATTGGAACTTCCAATAGCAGAGTTTAATGCAAAGAAAAATGATGACTTAGCTGTATCTCCTATAAGATTTAAAGATGAAGAAGGCGGTTATGCTATTGCTATGCCAAAGAATTCTCCTGAATTAGTAAGCAATGTAAATAAAACTATACAAAGATTAAAGGATGAAAAGAAAATTGATGAATTTGCAGCAAATGCAGCGAGTTTAATTGAATAAGTGGAATTACATTAACATATTGACTTATATTTTTTGAATATATTTTATAGTTAAGTATAAAGATTATGAGATGCCAATTAGTAATTATTAATAAAATTATATAGTTACTATATTGGCACTTGTTAAGTAAAAACAATTAAAGAGAAAAGGAGATAGGAGGTAATATATTGAATTTTTCGTTTGTAGGAAATTATTATGAATATTTTCTCAGAGGTGCTGTAGTTACAATAATATTATCATTTTTTGCGGTAGTTATTGGAACAGTATTAGGACTTTTGTTAACATTATTAAAACGTACAAATATTAAACCATTAAGATTTTTATTGGACTTATTAAAGATTGACTGTAAAGAAGGTAGTAATTTATTTACAAAATTTTTAATTAAAATAATAGATGGTAACCCAATAAGATTTATTACTAGTGCCTACATAGAGTTTGTTAGAGGAACCCCTCTTTTAGTTCAAATATATATAATTTATATAGGTGTTCCTGCGCTATTGGGAATAGATATTCCAGACATGATAGTAGCAGCAATTGCTCTATTTTTAAATTCAGCGGCATATGTAGCAGAAATAATAAGAGCAGGAATTGAAGCAGTAGATAAAGGTCAAATGGAGGCTGCAAGGAGTCTTGGAATGAATGGAAGACTAGCTATGTTGTATATTATAATTCCACAGGCTTTCAAAAATATATTACCAGCACTAGGAAATGAATTTATTGCTATAATTAAGGATTCATCAATGGTATCAGTAATTGGTGTGGCAGAGTTAATGTATAATGCGAATACTGTAAGAGGAAGCATTGCACTAGGATTAGAGCCAGTAATAGTTGCTGCAGTAATTTATTTTGCTATCACATTCACTTTAACAAGAATTTTAGGAATTGTTGAAAGGAGGCTGAAAGCAAGTGATATACGTTAAAGATTTACATAAAAGTTTTGGCAAAAATGAAGTTTTAAAAGGGATAGACGAGCATATTAGCAAAGGTGAAGTTGTGGTTGTAATTGGACCATCAGGTTCAGGAAAAAGCACGTTTCTAAGATGCTTAAACTTATTAGAAATGCCTACTTCTGGACAAATAACTTTTGAAGGTAAAGATATAACATCAAAAGCAACAAATATAGATAAAATGAGAGAAAAGATGGGAATGGTATTCCAACAGTTTAACTTGTTCCCTCATAAGACTGTATGTGAAAATATATGCTTAGCTCCAATAAAAGTAAAAGGAATGTCAAAAGATGAAGCTAAAAAAATAGCAGTATCTTTACTTGAAAAAGTAGGTCTGATAGATAAAATAGATGCATATCCAGCTTCTTTATCAGGCGGGCAAAAGCAAAGAATTGCAATAGCTAGAGCATTAGCTATGCAGCCAGATGTTATGTTATTTGATGAGCCAACATCAGCATTAGATCCTGAAATGGTTGGCGAAGTTTTGACTGTTATGAAAGACCTTGCAAAAGAAGGGATGACCATGGTGGTAGTAACGCACGAAATGGGATTTGCAAGAGAAGTTGGGGATAGAATAATATTTATGGACGGTGGAAAAATAGTAGAATCGGGTACACCAGAAGAAGTATTTAAAAACCCTAAAAATCCACGTACAATAGACTTTTTGTCTAAAGTGTTATAGATATAAAGGTAAAATTATTATTATAGTATAATCAACCGAAAGGAAGGGTATTCTGTTGTTTCGGTTACTAAGAGAATCTAACTGAGGTTTTCTAACATTAGAAGCTGCACCCATTTCTGCATGCTCCTGAGTCAAGTTCATATACTTTTTAAGTTCAGTATAGAAATTTATTATATTTTAAATAGATTCTAAGTTTATAGTATAACTCTACTGTGTTATAATTTAGATAGAAACTATTCAAGGGGGCAATTTTTATGAAGGATATTATATTTACTGGTGCGGCAGTTGCAATTGTTACACCTTTCACAGAAGACGGAATCAACTTCTCTGAATTGAAAAAACTAATTGATTTTAATATAGAGAATGGAAGCGATGCTATTGTAATAGCAGGAACTACAGGTGAGTCTTCTACTATGACTGATGAAGAGCATAAAGAAGTTATTAGATTTACAGTTGAGTATGTTAATAAAAGAGTACCTGTTATTGCGGGAACAGGTTCTAATGATACTGCGTACGCAGTGGAACTTTCAAGATATGCGGAAAGTGTTGGTGCTGATGCACTTTTATTAGTTACACCATACTATAACAAAACTACTCAAAGTGGACTAATAAAACACTATAATTATATTGCCGATAGAGTTAATATACCTATTATTTTATATAATGTACCATCAAGAACTGGCGTTAATATAACACCTGAAACATACGTTGAATTAGCTAAACATCCACGTATAGTTGCTACTAAAGAAGCTAGCGGAGATCTTTCAGCTATTGCGAAGATAAAAGCTCTCTGCAAAGATGAACTTAATGTTTATTCTGGAAATGATGATCAAATAGTTCCTATCTTATCTCTTGGTGGAAAAGGTGTTATTTCCGTTTTTTCAAATATAATGCCAAAAGAGGCTCACGATATTTGTAATCTTTATTTTGAAGGTAAAGTAAAAGAAAGTTGTGATCTTCAAACAAAATATTTAGATCTTATTAACGCATTATTTATAGAAGTTAATCCAATTCCAGTAAAAACAGCATTGGGGCTTATGGGATATAATGTTGGACCGCTTAGAATGCCATTATTCCCTATGGAGGATAAAAATTTAGAGAAACTACGTGCAGAACTTTCTAAAAATAATCTTATTTGAATATAAAATTTATTAATAAATTTTTGAGGGCAAATATATATTTTTGCAGAACTATAGAAGTTTTATTCAAAATCTCAAGCTTCAAGCAATAGGATTTTGAATAAAACTTTTAGTATGCTCTGCATAAATATATATTTTTTTATTCTTTAGCTGCAACAATTTTAATTTAGGAATTGATTTTTAAAATCCACTTAAAAGTAATTTTGCGATGTAATTTTTTTGAAGATGAACATTATCCAAGCTTTTTGAACCTAGTATAAGTTTGGTTAAGATATTATGTTGCATATATATCACCTGTATCTAAATAAAAGTATAATAAGTGTATGAAAATAATGTTGTTAATATTGTATATATTTCATAAATCTTGATTTATTAAAGCCAATTATTTATTAAATATATTTTATTAATAGAATTTCTATCAAGTAAACAGTTGTTTTTAATAAATATAATTGCGAATACTTCTTATTCTGGCAGTTTTCATAAATTTATTTCCCAAGAATAAAATATTATACATTATATCCATATAATCAACAACTTTATCTAGGTTAAATAATATGAAAAAGCTAAGATACCTTTGCAAATATTTCGAAGCTACTCCACGAAAACCTGCAAACCAGTTTTCAAATCCTAATAAAAAATATTTTATTGGATTATCATCTTCTATCTTTGCAGATGACTTTTTGTTATGTTTTTGCGAAACCAAAGATAGGATCTATCTCCATATGAAATTATATGAGAATTTTTTTCTATTCTACTATAAACTTTTTCATAAAAAATTTTCCAATCCCAAAAATCTTTGAAAATAGGCTCTACAAACATAGAATCTTCTTGTCCTTTCGCTGCCAGGATCCATATGTTTTTTCGTCTATTTGTTTTGGCACTTACTTCAATATTTCTGCAGCCTTTAAAGTTTTCCTTTATTATCACTTTTCTAATATAAATAATGCCTCTTAATAAGTCAGGGGTGGAGGCGCATGAAGCACTTTATGCCTCCAGTAAAATGCTGTTACTAAATTAATGTTTAGTTTTTCAGCGCAAAATCTTAGTGATTTTTTTCAATCATTAATTCAAGAAACTCTATCCATAATTTTGGATTTTTTTTTGAATAACTCCATAATGAATTAGTTGTATTTGAAAAAGTTTTATTACATTTTTTACACTTATATCTTTGTATGCCTTTATATGAACCATACTTAATATAAATTTCTGAACCACAGATTGGGCAGCATCGTATATTTAAATTCTTATAAATATTCTTCTTTAAGACTTCATTTGTATGCAATTCTAATTTTTTTAGTAAACATCTTCTTCTACCCAAAGAACCTCCATTAGCTATTCCAATTTCTTATTTGTAATATTTATTTATAATAATATCCATGATTTTCAATCAGTAATCAATTGACAACATTCTTTTAATACATATAAGAGGATTTTATAAAACTTATTTAGTATTGCCAATGATAATTTCAAATATGTATAATTTACAGTATACATTTCTAATAATTTACTATTCCACATTTGAGGCTATCGAGTAAACAAAGAAATATTTATAGTATATATTATAAAAATGTATAATATATTATAGATATATTTTGATAATTATAGAGAAAGAGGTAGTAAAGGCATGAATAATACACAAGAACTATTAGATTTTATAAATAAAAGTAAAAGTGCTTTCCAAAGTACTTATGAAGTTAAAAGAATTCTAGATAGAGAGGGATATGTTGAAATTAAAGAAGAGGATAAATGGGATTTAAAGAAAGGTGAAAAATATTATATTATGAAAAATAATTCTGCGTTAATTGCATTTGAAATTGGAACTGGAGATATTGAAGAAGATGGATTTAGATTAATTGGAGCTCATACTGATTCACCAGGATTTAGAATAAAACCAAATCCTGAAATGCTCGTAGAGGATCATTATCTAAAATTAAATACTGAGGTGTATGGGGGACCAATACTTAGCACATGGTTTGATAGACCTTTAAGTATAGCTGGGAGAGTTATGTTAAAAGCTGAAGATGTATTTAAGCCTGAAGTCAGGCTGTTTGATGCTAACAAGCCAGTTTTGATTATACCTAATTTAGCAATACATATGAATAGAGATATAAATGAAGGGTATAAATTCAATAGACAGAAAGATACTTTGCCATTAGTGGCAATAATAGAAGATAAACTTGAAAAGGGTGAATTTTTAATTAAATTAATTTCAGAAAGTTTAAGCGTGAAACCGGAAGATATATTAGATTTTGATCTATTCTTATACGAATATGCAGAAGGTGTAATAATGGGTCTTGATAATGAATTTATTTCATGTGGAAGATTAGATGATCTTTGGATGGTATTTGTGGGGTTAAAGGCTCTAATAAATAGTAGTAAGATTAAAGCTACTAAAGTTTTAGTAGCACTAGATAATGAAGAAATAGGGAGCTTAACATCTCAGGGTGCAAATTCTGCAATTTTAGAAACTATTTTAGAAAGAATATCATTAGGTCTAAAAAAAGAAAGAGAAGATTTCAAGAGAGCATTAAGTAATTCTATAATGATTTCTGCAGATTTAGCTCATGCAATACATCCGAACTATACAGAAAAATGTGATCCAACAAGTAAACCAATGCTAGGGAAAGGTCCGGTGCTTAAAATTGCAGCCGGTGGAAGTTATTCAACAGACAGCTATACTAGTGGAGTATTTAAAGGCATATGTGAAAAAGCAAAAGTTCCATGTCAGGTGTTTGTAAACAGATCTGATTTAAGAGGAGGAACAACAATAGGGCCAATCAGTGCATCAAAGCTAAATATTCCTGTAATTGATATGGGAGCACCATTATTAAGTATGCATTCAGTAAGGGAATTGGCTGCTGTAGTTGATAATGAATATACTATAAAGGCATTTACTGAATTCTTTAGCTTATAATAGAAACTCTATATAATTTTAGAGTCTTGCTCAAACAAATAAGTTGAGTAAGACTCTATTGTCATTTTGCCTTTTCGGTAATTAGAAATATTATATGGATTTTTTAATTCTATATTAATTACTCTATTTTCTTCAGATACTACTGAATTTATAAATGCTATTAATATGCTTTTATTTTCTTCACTTCCAAACAGCTTCTTAAATGCAAAGTCAACTTTGGGATTTAATTTGCACATTAGTTTCTCTCCTTTATCTAAAGACTTGGAATATATCTTATTATATTAAATTATAGCCTATAATTCAGTATAACAAAATATGTTGTTTAACTTATTTTAAATGGATATAATAAAACATATATTATGGATTGTACGTGAATTGCATTATAGATATATTATTTTTTAATGAGTCTAAAGTCTATATAAATTCTTATACATAAATAAGGTGAGTGATATATGTGAAAAAGATACCAATAGAAATAAGTGATTTTAAAATGTTGATAGAAGAAGATTATCTCTTTGTTGATAAGTCTTTACTAATAAAAGAATTTTGGGAAAGTAATGGGCAGACCATCTTGGTACCAAGACCAAGAAGATTTGGAAAAACTCTTAACATGAGTATGTTAAGATATTTCTTTGAAAATAGTAATGAAGACAATAGGGATCTTTTTAAAGGACTTAATATAGAAAAGCATAAGGAAATTATGGAACTTCAGGGTAAGTATCCAGTTATATATTTAAGCTTTAAGGATGAAAAGCATAGTTCTTTTGAATATTTAAAAGAAAGTTTAAATAATTTGTTTAGTGAGCTTTTCATTGAGCATGAGTATTGTTTAAATAATCCTAACCTTCATAAAATAGATAAAGAATATTATAATTCTGTTATTAATCAAAGAAGCAGATATAATTGATTTGTCTAATGCTTTGAAAAAATTATCTGAATATATGTATAAGTATTTTGATGAAAAGGTAATAATCTTAATGGATGAATATGATGTTCCAATTCAAGCAGCATATGTAAATAATTATTATACAGAAGCCATAGAATTTATGAGAAATTTACTAAGTGGAGTTTTTAAGGATAATAATTCGCTTCAAAAGGCAATGATTACAGGAATACTTAGAGTTGCAAGAGAATCGATTTTCTCAGGTCTTAACAATCTTAAGGTGGAAAGCATATTAAGTTACAATCTTTCAGATAAATTTGGTTTTACAGATTCAGAAATAGAAAAATTAGTTTCTGATTATGATGTAGAGGAAGAACTCAATAATATAAAAGATTGGTACAATGGTTATTATTTTGGCGAAACTACAATTTATAATCCGTGGTCGATATTAAATTACGTGTCAAGTCCTAAAGCAGGGTTAAAGCCTTATTGGGTAAATAGCAGTTCTAATGACTTAGTTAATATTCTACTAGCTAAAGGTTCAGAGGAAGTGAAAAAAGATCTCGAAGCTTTGATAAGTGGTAACACTATAACTAAAGTATTAGATGAAAATATAGTTATGGGGGATATAGAAAAATCTAGTGATAATTTATGGAGTTTCTTATTATTTACGGGATATCTTAAGGCAAAAGAAGCTTATAGAAAAGAGGAATATATCTTCTATAATTTAAGTATTCCCAATAGAGAAGTTAAAAGTCTTTATAAAACTATAATAGAAAATTGGTTTAAGGATACAATTACAAAAAATAATTATGATATGATGGTAAAGAGCCTTATAACTGGAGATATTAAAATTTTTGGTAAGCTTTTACGTCAATTTGTTTTGAAAAGTATAAGCTATTTTGATGTAGGTGGATACGAAGGAGAAAAGGTTTATCATTCATTTGTACTAGGAATGTTAATATCTTTAAATGATACCCATGAGGTTTTATCAAATAGAGAGAGTGGATACGGCAGATATGATGTAATGGTGATACCAAAAAAGGATTTTTCAATGCTTGGTATTGTAATAGAATTTAAAAAGCTTGATCCTGATGATGATGAGACATTGGAAGAAACCGCAGATGAAGCTTTAAAGCAAATTTTTGACAAGAAATATACTACTGAACTAGAAAGTAGAGGAATAACTAAGATAAAAGAAATTGCTATAGTATTTAAAGGAAAAGAAATATATATTAAAGAAAAAGGAGTAGAATAATATTTTAATATTAGAGTATAGGCAATCAGTGTAAAGTTAGATTAATCTCACATTCCGTACAATATATTAGAAACACTCTAAATTTATCTTGGAAAGCTTGTCTTTGAAATGATCGTTATGTTGTTTAACTTATATCAATTGGGTATAATAAAATGTATATAATGAGGCGTCTTAAGGAACAATCAAATAAATAAAGTAGGTGAAATAAGTGAAAAAAATCCCAATAGGAATAAGTGATTTTAAGAAATTAAAAGATGAGAATTATCTTTTTGTTGATAAATCTTTGCTAATAAAAGAATTTTGGGAGAGTGATGGAGAAACTATATTAGTGCCAAGGCCAAGAAGGTTTGGTAAAACTCTTAATATGAGTATGTTAAAATATTTTTTTGAAAATAGTGGTGAGGATAATAGATATCTTTTTCAAGGTCTTAATATAGAAAAACATAAAGAAATTATGGCACTTCAAGGCAAGTATCCAGTTATTTATTTGAGTTTTAAGGATGAAAAGCATAGTTCTTTTGAATATCTTAAAGAAGGCTTAAGTAACTTACTTAGTAAACTCTTCATTGAACATAATTATTGTTTAAATAACCCTAAGCTTCATAAAATAGATATTGAATACTACAATTTAGTTATTAATAAGAAAGCTACAGTAATAGAATTAGGCAATGCTTTGAAGAAGTTATCTGAATATATTTATAACTATTTTGACAAAAAGGCAATAATTTTAATAGATGAATATGATGTACCAATTCAAGCTGCATATGTAAATAACTATTATAATGAAGCTATAGAATTTATGAGAAACTTCCTTAGTGGAGCATTTAAGGATAATAATTTTCTGCAAAAGGCAATGATTACGGGAATACTTAGAGTTGCAAGAGAATCTATTTTTTCAGGACTTAACAACCTCAAGGTAGAAAGCATATTAAGTGATAATCTTTCAGATAAATTTGGATTTACTGATTCAGAAATTGAAAAATTAGTTTCTGATTATAATATAAAAGAAGAGCTTAGCAATATAAAAGAATGGTACAATGGTTATTATTTTGGTGAAAACACAATTTATAATCCGTGGTCAATATTGAATTACTTATCAAGTCCTAAAGCAGGATTAAAGCCTTATTGGGTAAATACTAGCTCAAATGACTTAGTTGGGATTCTTTTATCTAGAGGATCTAAAGAAGTTAAGAAAAACCTTGAGGATTTAGTTAATGGTAATAATATAGAAAAAATAATAGATGAAAACATAGTAATGGGAGACATAGAAAAATCTAGCGATAATTTATGGAGTTTTCTATTATTTACAGGTTACTTAAAAGTTAATTCTAAGAAAAGAAAGGGATTAAAAGATTATTACACTCTTTCAATTCCTAATTTAGAAGTTACAACACTTTACTATGATTTAATTGAAAAGTGGTTTGAAGATACAATAACTAAAGAAAATTATGAGCTTATGATAAACAGTCTAATAACTGGAGACATTAAAATATTTGGCAAGCTCCTAAAACAATTTGTTTTAAAAAGCATAAGTTACTTTGATGTAGGTGGATATGAAGGAGAAAAGGTTTATCATGCATTTGTACTAGGAATGTTAATATCATTAAGTGATACTCATGAAGTCTTATCAAATAGAGAGAGTGGATATGGCAGATATGATGTAATGATAATACCAAAGGATATTTTAAAGCTTGGTATTGTTATAGAATTTAAAAAGCTAGATCCTGATGATGAGGAAACATTAGAAGAAACAGCAGATGAAGCTTTAAAGCAAATTTCAGATAAAAAGTATACTACTGAACTAGAAAGTAGAGGAATAACTAAGATAAAAGAAATTGCTATAGTATTTAAAGGAAAAGAAATATATATCAAAGAAAAAGCTTAAATTATAGGGGCTATTGCACAATTTAAAAAACTACTTGTGTAATAGCTCTTATTTTAGTAAGAATACCTATCAACTTCTGGTAGTCTGGATTTATTTAATTACAGTAATATACAAAGAGTCCTTGAAATAAAGAAAAACTTAATTTATTGAGATGGGAGAGAGTAACATGAGTTTATATAACCCTAAAATTACTGAAACAAATGCCGAAGATAAAATAAAAACCCCAGAAGCCTTAGTTTTTAGTGGAGGTGGAATTAAGGGACTTGCTTATGTAGGAGCATTAAAAGCCTTGGAAGAAAAGCAGCTATTTCAAAAGGTTAAAAGATTTGCCGGTGCAAGTGCAGGAGCAATCACAGCAGCTCTGTTGGCAATAGGAATGAGTGCTGACGAATTGGACGAGCAGATGAGTAGCGTGGACTTTGCTACATTTTTACAAAAATCGAAGGTAAATATAGAGGCTTTAGTAGATAAACCTTTAGAGTTTTGCTTAAAAGCACCTGAAGTTATAATTGAGGAAGCAACTAAGAGGGGACTTTGTGATGGTAGTGTATTTGTACAATGGCTTACCTCAATGTTTAAACTTAAAGGCTTTGACGAAACTACCACCTTTGCTCAGTTATATGAAAAGACAGGAAATGAACTTGTAATAGTGCTTTGCTATGCAAATTGTAGTAAAACAGTGCTTGCATGGCACAAAAGTGACGAAACAGCCGATATGCCTATTGTAACTGCTGTAAGAGGTTCAATGTCTATTCCATTTGTGTTTGAACCGTTGATTTGGAATAACAATACTTATGTAGATGGCGGTACAATGTATAATTATCCCATTGAAGTATTTGATGAAGAGATTTCACCACAAAAAACTCTAGGATTTATATTATCAAGTCACTCAAGTGTGCTTAATCCTAAAAGAAAAGAAGATAATGGAATACTCTCGCATCTAGGTTGTATTTATGATGCAATTATGAATGTTTCATATGAATATTGTTTTAGAATGGAAAATCATCATAGAACAGTTTTTATTGATCCGGCAGGAATAGGAACATTAGATTTTAAATTAACAGATGAGCAAAAGAACTCTTTAAAAGATAATGGTTATAAGGCTACTATGGATTATTTTGAAGATATTACATAAAATGATGAAGGTGAAAACTATGATGTACATGATATTCATGTGAATCAAGGAAATGAAATACAATATGAAAGTGAAGAGGGTGTTTTCTTTATTCATTACCCTGTTAAAAATAAATTGACTGTTATTTTTTTTTCGTTCAAATCTCAATCCTTTAATACAGATGAAAATGGACACATAATGTAAAAGTTATTACTTAAAAGGAGGACAGCATTGAATAACGTGTCCTTCTTTTTTATACGTAAAAAGAGCATAGAAGTACTACATCTATACTCTTTAAATTACTTATACATTTCCAGTATAATCTGCATATAAGAACATTGCAGCTTTTTTTGTCCTTCTTCTATAAAGTCCTTCTATTCTGTGACCTCCACCATTACTCCAAGCTTGAAAATCAGCAGTAATTATAGAAGCATCCCGTATACCAGCAACTATATTTTTATATAAGGTTGAACCTAGTAAAGCATCTGTTCCACAATTATATGAAAAACTTGCAAGTGCATCAAATTCATTTTGCAATAGTGTTACATCCTTATCATCTAAGTCAGATTTTATAATATCTTCATATTTGGTATTTACTAAATCTTTTAACATTTCACTTGCCTGAACTTCTGTTACGCTTGTTAATCCCTTAATTTCATCACCAGTCATTCCGTAGCCAAGAGTTAAGACTCCGACACAATCAATATATGGTTCAGGGTAAAAGCCTTCCCAGGATTTAATAAAATCGATGCCAGCATTTGAAACTAAGGAATCATCAATCATAGAACCATCTGTTTTAAAAGTATAACTTTTATTGTTTATTATTATAGTACAATCAGAAGCCATAGCGCCTTTGTATTGTGCCTTGCTTGAATCTGTTGTCTCATATAGGTAATACCATTTATTATTATTGCTATCTTGATACCAGCCAGTTAGCATTTGTCCATTTTTATTCAAGTAGAACCATTTGTTGTCATTTTGAAGCCAACCTGTAGCCATTGCACCATTGTAGTTTAAATAATACCAAAAATCCCCCACTTGCTTGCCAACCAGTTAATAAAACATCATCATCTCCAACCAAACACCATTGCCATTTAGCCATTTATATCACCTCTTTCTAGTGCGGAGCAGCCGCACTTATTGCATTTACAGGAGCACCAAGTAATTGTTTGTTATCAGGATTATCTACTTTTACATTAGAACTGGCAGTTATATCTTTGCTATTTAAGTTTACATTTGGGATAGCAGCTATGTTAGTATTATTTGTTTTTGTGTTAAGGGAAGTAGTTAAGTTAGTGCTATTGGCATTTATATTAGAATCACTTGTTGCACATTGAGTTGCTATAGAGGTTGTTTCTGAACTGTCTGTATTATTTATAAATGCTACCGATTGTGTTGATTCAATATTTTTATATTTATTTACTTCACCCGCTACTGCTTGTCTTAAATAATCTAAATCATCTTGTGTTAATCCGGGTATTTTACTAAGTAATAACTTGTCAAATTCATTGACCTTAGATCCTAATACGGAGGTACAATTTTCCGTAATTCTAAATTTCTCTTCAATTATATTCCACACTTCTTTAGCGGTATTTAGTTCTTTTTCATGCCCGCTAGATATTATTCTTAATTCAACCTCCTTTTTCTTGGTAACTAATAATTCTATTACTGCATCTCCAATTTTTTTTATTATGAATACTAATACTGATACTATTGCAGTAGTTATAATTGGGGTAATTTGACTGATTAATAATTCCTTCATTTTACATTTCACCTTTTACTGTTATATTCTATATCAAAATTTATGTATAGTTTATGTAAATATTTTACAGTATGGAAATGTTATCCTTCAAGTTCAACTAATTTTTATCGATTTTAATGTAAAATTAACCACTTATTTTTAATATTTCATCTTTTTTGTAAGAGTTTTGTAAGAGACACATTCTATAATAATATTAATTAATATTTCTAATACTTCAAGTTTATAGAATAATATGATAAAATATTCTAAAAAGTTAGTATATTTTTGCGTTGCAATATAAACAGTGAAAGGAAAATATATCATATTTTAGTATTTTATAAATGAAAGTCATGGGTTTCGACATAAATTTTGAACTTGAAGATTAAAAAGTTTTTACAAAAGGATGGTGATTGATTTTTGAGAAAACAAATTTTAGAGGAAATTATTTCACTACAGAAAGTGAAATTAGAGGAAAGTGAATTTTTATTAAAAATATTTAAGGAGAGTAATCCAGAACTGCTATATATATGCGGGTTAGGAGAAGAAGAAAAAAGAGTTATTCTACTTCAACAATTTACGATTGAAACTAAGCAATTAATGCAGATATATCCTAATGCAGAATTCAATATAGTAATGTTAAACGAAGAGCCTATAGGAAAGCTTTATATAAATTATGGCAAAACTGCAGATCGCATTATAGAGATAGCTTTGTTAGAGGAATACAGAGGAAGAGGCATTGGCAAAGAACTTATTGAAATAGTTATAAAAAATGCAAAAAAAGCAGGAAAAAATGTAAGACTTCAAGTAGCTTGGTTTAATCAAAATGCATATGGTCTTTATAAAAAACTTGGATTTCAAGTTATTGAAAATAAAGAAGTTTTTTTTGAAATGGAATATAGAATTGATAATTAATAGCTTAATCAGGTGTAGATTACTATACCTTAGATTATAAATAATTAAAAATGAAAGGGGTTTTATAAATGGATTTTTATATTGGGACTATTTTACCATGGGCGGTGTCGTATGCACCACAGGATTGGAGGATGTGTGATGGAAGTAGAATGTCAATAAATCAGAATCAAGCATTATATGCATTAATAGGAGTTAAATATGGAGGAGATCCAGCACAAGGTTATTTTAATTTACCAGATTTGAGAGGAAGAGTAATGGTAGGAGCAAATGGTACAACACATCCTAATGGTCAAGTAGGTGGCAGTGAATCTACTATGCTTACTAGTACAAACATTCCAAATCATAATCATCCATTATACGCAAACACCAATGGTGCTGTTCAAGGTACAAACATTCCATCAAACAATTCGTTACTCAGTGTTGCAACAGACTCTTCAAAAAAGCCAGCAAATGTATATACTAGTACTGTGACATCAACAACATTAACGGCTATGAATTCTGCTTCCATAGGAGGTAACCAGTCACAAGCACCAGCACCAGTATCTGTAATGCAACCTTTTGGAGTTGTTAATTTTATTATTTGTGTAAATGGAATGTTTCCAGCTAATCCGAATTAGGTATCATTATCTAACAATTGTTAAATTAAATATTTGAGTAACTTTAAATGAATTTTATGGAAATTGTTGAAAAGTGATAGATGCATGTTCTGCATTTTTATAAATAAAGGACATGCTTTTATTCTGTATCTAGGGTTTTATAATAAAAAATTAAAGGAGGATTTTTATATGAGAAGAATTCGTAAAACTTGTTTATCGATAGTTAGCCTTTGTTTTATTGTAATATTCTTTTCTGTTATTGTTAGTGTAACAAAAGTTTATGCAACGGGACCAGGTAGTGAAAATTTTGAAGCCAGTGTTGTAAATGATGCGCTACCTAGTCCGCAAGTAGTTGGAAATTGGACTTTCAGTGTATTAAATGCATCAGGACAAAATGATAGTAGTGCTGGAATACCAATTGATAGCAATTATATGATAGGCAATACCTCAAAGGTAATATCATTTTTAGGTGTATATGGAGATGATTATTCAGCACAAATTAAATCAAATGCTGGAGCCTTTAAACTTAATTCATTTAAAGTTGCCAATATTAATTCTAATACAGATGACTATAAAGTTGTAGGATATCTTTCGGGAAGTCCTGTTTCGGGTGCAACACAAACATTCAGTTATTCTTGGTATTCTCCTGGAACAGTTACCCTTTCAGGTGCAGCTTGGGGGAATATTGATGAATTTAGAATTGTTAAACCTGATGGAACTGCAGACATTGGAGTTGTTATGGATGATATTAATGTATCTAATCCTGTTACTCCGCCAACAGTGACAGGAATAAGTCCAAGCTCAGGTCCAACAACAGGAGGAACAACAGTAACAATAACCGGAACAGGTTTTACCGGAGCAACAGCAGTTAAGTTTGGAAGCACTGATGCAGCATATACTGTAAATAGTGATACACAAATAACAGCAACAGCCCCAGCTGGAAGTCCAGGAGTAGCTGATATAACGGTAGTAACAAGTGGAGGAACAAGTGCTACAGGAAGTGCAGATCAATTCACATATAGTATTCCTGCACCAACAGTAACAGGAATAACTCCAAGTTTAGGTTCAATAGCAGGAGGAACAACAGTAACAATAACTGGAGTAAACTTTAGCGGAGCAACCGCAGTTAAGTTTGGAATTGCTAATGCAACGTATAATGTAGATAGTGATACACAAATAACAGCAACAGCCCCAGCTGGAAGTGCAGGAGTAGCTGATATAACAGTAGTAACAGCAGGAGGAACAAGCGCTACAAGTAGTGCGGATCAATTCACATATATGGAAACTGTAGCAGCACCGACAGCCAGCATAGCAGGCGGAGCAGTAGCAAGTGGAACAACAGTAACATTAAGCAGCGGTACAGATGGAGCAACAATATATTACACAACAGATGGAAGTGCACCAA
>JAJXWH010000002.1:0-71873 GCA_021781745.1 Bacillota bacterium | reverse complement strand
GTACACAATATACTGGAGCAATAACAGTAACTAGTGGAATGACAATAAAGGCAATAGCAGTAAAGAGTGGAATGACAGACAGTAGTGTAATGAGTGAAAGCTATACAATAATGGAAACTGTAGCAGCACCGACAGCCAGCATAGCAGGCGGAGCAGTAGCAAGTGGAACAACAGTAACATTAAGCAGCGGTACAGATGGAGCAACAATATATTACACAACAGATGGAAGTACACCAACTGCATCAAGTACACAATATACTGGAGCAATAACAGTAACTAGTGGAATGACAATAAAGGCAATAGCAGTAAAGAGTGGAATGACAGACAGCAGTGTAATGAGTGAAAGCTATACAATAATATCGACTTATACAGTAACATTTAAAGATTATAATGGGACAGTGTTAAAGACACAAAGTGTGAATGAAGGAGGAAGTGCAACGGCACCGACAGCTCCAACAAGAGTAGGATATGCATTTGCAGGATGGGATAAGATTTTTACAAATATAACAGAAAATATAACTGTAATGGCAACTTACACACCAACAGTAGTAATACTAACTTCTGACTCATTAGGAGCAGCAGGAAATAGTAAAGTAACAGGATTAACAACAGGAACTAAGTATAAGGTAACGGTTGGTGGAACAACAAAATACGTGAAAGCAGATGCAACATTATCAGATTCAGAATCAGATGTTGGAGCTTTAAGCGGAACAGAAATAACAGGATTAACCAATGGAACAACTTATAATGTACAAGAATATACACCTGCACCAATAGCACCAAGTATAACAACTCAACCAGTAAGTGAAACAAAAACTGAAGGAGATACAGCAAGTTTTAGTGTAACTGCAACAGGAGATGCCCCATTAAGCTATCAATGGGAAAAAGATGGAGCAAATTTAGCTGGAAAAACATCAGCTACATTAACTTTAAACAATGTACAAAAATCAGATGAGGGAAATTATACGGTAGTAGTTACAAATTCAGCTGGAAGTATAACAAGTGATGAAGCAATTTTAACAGTAACAACACCAGCAGCCGTAACATACACACTTAATTACACAGCAGAAGCAGGTGGGACAATCGAAGGAAACTCATCACAAACAGTAAATGAAGGAGATAACGGAAGTGAAGTAACAGCAGTAGCGAATTTAGGTTATCATTTTGTTGGATGGAGTGATGGAAACTCAAATGCAAGTAGAAAAGATACCAATATAACTGAAGATATAGACGTAAGTGCAGAATTTGAACTTGCTTTACCTAGTAGTACTAATACAACACCAGCAGGAGTAACAATTATAGGAACTAAACAAGTTGATAACACTTTAGAAGCTCAGTTAATAGATGAAAATGGCTCAAATGTTACGACATCTGCAGCAGTGACATACAAGTGGTACAGAATGTCAAATAATGATTCTAAAAATGGAACACTAGTTGGTGAAGGTGAAACTTATAAATTAGTAAGTGCTGATATAGGTAAATATATTAAATTAATAGTTTCCTATATAAATGAAACCTTTGAAAAGACTACATCAAAGATCTTTGGAAATTCATCGAGCAGCAGTGCAGGCTCATCAAGTCACAGTAGTTCAAGTAGTTCATCAGCAGCTAGCAGTACAAGTTCAACAGAGCAAATTACAGTAAAAGTTACAGATGGAAGCAGTGATAATTCGATTTCACAAACTGTAATTGAAAGAACAACAGCAAGTGATGGAACTAAAACTGATACAGTAACTTATACAGCTGATAAAGCACAGGAAACAATAGCAGCCCTTGCAAGTGAAGGAAAAGATACAGCAAGAATAGTTGCTACAGATACAGATGCTAATCTATCTGAAACTCAGGTTAACATACCCAAAGAAACACTAAGTGCACTTTCAAGTGGAAATGTAAATTTACAAATAGAAACAGGTGGTGCTATAGTTTCATTACCAAAAGAGTCTGTACAAGGTTTAGTTCAAAGTGGACAATTAAATGGAGATTTATATTTCAGATTAGTGCCAATAAAGGATGAAACAAAGCAGACAGAAATTAAGACAACAGCAGATCAACAAGCTACAATAAAAGCTGTATCAGGAAATAGTGGAGTACAAGTATTAGGAACACCAATGACTATAGAAACAAATATGAGTCAAAGAGCCGTAGATATTGTATTACCATTAAAAGGTATTGCTATTCCAACTGATGCAACTGAGAGACAAGCTTTCTTAAATGACCTTGGAGTATTCATTGAACATAGTGATGGAGAAAAGGTTCTTGAAAAAGGTCAAGTAGTTGAATATGCAGCTGGAGTCTTTGGAATCAAATTCACAGTAAATAAGTTTAGTGATTTCACAATAGTAAAATTAAATCAAAAAATTCAAACTGGTTGGAAACAGATCAATGGATATTGGTATTTCTTTAACAATACTGGAGCTATGACAACTGGATGGTACAAGTCAGAAAGTGGAGACTGGACATACAACGGAAAAGATACAGTAGGACAATGGTTCCACTTAGGTACAGATGGAAAGATGGATATAGGTTGGTTTAAGGATACTGATGGTTCATGGTACTTCCTATGTGATGGTAAAGACTATGGTGCTTTAGGCTATATGGAAACTGGATGGAAATTCACTGATGGTAAGTGGTATTTCTTGAAGGGCAATGGAGCTATGGCAACAGGTTGGACATATGTAGATGGTAATTGGTACTATTTATATTCAGATGGAAGTATGGCAAGCAACACAGTAATTGATGGTTATACATTAGGTACAGATGGTGCTTGGATTCAATAAAACTACAAAAAAAAATTTATAATAATTTAATATAAAATAAAAAACCATGCATAAGTTAAGGCAAGTACCTTAGATGCATGGTTTTTTAATTAAACTCCATTATATATTAAAATTTTATGAAAGATCAAAAGATTTGAAATTTATATATAAATCAGTATAAATATTAACCTTAATTTTGTCGTCAAAAGAATATACTTTAGGAGCTGCATAATCATTATTAGTTAAGGTATATACTAATATATTCTCTTCCATGGGATTTACTATCCAGTATTCTCTAACCTTGAATTTCTCATATAAGCTTAACTTTTTAATATAATCATTACTTGGATTAAAGGGAGATACAACTTCAATAATCATATCAGGAGAACCGATACAGCCTTTATCATTTAATTTATTTTTATCACAAACAACTGAAATATCAGGTTGAACTATATTTTTACTGTTATTTATGTTTTCATCATCAGCTTTTAATATAACGTCGAAAGGGGCAGGATATACTTCACATTCCCCGTTGTTTGATTGGATATAAGTTTCTATTGATGTTGAAAGCTTTAAAATTATTTTTTGATGTATTCTGCTTGGAGCTGGGGACATTGCTGAAACCCTTCCATCAATAATTTCTACTGGTTTATCATCTGAAAATTTTAAGTAATCATCATAGGTATAGATTTTATTATCTATAGCATTTATAGCCACTAACATCACATCCTTTCAAGACCATTCAATATTTTTAGGTATCTTTTGCAACAAATATAACATTTTTATGTTATCAATGCAAATGATTTATACTTAAAGGATGTGAATATTCTTTAAAGTTTTGGTAAAAATATCTCTATTGAGCAATTGTTTTTAGATTGTATAAGGCATAATCAAAAAATAACAGACCAGTATGCTTGCCTATTTCGCGCCATACTGCGTCAGTAAATTCTGCTAATAGGCCCGCTATGAGCAGAATTTACTTCCTTGTCTGACACGAAATATTCGTCGCATCTTTGGTCTGTTATTTTTTTCATGTGCCTAAGAAGGGAGTTTTTTACTTGAAAAGAAATAATTCTTATGGAGTAAGAAAGAATGTTTTAAAAGAGCTTGCAGAAGGATTTTCTTGCATCCATGAAAACTTCAAGTATTTTAGTAAACTATCAAAAGATGGGTATAAAGTACTTGGAGCATCTGAATGGCTTCTTGATAATATATATTTAATTGAAAGAGAGTATAAAGCGATAAAGGTTGAGATGCCTATAGATTATTTTAAAGGACTATCTTCTGTGGGTGAATGGAACAATAGTAATGTCAAAGATAATAATGGAGATACAGAACAAATTCCACGCATCTTTACAATAGCAAAAAATTATATAAGCAATGGAAATGAAATTGATTGTGATAAGCTAACCTCTTATATAAATGGACTTCAGCAAGAAGCTTTAAATAGAAATGGTAATGAAACAGCTTTCACTATGGGAGAATTATGGGCTTTTCCATTAATGCTTAAAATAGCAATTATAATAAATTTATCTAGATATACAGATGAACTTGTTAGCATCCAAAAAGAGATAATTAAAGGAAAGAATATTGCTGAAGATGTTATAGATGCTCTAAATAATAATAACAATAATAAAATCAATTATATTATTACTGAGTGTGGAAATGTCAGCGAACTATTTTTCCGAGAATTCTTTAGAGTTTTGCGTGATAATTCTGTAGAATATGAAAGAATTCAAAATATAGTAGAAAATAAATGGAAAGCTAATTTAGATAATAATAGTATTAAAAGTGATTTGAGAGAAGAAGTTTTAGAAAGAAATATTGGCGAATATATAACTTCAATTAGAAAAATTGAAGGTATAAGTTGGCGCAAGTTTTTCGAAAATACATCTATAGTCGAGAAGATATTAAAAAAGGATCCTGGAAATATATATAACAGTATGGATTTTGAGACTAAGGATTACTACAGACATAAACTTGAGGAACTATCTAGGAATGCTGGAACTAATGAGATTGTATTAGCGAATAGAATTCTTGAACTTTCGCAAAATAGCAAAAATAACAAAGAAGAAAATTATAAGTGCCATATAGGATATTACTTAATAGATGATGGATTAAATGAGTTGAAAAAATATGGTGTAAACATAAAATCTAAGATTTCAGAGAACACATATGTAGCATTTAATATATTTGGTACACTGTTATTAAGTTTTCTTATTTTATTTATAAGCAACTTGTTGGGGATTCGTTATACTAGGGCACAATACATAATATCATTTTTAATTATATTAATTCCTATTAATGAAATAATAATTGCTCTTACTAATTATACTGTAAGTAAGATTGTTGATATTAAACTAGTTCCGAAATTGAACTTTAGTCAAGGACTTCCTGACAAATATAAGACAATAGTTGTGATTCCTGCTATTGTAAATTCTAAGGAAAAAATTAAAGCTCTTATGAAAAAACTAGAAGTAGCTTATTGTGGAAATAAAGATAAAAATCTATATTTTGCTTTACTTAATGATTTTTACGACAGCCAAAGTGAGCGCGAAGATAATGATAATGAAATAATAAAATGTGGAGTTGAGTGTGCTAAAAGGTTAAATGAAAAGTATTCTAAGGATTTTAAAGATACTGTTAATAATGAAGATAGATTTTTCTTCTTAAGTAGAAAAAGAATTTATAACAAGAAGCAGAATGTATTCATGGCTAAGGAAAGAAAACGTGGAAAACTAATGGAGTTTATGGCTCTTATTAGAAATAGCAATGAGCATACATATAATGTTTTTAGTTCAGATATTAATGTACTTAAAGATGCAAAATATCTAATTACGTTGGATGAAGATACCTTCATGCCGAGAGAAAGTGTTTTTAAGCTTGCGGGTGCTATGAGTCACGTGCTTAATATTCCATACGTTAAAAATAATAGGGTTTTTAGAGGGTATGGAATAATGCAGCCTAAAGTAAGTATAAGTTTAGAAGCTAAGAATGCAAGTTACTTTTCAAGAATATTTGGGGGAGAAGAAGGGGTTGATGGTTATTCTGTAGCTTACTCTGATACTTATCAGGATTTATTTGGAGAAGGATCTTTCACAGGCAAAGGGATAATTTGCATTGATGAGTTTTATGAAGTTTTACATAATTCTATTGAAAATGATAAGATATTAAGTCATGATCTTCTTGAAGGCGGTATTGCAAGATGTGCATTATTAAGCGATGTAGAATTTGTTGATGGATATCCAGCATCTTACGAATCTAGCTGCAAAAGACTACATAGATGGGTTAGAGGAGATTGGCAGTTAATAGGCTGGTTATTTTCTAATAAAATAAGTTTGTTGTATAAGTGGAAGATATTTGACAACTTAAGGAGAAGCCTTCTAGCGCCAAATTTACTTCTAACTCTTATTTTATCATTAACTGTTTTATATGGAAGAAGTCAAATTGCTCTTTTATCATTTTTAGCTTTAATAGTTTCTTTGGTATTTACAGTTACAGATTTTGTTGTGACACCTAAAAATAAATTAATGGGAACCTTTAAAAATATTGAGCAGATAGTTTTGATAGTGAGCTTTATTCCTTATCAAGCTTTTTTAATGCTTGATGCTATAATAATAAGCTTATTCAGGGTAATTATTTCTAAGAGAAACCTTTTAGAGTGGCAATGCGCAGAAGATGCGGAAAGGAATTCTAGTAATGATTTTATTGCTTATTTAAAGAGAATGTGGATTGCACCAATAATGGGATTACTAATGTTATATTTATCTTTCTATAGTACTTTTGGAGTGATTACTTATAATATTGTAGTTGCTGCCCTTTGGATAGCTAGCCCGTATATGGCATATTGCATAAGTATAAAACTTCCAGAAAATAATAAGCTTAATTTGAAAAATGAAGAAATAACATACCTAAGGAAAATCGCAAGGAGAATATATGCTTATTATGAGGATTTTGTTGATGAAGAGAATAATTACTTAGCTCCAGATAACTATCAAGAAAAACCATTTAAAGGAGTTGCGCATAGAACATCTCCAACTAATATAGGTATGGGACTTACCTCAAATATTGTTGCATACGACTTGGGATATATAACAATGACCGATTTTATTGATAGAATAGAGCTCATATTAAATAGCATGAAGACATTACAAAAAGTAAATGGCCATTATTTAAATTGGTATGATACAAAGACAAAAGAACCCTTATGGCCAAGATATGTATCAGCTGTTGACAGTGGAAATCTTTTGGGAAACTTATGGGTTTTAAAAAAGGCTATGGAGGAACTAAAAAGCAATAAGGTAATAAGGACAAAAGAAGTAATATCCTTAAATGATATTTATAAGATAATTGAGGATGAAAATCCAGCAATTAAGCCTAAATTTTCTTCTCATATAAGTATTGGTGAATATTTTAAAGTTTTAAATGAAGTCTTATTTAAATTTGAATCATTGCAAGAAAACGAATTAAATAAGTCTAAAGAAAGTAATTCAAATGAGGATGACAATAGTAAAATAAGAATAGACAATGAAGAAACAAATTATTGGGTCGATAAACTCGTAAATGAAATCAAGAACAAGATTAATTACCATGATTTTATATTTGGGGGGTTAGAAAAGCTGTACAGTAAGGAATTTTTTGAAGGCGTCCCAAGTCTTAAAGAGTTAATCCACAAGTGCGAAGAATATAAAAGGAGGAATGGGGATAACTTCGAGTGTACTTTAGGACAAAAAATAGATAATTTTAATAAATACTTAAATAAAATAGATAATATAGTTAAGGATATAGACTCAATCTCAGAGGAAATGGATTTTAATTTCCTTTATGATAAGACTAGAGGTTTATTTTCTATTGGATATAATGTTGAAGAAAAGTCTCTAGGAAATTCATATTATGATTTGTTTGCATCTGAATCAAGGATAGCTTCCTTTGTTGCGATAGCTAAAAATGATGTTCCAGCTTCTCATTGGTTTAAACTAGGTAGAGCAATGACAAATGCTTTTAGAACTCATTCTCTTGTTTCGTGGAGTGGAACTATGTTTGAATATTTTATGCCTTCATTAATAATGAGAAATTATCCTAGAACTTTACTAAGTCAAACTTATAAATCTGTAATAAAGGCACAAATAAGTTTTGCAAAGCAAAAAAAGATTCCATGGGGAATATCAGAATCTGCATTTTATGAATTTGATACTTCAGAAAACTATCAATACAAAGCATTTGGAGTACCGGGACTTGGACTTAAAAGAGGACTTGAAAATGATCTTGTAATATCCCCATACTCAACGTTAATGACACTGCCTTTCGCAAAAAATACTGGTATAAAAAATCTTAAGAGGCTTGAAGAATTAGGAACAGTAGGAAGATATGGATTTATTGAGGCTATAGACTATACTAAAGCTGCTGGAGATAAGTATGTAATGACTCTTCCTGGCAGTGGAATTCAAAGTAAAGCAGAGCTTCTTGAAAATGGTGATAATGAACAAAACCTATCAACAGCTAAGAAAGGTTATACACAAAATGTGGATAAGTATGACAATAATGTGGATAACTATAAAAAAGGCGTGGATAACGTAAGGGATAAAAAAAGATATTTAGCTAACAAATATAGTGTGAATGATGTTGATAATGTGGATAATTTTGAGGATAACGAAGAATTATACACAAATAACGCTAATTATAAAGCTTCTGGAGATAAAAGTTATCCACAAAAGGTTAACAAAGTAGCGACTTATATGGTGCATCATTTAGGAATGTCCCTTATGGCATTGGATAATGTATTACAAAATAATATTTTAATTAATAGATTTCATGAATTGCCAGAAATTAAAGCAACAGAACTTTTGTTAAAAGAAAGAATCCCACAAAATGTAGTCTTTGAAAGAAATGAAGATTTCTTTATAAAGAACAGATATTTTGAAGGTGAAACTTTAATTCCAAGAATATTTGAAAATGTTAGACAGGATAATCCGCAGCTCTTATTATTATCTAATGGTGAGTATTCATCTATGATAACAGTAAACGGAAGCGGATACTCTAAAAAAGGTGACACAATGCTTTATAGATGGAAGGGCGCTTCCACAAGTGATGATAGCGGAATGTTCTTCTACATAAAGAATTTAAATTCCAATGATTACTGGAGTTCAACCTTTGAACCGTGTAAAAGCTTAGGAGAAAATTATCAAGCTGAATTTAATTTGGATAAGGCTAAATTCAGTAGAAAAGATGGAAATATTGAAACTAAAATGGAAGTTGCAATTTCATCTGAAGAAAACTTTGAAGTCAGAAAATTAACTTTAAAAAACTTAGGTGATAAAGGTAGAAGCATTGAGATAACAAGTTATATGGAAGTCACATTAGCAGCTTTTAGCGCTGATGTAGTGCATCCAACCTTCTCAAACCTCTTTGTTCAAACTGAGTATGATGAGAAAGAAGATATTTTAATAGGAAGCAGAAGAGGCAGAGTTAAGAATGCAAAAGTTCCATATATATTCCATAAAGCCGTTGTTAATGGAGAATTAGAAGGTAATATTACTTATGAAACTTCAAGAATTAATTTTATTGGTAGGAATAGAGATTTAAAGAAACCTAGGGCTATGGACAATGATAAGGCATTAGACAATACTGTAGGAACTGTTTTAGATCCTATAATGAGCATAAGAACAAGGATTAGATTAGAACCTAATTCAAAAAGAGAAATTTACTTCTTAACAGGAATAGGAGACTCTAAAGAGAAGCTTTTAGAAATATGTAAAGAAAATAACGATAGTAGCAGACTTGAAAAAATATTCAAAAACTATAGCATAAGCACACAGCTTGAATTAAAGAATCTTGGAATAAGGAGTGCTATAGCCAATGTATTCCAAAGTGCGGCCAGTGCTGTATTCTTCTTAAGTAATAATAGAAGAAACAGGGAAGATTATATTATGAATATTTCAAAACACCAAAAAGACCTATGGGCTTATGGAATTTCTGGAGATTTACCAATTGTTATGGTAGTAATTGAAAAAGAAGAAGATATAAATTTAGTGTTTACTATGATAAAATTCCATAGTTATTTAAGACTTAAAGGAGTTAAATTAGATTTAGTTATATATAATAATGAAGAAATTTCTTATGATGAACCTCTTCAAAAAAATATAAGGGAAGCAATAAGATCATCTAATGAGAATAATTATTTAAATAAGCCAGGTGGAATTTTTGTTCATAACAAAGCAACAATAAATATTGAAATTGTTAAGCTGCTCATAGGTGTTTGTAGAATATATGTAAATAGCAAGAATAGCTTGAATTCATATGTGTATTCTGAGAAAAATTTAAATACATATATGGACTTAAATGAAGAAGGATTAAACTCGCGTATAGCATTAAGGAATAAAGCACGTTTTACAGATAAATTCCAAGATGATAGCGTGGATGCTATGGATATACCTTACGAAGTATATGATCATGATGAAGAAGTAATAAGTAATTATGATATAATTAGAAATCTAGATGAGCCAGAAAGTGAAGTTAATCCTAGTGATGTAGAAAAGAAAGCGAGTCTAAGTAAAAAGGAAAGAGAATTGGTGTATAATTCAGAAATTTCTATCCTAGCTGATGCTGATTTAGACATATCTCAAAATATTCATGCATCAAATGAGGACTTTAATGCAGATAATCTAGATTTCTTTAATGGATATGGCGGCTTTAATAAAAATGATAATAGCTACATAATTAAATTATCTAATTATAGAAATACTCCAGCACCTTGGATAAATGTTATTTCTAATGATGACTTTGGATTCCATATATCAGAAGTAGGCTCAGGGTATACTTGGTGTGGAAATTCTAGAGAAAATAAAATAACTCCTTGGAGTAATGATTATATTAAAGATCCTATTACTGAAGCGCTTTATATCAAAGATAATAATAGCAAAGATTGCTTCTCAATAACTCCAAAACCAATTAGGGATGGAGGAGAATATTTAATTAAACATAGCTTTGGATATTCTGTGTTTAAACATACAGCTTATGATTTAAAAGGAAAACTTGAAATTTTTGCGCCGAAAAATGAAAGAGTAAAAATTCAAAGAGTAACTTTAGAAAATTTAAGTAATATAGACAGAGATATTTCTGTATATTATTATGCTAAACTTGTTTTAGGGGTTTACGAATATGAAAGCTCAAGATATGTTTCAACGTATATAAATGGAGAAATACCAAAGGACAAATTAGCAGTAAGCGGTGATAATAATCCTAGTCCAAGGACAAATTCCCTTAATGTTAATAAATTTATAGGAGCCCATAATCCTTATAGTGAATATTTTGGTAAATTAAATGCATATCTAACTATTTTAGGTGGAGAGAATATAAGCTTTACTGGAGATAACAAAGAATTTATAGGCATAGGCGGGGAAACTTCTGCCCCTGAAGCTTTAAAGCATAATAATCTAAGTAATAAATGTGGAGGAGCTTATGATCCTTGCTTAGCTGCTAGTACTGAAATTAGAATAAGACCCGGTGAAAAGAAGGTACTGGTAATTTTATTTGGGCAGGATGAAGTCAAAAATATTGAAAATATTATCGACAAATATAAGTTTTTTGGAAATGTACAAAATGAATTAGATAAGGTAAAACAATATTGGAGACATTTCCTCGGAAATATACAAGTTAAGACACCAGATAAATCCTTAGATTATTTATTAAATGGATGGCTTCTATATCAAACCTTAAGCTGTAGATATTTAAGTAGAAGTGCATTTTATCAAAGTGGTGGAGCTTATGGGTTTAGAGATCAGCTTCAAGATTCCATGTCTCTTGGAGTAGCAGAACCTGAAATACCAAAAGCTCAAATTTTACGAAGTGCTTCAAGACAATATGTAGAAGGTGATGTACAGCACTGGTGGCATCCAGTTGTTAATTCCGGTATAAGAACTAGATTTAGTGATGACTTATTATGGCTGCCTTATGTAACGGCTGAATACATTAGTTCTACAGGAGATTATGACATCTTAGATGCAACTGCTCCTTATCTTGAAGACGAACCACTTAGGGAAGGTGAAGATGAAAGATATACAATAGTAAACCAATCTTCAAAAGAGGGAACTATATATGAACACTGCTTAAAAGCTATTGAAAAAGGATTGAAATTTGGTATTCATAATATTCCTTTAATGGGTAGTGGAGATTGGAATGATGGAATGAGTACTGTTGGAAACGAAGGAAAAGGAGAAAGTGTATGGCTTGGATGGTTCTTATATTCTATTTTAAATAGCTTCATTGAAATTGCTGGAAAGAAAAATGACATGGAAACAGAAAAGCATTATGAAGAGAGAAAAGAATTTATAAGAGAAAACCTAGAGAAAAATGCCTGGGACGGAGGCTGGTATCGAAGAGCGTATTTTGATGATGGTACTCCACTTGGATCAAGGGAAAATCCAGAATGTCAAATAGACTCTTTAGCTCAAAGCTGGGCAATAATTTCAGGTGCAGCACAAAAAGAGCGTGGAATTGAAGCAATGGAAGCAGTTGATAGAAACCTTGTTAAAAAAGACAAGGGAATGATACTGCTACTTGCGCCACCATTTTATAATTCAAAGCTAGAGCCAGGTTATATTAAAGGATATGTTCCAGGAGTAAGAGAAAATGGAGGGCAGTATACTCATGCCGCAGTTTGGGTAATCTTAGCTTTAACTAAGCTTAATATGGGAGATAAAGCATTAAAGTACTATAATATGATAAATCCAATTAATCATTCAAAGACTGAATTAGAGTGCATGACCTATAAAGTTGAACCTTATGTAATGGCAGCAGACGTGTACATAAAAGAACCTCATGCAGGAAGAGGCGGCTGGAGTTGGTATACAGGAGCTTCAGGATGGATGTACAGAGTTGGAGTTGAAAATATTTTAGGACTTAAAAGAGTTGAAGACAAGGGTTATAGTATAAAACCTTGCGTGCCAAGTGGTTGGAATGAATTTGAGATAAAGATCACAAATGAAAAAGAAGACTATACTATAAAGGTCTTAAGATCAAAGGAACAAAGTAATAAAGATAATAACAAAATGCAAGGATCACCAAACATATCAACAAATATGGAACAGAGTAATGCAGATAACAGTGTAGAAGTTATTATTAATGGGGAGCCAATCAAAGGTAATTTAATTCCAAGAAACGCAGGTAAATTAGATATTCTGGTACATTTTAAATAAAATCAAACTTATACACTTTTATAAATTAAAACTACGCATATAAGGAATTTATTTTTCTTATATGTGTAGTTTTTTTAGTATAAATCCCCTCATAATTCTGTCGTAATGTATTTTGTAAAATAAAATAGCAAATTACCATCAAAAATTATAAAAATATTAGGATATTATGGTATTTATGTTATATAATGATTATTGTGTCAAATGAATAAGGAAAAGAGGGGAATTATGAAAAAGAGGCTATTTTTAAAAAAATTTTATTCTATTTTAATTACGATTTTATTTGCCAGCACTACGCTTGCAGGAATTGGTGTACAAGCTGTGACAAAGGATTCAGAAGATAACATTGATTTAGTGGTGTTATTTAATGACGAGAAGGTTGATACTCAGGTTAAAGATTTTATAAGCAAATCAGGAGGAAAGGTAGTAAATACATTTTCAGAAGTTGGAGGACTGGAGGTTCAATGTAAAGCAGATTTAATACCAGAAATTCAAAATTATAATACAGTAAATTCATTGGCTCCAAATCACAATATTAAAGCACCAGAAGAAAAAATAATAAAGTTTAAAGACAATAAAAATTTAAATAAGAGTCTAAATAAATCTATAAGTAAAGCTGACAATGAGGATAGTTCTGAAAGTGGCAGTAGTGATTTATATAACTTGTACCAATGGGACATAAAAAGAGTAACAAACAATGGAAAGAGTTATGATTTAAGTACTGGAAATCACAATGTGGTGGTAGCTATTGTGGACTCAGGAGTAAAAGCTGATCACCCAGATTTAGAAGAAAATTTTATGGGCGGAGAGAATCTCATCCCTAAGGGGTTTAATAATGATGAAACAGAAACTGGAGATCCTAATGATATAGGTGATAGATTAGGTCATGGCACATATGTAGCGGGAATTATAGCTGCGAATGGGAGAACCAAAGGAGTAGCACCTAATATTGGATTTAGGAGTTATAGAATTTTTGATTCTGAAGGAAATACAAATGCAACCATAGCATCATCAGCAATAATTAAAGCCACCGATGATGGAGCAAAAGTAATTAATTTGAGTATGTCAGGATACGATTTAAAAGGAAAGTGTTATTGGACTGATCCAAAGACTGGTGTCAAATATAAATTAGGTGATGATATGGCAGAGTATGAATTGTATAAACGAGCAATTAAATATGCAATAAAACATAATGTTACGATAGTCACAGCAGCAGGAAATGATGGTATTGATTGTGGAAATACAAAAAAATTAACCCAATATCTTAATGATCAAAATGGGAGCAAAGGCTTTAAATATGAAGGGTTAACTTATGAAGTTCCAGGTAGTATAGATGGTGTTATAAATGTTTCAGCTACAGGAAAGACTGATGAGATTGCAAAGTACTCGAATTATGGTAAGAATTTTATAGATATAACAGCACCAGGAGGGGATTCATCTGAAACTGGTTCTATTTTTGATATGTGCTTAAGCACATCAGTTGGTGACTATTGGTTTGTGGAAGGAACATCAATAGCAGCTCCAAAAGTTTCAGCGGTAGCAGGGCTTATTTTATGTAAAGATAGTCATCTAAAGCCAAAAGAAGTAGCTAAATTAATTTATAAAACATCTGAAAAATTAGATGGTAATAAATCAAAAGAATATTATGGTTCAGGATTGGTTAATGCCTATAATGCTTTAAATACTAAAAAATAATTTACTACATTATAAATATATTATAGTTCCTTGCTAAAATAAACTGAAATTACGAAGCAAGGAGCTTATTTTATGGAAAAATATATTATAGAAACAGATAAATTAACTAAGCGTTTTGGAAAACAAATAGCAGTAAATAACATTTCATTAAAAGTAAAACAAAATGTTATCTATGGGCTGCTTGGACCGAATGGAGCAGGTAAATCGACTACCCTAAAGTTAATAACAGGTCTTTTACATCCAACATCAGGCCAAATAATCTTTAATGGAGAAAAGTGGAGTAGAAAAAAGCTTGAGGATATAGGAGCACTTATTGAAACTCCAGCTTTATATGGAAATCTTACGGCTAAAGAAAATCTTGAAGTTTATATTAAATTATTAAACTTGCCTAAATCTCGTATAGACGAGGTTTTAGAAATTGTAGATTTAAAAAATACCAACAAAAAAAAGGCATCTCAATTTTCTCTTGGGATGAAACAAAGGCTTGGAATTGCAATTGCACTTTTGAATCATCCTAAATTATTAATCTTAGACGAACCTACAAATGGATTAGATCCTATAGGAATTCAGGAATTACGTAATTTAATAAAGAGCTTTCCTAGGAGGGGGATAACAGTAATTTTATCAAGCCATATATTATCTGAAGTGGAACAAGTCGCTGACTATATTGGAATTATTAGTGACGGAAAGTTAGGATATCAAGATAAAATTGAAAAAGATCAGGACTTAGAGAAGCTATTTATGGAAGTTGTGAAAGAATGTAATTCAAAGGAGGAAGTCTAAAAAATGATTAATATAATTCAAGCTGAGAATTTAAAATGCAAAAGAACCTTTTCAAGAAAACTTATGGTTTTAGCACCCTTATTTTTTGCAATGTACGCAATTTGCATAATGTTTTTTATTGCCGATGGATCAAAATATTATATAAGCATGGTTTTTAATTGGTGGCCATTAATTTTTATGCCTCTTGGGACAGCTTTGTTATGTTCCTTAGCTCATATGAGAGAAAAAAAGTCAGGTAATTATAAAAGTTCATATTTATATAACATTAGCAAAACTGCAGTTTGGTTTAGCAAGATAAGTGTCATAGCTTCATATACTTTTATTTCAACAATAGAGCTATTCACAGTAGTAATATTATCAAATATATTAGTCAGAGATAGGAGTATTTCTATTACAAATATATTTGAAGCAGCTATTGTTTGCTGGATTGCATCTTTAGTATTAATTCCTATACATTTATTTATATCATCGCTATTTGGAACTGCTATTTCAATTATAACTAGTATAGTTGGAATTATAGCAGGGGTCATAGCATCTACCGAATCTTTTTGGATATTAATTCCTTGGAGTTTTGGATTGAGACTCATGTGTCCTATTATTGGTGTACATCCAAATGGAACAATATTACCAGAGGGAAGTCCACTATTATCACCGGATCCAATAGTAAAAGGTATAGTTATTTCTTTAGTATTTTTTGCAGCAGTATCATTTATTACATCAATTTGGTTTAATAAGCGAGAGGTGCATTAGTAATGAGATTGATTAAAATGCTATGTGCAGATTGGATGAAGACAAAGCGTACGCCTATAAGGTTAATTGCATATATAACACCAATAGTTTACTCAATATGCATGATAATGTATAATAAGCATAATAAATTTCAGATTCAAAATTATGATACATTTTTCAATGCAATGGCTATTATTCTTCCTATTGGAATAGCTTTAATATCAGCACTTATATGTGAACAAGAAGAAAATGCAGGAAACTTTAATGGGTTATTAAGCATACCTGCATCAAGAATTAAAATATATATTAGCAAATTAATTATATTAATCTTAATTATAATTATAGATATTATAGTTTCAACAATTATAATGATTTGGGGATTAAAATTTATAATTCATATGGAAAGCATAGATTCTAAAGTATTTATGCAAGGAGCTTTATTTATGAGCCTTGCATCTATAGCTATTTGTTCTTTAGATTTATTAATAAGTTTTATGTTTGGTATGGGGGCATCTATCGGAATTGGAGCAATGGGAGTTTTGATTGCTGCTATTTTGGGAGCAACTCCAGTTGGAGATAGCATATGGATGTTTATTCCATGGACATATCCAGCCAGATGGGGATTACTTCCAGGGACCTTTATAAATGGAGCTTATATTCCAGTAAACACTAATTCCGTTGAATATTTTAATGTTCAACTTCAGAAGGGGATGTTAAGCATCAGCATATTTTTTATTTTAATAACAATTTTGGGAATGATCTGGTTTGAAAAATGGGAAGGAAAGAAAAGTTATGATTAATTGATAATCTTTAAAATTAGTTGCATCAAAATGATTTAAGAGTCGTTTTGATGCATCTTATTTTTATAACAAATTACATTATATGGGTAAAAAGATAAAAACTTTAAAGAGTTTGGTGATAAAATTTACTTTTGGTAAAAACATTATAAAAATATTATAATTTGGTATTAATATAAATATGTAAAGTAAATTAGATTTTATTATTAGACAAGTTGAATATAGTATATATCTTATGTTCCGGAAATTTGAAATATGCTGATTTAATGAGTTTAATATTAAAATAAATTATTAAAAATAAAAAGAGAGAGATGAGGGAGAAGAATATGGGAAAATTAGATGATTTTGATTTAGACGTAAAAGTAAAGGCAGACACAACAAAAGTAGGACCAGCTATAACTAGTAAGTCTCTATGTACTCCTGGTTGTATCACAGGCGTGTTAATGTGTATTACACAAAACTCTTGTGTATCATGTAAGTCTTGTATAAAGTGTTAATTCATTTTTAACACAAAGAGGGCAGTAAAGAATTAATATATTTTTTACTGCCTTTTATTGTACAAGCCATCTTTTAGGAGACTTTTATTAAAATTTAATATAATATACAATTAGTTATAAAGTTGTGATAAAATATGAGATATATGTTAAATAATGTATTATTATAGATAATACTTTTATATCATGGATATAATATTAAACATATTTAAAATAAGGGGATAATTTAGATGAGAGATTTATATAGAAATACAAATACTTTTATGATTAGGACACCCATATTTTCAACAGATAATTACTATGAGTTTTTCAGAAAAGACGGGGAATCAGACAAAATTAAAGATAGATTGCTGGAAATCTGCAATAATTCAGTTTTTAGAGAAGCTATATTAGTATCCAGCAAGAGTTTATATAGCACAATAATAGATTTTTGTGATGGAAAAGAAATCAAAAAATTTGATTATTTCCTTCAATCAATATATAAATACCTGATTAGGATGAGTATGAGACCTACACCTTTTGGGCTTTTTTCAGGAGTGGATTTTGGAGAATACGCAGAAGAAACAGCTATAAGTTATGAGAATGATAATTTCAAGAAATTCGCTAGGCCTGATTTGGAATGGATTATTAAGATTGTAAAAGAGTTAGAAGATAATCATTATAAAAATTTAGATTTTAAGATAAATGACAGCATCTTTATTAAAGGGGAAAGAGCATTATTAATACACTCTACAGATAAAGAAGATAATAATAGAATTGGTGAAATTAGTATTAGAGCTACTAAACCATTTATGAGAACATATGATTTAGCTAAAGATGGAATTGAATATAACAAGTTAAAGTATATATTAATAGATGAGTATTCTATTGAAGACGAAAGTAAGATCGATAACTTTTTAAAACAATTAATAGAACGAGAATTTTTAATATCAAATTTAAGACCTCCATTAACAGTATTAGATCAATTTGATTATCTTATTAATGAAGTTAAGAAAGCTGAAATTGAAATACCGTTAGTAGATGAATTAACAGAAATTAAGGAAAAGCTTAAGATATATAATGAAACTCCAGTAGGTGCCGAAGAAAAAACATATTTAGAGCTATATAAGAAAATGGAAAGTATTGCAAATGTGAAAAATATTTTGCAAGTTGATATGAAGTTAAATTTAAGAGATAAGAAAATTAATAAGAAAATAATATCAGATGTAAATGATCTTATGAATATATTATTAGACCTATCAATGTCCATAGAAAATCCAGAACCATTTTTATCAAAATATAAGCAAGAATTCATTGAAAAGTATGGACAAGATAGAGAAATATCATTATTAGAAATGTTAGATAATGATATAGGTATAGGTCCGCCAATGAATTATGAAAGACCTAGAAATAATAGATCTTTAGATGTTTCTGTAAATGAATTATTAGATAATAATGTACGAGATTACTTTATGGAAAAGTATTTTCAGGCTCTTAAGACCAATAGCAGAAATATAGTTATAAGAGACGATGAAATAAAGAATTTAGAATTGCAAAAGATTGATTACGAGAATATTCCAGATTCATTAGAAATTAATTTGCTTGTAAAAAATAAATCTGAAGATAACTCAAGTGATGAGTTTCAATACTATATTGGTCCTAATTTAGGTTCGACTAGTGCAGGGAAAAGTTTTGGAAGGTTTTCGCATATGATGAGCGAACCTAATAAATTCTTTGAAGAATTAGATGAAAGAAATATTGAGATAATTGATAGTGAGGAATACGTTACTTGCGAAATCTCATATTTACCTAGTGAAGTTAGGAATGCAAATGTTACTAGAAATATTCATAGCAGTGAGTATGAAATGTCACTATTTACAAACGGCAGCAAAGATAATTTATATAGAATAAAGCTTAATGACATTTATATTGGATTAGAAAACAATACATTTTATGCTAAAAGCAAAGCCCTAAATAAAAAACTATTACTTACAATAAATAATATGCTCAATCCTCAAACTGCACCTAATCCTATAAGGTTTTTAAATGATATAAGCTTAGATGAGAAGAAACTCTGGTATAAGTTTGCTTGGAGTGATGTGTACAAAGATTTTTCATATATACCAGAAATTAAATATAAGAATTTCGTAATAATGCCTGAGACTTGGAAAATGAATAAAATTAACATGAAAATTAATAAGAAGACAGAATTTAATGAATTTAAAAATCAGTTTAATGATTATTGCATAAAATATGGTGTCCCACAATATGTATATATAACTTTTGCAGATAATAGAATACTTTTAAATCTCGATGATGAGCAATGCGTTAAAATATTATACCACGAATGTAAGAATAGCTTTAATGAGATAATCTTAAATTCCTATGAAAATGAAGGAGTAAATATTGTAAAGGAAAGCTATAAGGATTATATATGTGAACTAGTAATTCCACTGATAAAAATTAAGCAGGAAACTATAAGCGATAAAGTTTCAGCTAGGATGTTAAGCAGTGATATAAGCAGTTTATCAAAAGAGCGTGTAAAAGATCCTTTTGATGAATGGCTTTATATTAAATTATATGGAATAAGCTCAAATGTTGATGATTTAATAGCCTATTATATCTCGGAGTTTTGTAATGAGCTAGTAGAGGAAGAAATTATAAGTAAGTACTTTTTTATGAGATATGTTGATCCAGAGCAGCATATAAGATTAAGACTTAATTCAAGCCAAGAAAAACTATTAATGATATATCCAAAGATAAGGGAATGGCTATCTATGGTTAGAAAAAAAGGCTTGATGACATACTTCTCAATAGATTCCTATGATAGAGAAATTGAACGTTATGGAGGTATAGAATTAATTAATATTGCCGAAAAAGTCTTCTTCTTTGATAGCATTGTAACAGAAGATATATTAAGAGCAAAAAGAGAAGGAAGCCTTAATTTTAGCGATGAAATAATAGGAATGATTTCTGTAATACACTATATGGAGAGCTTTGGCTTGCCATATGATAAACAAGTAGAGTTTTTACGCTCACAAGTTAATTCTTCTGAGTATAGAGAAGACTTTAAGCAAAAACGTACTGAATATATGAAATTATGCAACTGTAATAAGGATTGGGAAGGCTTAAGGGAAAGTGAAGAAGGAAATATATTAATAGAAATATTAAACAAGCGAAGAAAAATAGTTGAATACTATGGAAATAAAGTAAGAGAAAATGAAGAAGTATCAACAGATTTATCAATTTTAGATAGTATAATTCATTTAAACTGTAATAGAATGTTTGGCATTGACAGAGAGTTCGAAAAAAAGGTTAGGGCTTTAGCATCTCATGCTTTATACGCATTAAAGCATTTTAAATCATAGTAATATCTTAAATTAAGGGGGGTAAAATTTGAATGTAGAAAATTATGATGATCACGTCTCTTTAAAAGATATAGTAAAAGCACTGAAATTAATACCTAAGACAATTAGTTTGATAAAAGAAATAGATAAAAGAAGCTTTTATACTATTCTCATATTTAGCTTAATCATAGGTTTATGCCCTATAATAACTTTATTCGGGTCTCAGCATCTTCTAAACATGATTACAACAAAAGATTTCGAAAAAGTTATATATGCATTTGGATTTTATATTGCTGCAAATTTGTTCAGTGAAATTGTAGGATCTATTGTGGAGTTTTATCAAAATAAATTTCAAACTTTAATTAATTATAAGCTTAACTATAAAGTGATGAAAAAATGTACGAAATTATCACTAAAACATTTCGAGGACTCTGAAATTTACGATAGATTGCAGCGGGTGCAAAATGAAACTTCGTATAAACCATACCAAGTATTTTTATCAATATTAAGCTTAATTACATCAATTGTCACATTAGTATCATCAGTTACTATAATAATAAATTGGAAACCTTGGGTACTGCTTATTTTAGTATTGATTCCGCTAACTTTTTCGTTATATTTCTTTAAAATAGGTCAAAGAGAATTTAACGTTAGTTGGGAAAGGGCTACGGATAGAAGAAAGTCATGGTATCTATCGTATTTACTAACTAGAGATAATACTTTTAAAGAAATAAAATCCTATGGCATAGGAGAATACATTTTAAATAAGTTTAAAAGTATTAATAAAGTATTTGTTAAACAAGATATTAAGCTATTTAAAAGAAGATCAATTTTCACATTTATCTTTGAGTTTGTGCAACAAGTATGTACTGCTGTAATACTTCTTATTATTGTATATTCAGCAATCATTGGAGAAATTTTAATTGGAAATGTTGTTGGATTTATAAATGCACTTAATTTAATACAAAGTAATTGTAAAAGTGTACTTAATACTATATATACGTTATATGAAAATAATTTATATATTAGTCAGTTGTTTGAATTCTTAGATATTAATGAAGAAAACTTTATTGATGAAAATAAGAAATTAATGAAAATTAGTAATATTAAAAGCTTAAAAATAAAAAATCTGACCTTCAAATATCCTAATTCCTATAATACAGTGTTAAGTAATATAAATCTTGAAATTGCAAAAGGAGAGAGAATTGCCATAGTTGGACCTAATGGATCAGGGAAAAGTACATTAGTAAAACTTATATCAAAATTATATGATTTAGAGGATGATAGTATTTTATATAATGGGCATTCAATAAATGATTATGACGAAGCTGCGCTCAGAAGCTGTATTGCAATTTTATTTCAGGATTTCACTAAATACGAACTAACAGTAAGAGAAAATGTAGGCTTTGGAAATATTGATAATATTAATGATGATCATAATATGAGGACAGCTCTAGATAAAGCTAGTGCTAAATTTATTAATAATATGGATGAACAGCTTGGATTATGGTTTCAAAATGGAGTACAGCTTTCAGGTGGGCAATGGCAGAAAATTGCTATAGCTAGAACTTTCTTTAGAGATGCTTCCTTATATATACTTGATGAGCCAAGCTCCGCATTAGATCCTATAGCTGAAAAAGAGGTTATTGATATGTTTATAAAGATGACTAAGGACAAGATTGGAATCTTTATTTCCCATAGACTATCTACAGCTATGTTGGCTGACAAAATAATTGTAATGAATGCAGGAGAGATAATTGGAATTGGAACACATAAAGAATTATTACTAAACAATGAAGTATATAGACGTATGTATGAAATGGAGAGCTTACAGCATAAAGAAGATTTACAAAATAAAATAAAGCTGGATTCAGTTATATAACGAATCAATTTATATTTATGGGGGAGAAAAATGAGAAATAGAAGTATAAGAGATACTGTTTGGAATATAGCAGAAAAGCTATCGGATTATGAAAAAGTAAAAGAAATAGTTAATAATGAGAAGAATTATATAAACTTTGAGGGAAATAGGATAAATCCTTTTAATGAATTAAGTTTAAGTCACGGAATACCTGCACTTTGTGTATTGTATGGGGAATTGAATGAGCAGTACCCAGAACAAGGATGGGATGTAATAGGACATGAATACATGAAGAGAATGGGAGAGTATATAGAAGAAAAGGGGATTACATCACTTTCCATGTTTAGCGGTGTTTCGGGAATAGGGCTTTCTGCCGTATGTCTATCAAATAATAGGAGCAGATATGGAAATTTTATTTCCAGCATGAATTCTTTTATCGAGGAAAATATACCGGGGTTTATAGAAATATTAAGAAATAAGGAATCTCTCAACATGTCTGATTATGATGTCATTGAAGGGGTATGTGGAATAGCTAATTACTGTATGTTATTTCCTAACAATGAAGAAATGAAACAAGCTCTAAGATTGATTGTCGGATATATAATTGAATTATGTAAAGATAAAAGTGTTAATGGATTAGTGCTTCCAGGATGGTATATTTCGGCTGAAAATCAATTTTCAAAGGTGGATCAAAAGCTTTGGCCAGAAGGCTGCTTTAATATAGGCCTATCTCATGGGGTACCTGGCATGCTCCTTGTTTTATGTAATTCTGCAAAATGTGGTATTCATTTAGAAGATCAAGATGATAGTATCAATAAATTAGTAGACTTTCTTATAAAGTTTCATATAAGTAACGATAAGGAAAGTTACTGGGGGACACACATATCTCTAGAGGAATATAGAGAAGGTAAGGTTAATAGTATAAATAGCAGAGATGCCTGGTGTTATGGAGCTCCTGGCGCAGCCTATTCTGTACTTATAGCAGGAGAATATTTAAATAACATGGAATATATAGATGAAGCAGTTAATGCAATGAAGGGTGCAATAAATAGACTTACAGATATCTATTCTCCAACATTTTGCCATGGTTTTTCCGGGATTGCTTATATAGCTAATAGGTTCTATGAGGTGACTAGGCTTCAAGATTTTAGAGAAGCGGCCATAGATTTAACAGATAAAATATTAGAGTTATATGATGAAAAGGCAGCCTTTGGATTTTATAATATGGAGAAGAGTGAAGTGGGCGTGGACTACCTTGATTATATTGGCATTATTGATGGAGTAGCAGGAATTATATTAACATTGCTGGCAATTGAAAATGGAAAGAAGACTCCATGGGACTGTGCATTTTCTTTACAAGAAGTTTAAATTTCGTAAGACTTGGAATGATTAAATAAAAAAATAAGGTGAAGTATTATGGAACAAAAAAGAATATTAGTAGTAGATGATAATGATGATATTTGCAGTATGATAAAAAGGTATCTCGAGGTACATAATTATTATGTTGAAACATATGAAGATGGTGTTGAAGCTTTAAAAATTATCCTTGAGAATAAATTTGACTTAATCATACTTGATATAATGATGAATAACGTAGATGGTATAGAGATTTGCAGTATAATTCGGGATAAAATTAATTGTCCTATAATATTTTTAAGTGCAAAAAACTTAGAGGAAGATAAGGTTAGTGCTCTTGCAGTTGGCGGTGACGACTATATTACAAAACCATTTGGATTAAAGGAATTAATGGCAAGAATTGAATGTCATTTAAGACGAGAGGAAAGAATTTCACAAAACAAAAATTATATTTTGAGCTCTAAAAATATGATTATTGACATTTTAACTAAGGAAGTCTTTTGCTCTGGAACGAAACTAAAGCTCAGAAAGAAAGAATATGAGATAATTGAGTTCTTTATGTTAAACAAAAATATAATGTTTTCTAAAGAGCAGATATTTAATAAAGTATGGGGAATTGATTCAGAGAGCTATTTAGAAACTGTTACAGAAAGTATAAAGAATATAAGAAGAAAAATTAAAGAAGCAGATCCTAATACTTCATATATAACGACAGTTTACGGCTTTGGTTATAAATGGGAGGTTACGGATGCTAAGTAACAAAACCATTAAAAGTGATTTTTATTTATTGGTTATAAAAATATTTTCGTATACTTTTATATCAACGATAGTTGCATATGCACTTTTGGTTATATTTTTATTTATATCTACTAATTATATGAAAACAGCAGATTATTATGAGAAATATTTAAATGAAATAGAAGATGAAATTATAAGAAATATAGATTCGGTACTTCAAGGGCGTTTGATAGATTTGAATTCATATTCAGATAAAATCAAAGGGGAAGTTGTAGATATTAATGGGAATCATTTATTTGGTGATGCTGATATTGTAAATAAAAATATAGATGTATTAAAATCTATGGAAATAAATACAGTTAGAGATAATTATGTATATAGGTGCATACCATTAGTACAAGACAATTGCATAAGATATATTTATGTCTTAAGAGCTCCCTTTGGATACATAACAAATAATATTCATGAAAGGCCAGATATTGTAGCTATATATATTACTTTAATTGCATCTCCTATTATTTTTTTTATCATGTATTTATTTCTATTTACTAAAAAGTTATATAAATCTATATCAAAGAATATTCAAATATTGCTTAATGCAGCAGGAGAAATATCAGAAGGGAATTACTTATTTGAAATTAAGGGACTTCAAGGAATGGAATTTAAGACTATACAAGATTCATTCAATAAGATGATAAACGCATTGAAAGAAACAATTGAAGGCTTATCCAAATTAGAAAATGAAAGAAAGATGATTACATCATCAATAGCACATGATATAAGAACTCCAATAACAGTAATAAATGGAGAGCTCGAACTCATAAGCGAATTAAGAGATGAAGAGAATTTTTCTATGGATGATTACATAGAAACAATTAAAAGAAATTGTGATAAAATGGTCAAGCTTACAGATAACCTATCTCTAATATATAAAGTAGATAATTTGAATTTTTTATTTAGGATACAAAAAGTTGACTTAAATAAATTACTCATAGAAAAAAAGAGGGAGTTATTATCCTTAGCAAATAAGAAAAATATAGAATTTCAATTTTATGTTAACTTAAGTAAAAAATACTATATGTTGGATGAATCAATGCTAAATCGTGTATTAGATAACATACTTCACAATAGCCTTAGATTCACAAACAGTGGCAGGATAAAGCTGATTGTATCTGATGAAAATACTGAAGGCAAAATTTATTTTAAGTGCATAGATACCGGAACAGGCTTTAAAGAAAAAGATACACACAAATTATTCTCTGCATTTTATCAAAGTGAGTCATACAAAAACCATTTTGGTTTAGGCTTATATATAGCTAAAAAAATTGTTCAAAACTATCAAGGAGAAATTTCAGCATATAATAACGAATATAATGGCGCTACAATCGAATTTTTTATAGTAGAATTGATGGATTAATTGAATAATATTAAAAAAAGAATCACACATTAAGTTGATTATATAATTACCTTAATGTGTGATTCATAATTTTAGAGGAGTAAATTAAGTTTATATGAAAATTATTGTGCTACAGAATAGTTATAGTTAGCTGAGTTGTTGCTATCCCAAGCTCCTGAATTACTCTTGAATGCCATATTTAAATCAGAGCTTCCTGATGGAAGGTTTATTGTTGCTGCCCATCTTCCATCAGATTGTTTAGTCATAGTAACATCTGCTGGATTTGTGAATCCGTTATATCCCCAATGTAAAGTTATTGAAGAGGAACCAGCTGCTAAGCTTCCATTATAGTATACAGTAGTTGCTTTACCTGCTGTTGGAGCAGGGTTAACTTGAACTGGAACTGATGATGACCATACTTGTAAGTGCCAATCTTTGCTGGAGTTATTATCCCAACTAGAGCCATTAGTAAAATCAAAATCTAGTTTTGTAGCTGATGAAGGGATTGTAATAGTTGCTGACCAGAATCCATCTGAACGTTTAGTCATTGTAACATCTGTTGGATTTGTAAATCCATTATATCCCCAATGTAATTTCACTGAACTTGAATTTGCTAAAGAACCGTTATAGTATATTGTGAAACTGTTACCTTGAACTAGAGTACTGCTATCATAGTCAACTTTATAACCTGAATGAGGTGCATAATCAACAGGTGGTGGAGGTGTTGATCCATCATAAAGAACAACTACTGAATTAGCAGGAATGTTTCCAGTTATAGTTCCATTCGAAACAGTTAAAGTACAATTTGCACTACCTTTATTAGTATAAGTACCATTTACTAAATTTGTAGGAGAGTTAACATATGTGCTTCCTCCATCATTTACTATTACAGTACCTTTAGCTCCTCTATCTATCAGCATTGTTGTATTATTGTTCGTCCATCTTAAGTATTCACCTTGTCCTATCATTGCATTATGGAATTTGTTAATTGCTGCTATATCAGGATCTTTCCAAAGACCATCACCTTCAGATCCTATGCTGCCAGTAGGTCTGTCAAAGAATAATGGTGTAGTATTTGCACGAGCAGCAACTATAGCCCAGCCAAGTTTTCTTTGAGTATCTGTTAAAGACTTACTTGTTCCATCTTCATAAGTATCATGAGTCTCCACAAAGTCAACTGCTTTAGTTGAATCAACTCCTCCTAAAGTAGTGCCAAGTGAACTTAGATTTGTTGAAGTTACTGCATTTCTAACCGAGCCGCCAAAATTGCTTGCGGTAACATTCATAAATGATTCATAAGCTCCAATATTATCTACTGATCCATCTTGTAAGATTTCACCATATATAAATAAATTTGATTTATTGTGCAGATTACCTAAAACGTTGGTCCAGTAATTTCCTGCCCAAGATTGATTAGAATCGATTCCAATATTAGTTTCAATATGCTTAGCAGCGTCAAAACGGAAGCCATCAGCTCCTGCATCTACACATTGATTTAAAAAAGTAATTGCTTTATTTTGAACAGCAGAACTTTGAGTGTTTAAGTCCGGCATACCTATGCCTTTTTGTGTTATATCATATCTATTGGTCCAATTACTGCATTGTCCTTGGTTATGATATAGGCTGGAATCTTGAAAGCTATGATCTACACTGGAATCTAATTGATCTGGATTTCCGTTATTAGCCATATGGTTCATTACTACATCTACAACAATTGAAATACCATACTTATCAGCTTCACTACAAAGTGCCTTGAAGTCATCATAGGTTCCAAGTTGAGCATTACCAACTGACTGATTTGTTGGTTGATATAATAACCACCATTGACTTGGATCTTTGCTTGTACTTTTTGTTCCCTGTACAGGAGATACCTGAACTGATTTATATCCTGCTGCTGCTATGTTTGGAAGCTCATTCTTTATAGTTGTAAAAGACCAGTCAAAGGCATGAAGAATAGTTCCATCTTTAGTATTGGATGGCAGAGCAGCACTGGTTGCAGCATACGCTGCTGTTGAAATTTTTCCCGTACTAAAATCTATAAAAGGTGCGGGGAGAAAGTTTAGGCTTAAGAATAAACCTGAAGCAATTAACCTGGATAATAATTTTTTTCTCATTTTGATATCACTCCTAATAAATAAATTTTTGCTCACTTTTTCGCAAGCGATTGCACAAATGCGTGATAAGCATATATATTTAAATAATAGCATTTCACCATCCTTTCTTTAATGAATTATTTGATTTATAAAATAACCTTAAGGTTTTTTTATTGAATGATTACAATGTTATTGTATAGGACAAATATAAAATATTTCTAATGTTTTGGGGATATTTTGTAAAATTAGGGTTATTTTTTAAGCTTGGCTAATTTATATTGGTTGTTTACATTGACAGCAATTGTTTCATTTTGGTAAGTATTTTTCACACTATAAATCCAGCCAAAGCTCAAATAAATCCGCTTTTCTTCAATTTTATCATTAGGAAGAATATATATTTTCCTTAATTCATCTTTGTTTAATACTTTATTATTTTCATCTATGGTAACTTGTTTAGATACTTTTCCAATTGGCTTATCTAATTCATTTTGTGAAACAGAAGATTCTTGAATAATATAAGTTTTATTATCAAACGTAATTTCTTTAAGATTTGTTTCATTTAGGGTATAGTTAGGTAAATTCTTACTGATTTCTAAATTTTTCTTACCATTAATAATTAGTTGATTTACTCTAGAACAACCGCTAAATAATATAGAGAAGGTCACTAAAAATACTGGGGTTACGCATAATATAAAATTTTTTCTTTTCATTTAAAACCATCCTTATTTCTTTTTTATAAATAATACTACTGAATTATAATTATTTTATAATTCATTCAATTAAATTTTGATATAAAGTTAAAATTATTAATAATTGTTTGCAAAATCACAAAGACTATTTGTAGAAAGAAAAGATGTATTGTTGAAAATACGGCTGATTGAATATACAATTATATTTTGTAATTATATTCAAACTGTAAGGAGTATTTAAATGGGAGCGTATTATTATAAGTATAAAGGCAATATAGTTGATGTATTTTTTATATTTTTAGGTTGTATGATAGCATCAATGGGAGTAAATTTATTTTTAGTACATGCAAAGCTCCTAAGTGGTGGTGCTACAGGTATAGCTTTGATTTTGGAGTATACTCTTAGGATTCCAGCTGGTGTTGGTGTATTTATAATTAATATACCATTAATCATATTAAGCTATAAAAAATTTGATAGATGTTTTACTTTATATACAACAATAGGAATGTTATGTTTCTCAGTTTCACTCATTATAACAAAACCTTTAGTATATCTAATTAACATGGAAAATGACTTGCTTATTTTTTGTATATATGGAGGAGTTCTATTAGGTATTGGTTTGGGAATAGTATTTTTGAGACATGGGTCAACAGGTGGACTTGATATTGTTATTATGTTAATAAGAAAAAAATACTCAAATTTTAATATAGGTGCTTTAGGATTTTCACTTAATCTAGTTATTGTTACGCTAGGAGCAATAATTTTTGGACTTCAACAAGCATTGTATACAATTATTTCACTGTTTATTCAAAGTATGGTTCTTGATAAAGTATTAAAGGGATTTAATAGTAGAAAGCTTCTTCTTATTGTAACTAGAAAAGAAGAAGAAATTATTGAATATGTAATAAAGGATCTTAACCGTGGAATAACCTCATTATTTGCAGAAGGTGAGTACACTCATGATAAAAAGAAAATGCTTTATTGTATTGTAAGTTCACATCAAATGGTTGAACTAAAGACGGCTGTGCATGGAATTGACCCAAATGCATTTATAACAATAATTGATATATCAGAAGTCAGAGGAAAAGGATTTTTAAATATTTAATTTTTTCATATGCCTTATAAAAAAGGCAGAATTTGAATTAAGTATGTATTGAACTAGGAAGAAAAACTTATTAAAACTGATAATAGGGAATTTAAATATAGAAAACTGGAATAACACACATTGCTGGAAAATTGAAACAATATTTGTAATAAGGTATAATGTGCCTAAGGAGGCAGCAAGGTTATGCAAAATAATTTTAAAAAGGTATTTTTAATAGTTCCAATGATTCTATTTTTATGTATATCTTTTATGGGAACTATTGCAAAAGCAGAAGATAAGGTGACTAGTAATCAAAGTCAAGATTATACTAACTCAACTGGTACAGAAAATCAGACAAGCAAAACAAGTTCTATTTTAGAAACTTCAGGATCAAGTAAGAGTGTAAGCAATACTAAAGACAATCAAAATTCAATATCTACCACAAATAAAACAGATCAAGAAACAAATGTATTGTCTGAATGGAAGAAAATAGATGGAAAACTTCACTATGTTACTAAAGATGGAATAGTAGAAAAAACAGGCTGGTTTAAGGAAAAAGATGAAAATCCTAATGCAAATGATGATAATGTATATTATCTGGATAAGGATTTTGCAGCAACAATTGGATGGAAAAAAATTAATGGAGCATGGTATTACTTTGACGAAGCTGGAATTGAACAAACTGGATGGAAGTTAATTAATTATAACTGGTACTATTTCGGGAAAGATGGAATAATGGCAACTGGTTGGATTAAAGATGATGGATATACATATTATTTAAATAACGAGGGTATAATGGACTTGGGAAAGAAATTCATAGATAATAATTGGTACTTTTTTGGAAGTGCGGGAATTCTCCAAAAGGGATTTTATGAGTACAAAGGGAAAAGTTATTACTCAGATAACAATGGAATCATGGTAGCAAATCAATGGATAAAAACAAAAAATGACCAATATTATGTTAAAGCAGATAGCAGTCTTGCGACTGGTTATGCAATTATAGATAATGAAGCAGAAAAGTTTGATTCAAATGGCAGATATATAGGTCCAGCAGAAATGGAAGCTCATTTATATATTAATCAGCTAAGCGTTGGAGAGGCAGATTGTGCATTTATCAAGCTTCCAAGCGGTGAAACAGCATTAATTGATACTGGTACCCCTGAAACAGCACAAAAAGTAATAAGTTTTCTAGATGGACAAAATCTTAAAGAAGAGGGCGGTAAAAAGGTAATTGATTATATAATAATTACTCATGCTCATTCAGATCATATTGGGGGACTAGCTGCAATTTTGGATAATTTTAATGTTAAAAAAGTATATATGCCTGATAACGCAATGATGAAAGATTGGTACTCATACGTGAAAGTTACAGCAGATAATTCTTCAAATATTAAAATGATGAAAACAGATTACAAAGTTTATCAAGATGCAGTTAGTGCTATGAAAAGTAAAAAGATAAAATTCACCAACACAAAAAAGGGTGAGTTTATAGATAATAATAAAATTTTGCAATTTGTACAATCAGATAAGGATTTTGGACCCATAGGGTCCGATAAAGATACAGCGAATTACTGGGGAGTTAACGAAAACTCAGCTATTATATATCTGAACTATGGAGATTTAAAAGAATTATTTGCAGCAGATATGGAATGGAATTCAGAGAAAGACTTTTGGACAAATGATTTGTTGGATGGGAAAAAAGTTGATGTATTAAAGGTTCCACATCACGGACATGATACATCATCGACTTCGGATTTTATTCAATATCTAAGTCCAAGCATAGGAATAATAAGCAGAGATAAGAAAAGTATTGAAAAAAATTCAGCTTATAATAATCTAATTGCAAATGGAGTAAGCATTTACGAAACAAGTGAAAAAGATGGAGTTTCAATATATGCAACCCAAGAAAATTGGACAGTTGGAAAGTAATAAGGTATACAACATGTCAACTAGACTTATGTGCAATCAACCGAAATTAGAAACATTATTGTTTCGTCAGACTATGAAAATTTCACTGGAAAGTTCTAAATGTCAAGTTGCAATACTTATACTTGCTCCAAATTTAATTTGGAGCAAGTATAAGTATTTAATGCCTTATTCTATCGGTTGCTATTTTATAAACCATTTCGTCATCGCGTATGGATATTACTATAATTTTCATGATACCTTTTTCGCGAATTAATCCATATACTACTCTCAGTCCCAGAGCTTTTAACTTAATCTTATAGTAACCAGTTAAATTAACATTGTTCTTATTTCCAAGAGCCTTACCATAACCTCCTTCTATAGAAGATAATGGATTCTTTGAAACTTTATAAATTGCTTTTAGTACTTGCAATTGCTGAGAGTGATCTAAAGACATTAAATCTTTTTCTGCTTCTTTAAGATACTTTACTTCCCATTCCATTATTCTATTTCTACCTCAATATTATCAAGTTCACTAGGATTAATGTTAAGCTTAGAAAGCATATCGCTTTGTGAAATTAATTCTTCATCTTTTGAATTTTTTATTCGCATTTCTGCTTCAACAAGTAGATTGTAATTCTCTATAGTTTCCATCATTTCGTTATACTTTTCAGGTGTAATCAAAATACATGTGGGAACATTATTTTTTAGAACTATTTTGCAGCCAGTTTCTTTAACTTCATCAAAAATTTTATTGGCTTCACCTTTATTGAATCTAGAAATTGGTACAAGTGAGTTTAGTACATTATTAATAGAAATATCATTTATCATGATTATCACTCCATTTTTAGTATTTCCTTTACTTTATTATATGGATTGTAGATAAATATGTCAATAAATATATAGATAAATTTATTTATTGTTAATATTAATTAGTATTTCTGTTTAATTAGATGTTAGAAAAATGAAGGAAAAAAGGTTTGAAATATGGATTTGTTGATTATGAATTATTAAAGTAATTAAAAATAAAAAAACTCCCAATAAACCTCTTACGTTTATTGGGAGTTTCTTTTGGAAATAAGCACTAAATTAAAATGATAAACTTTAGTGCCTGAGTATTATGGGGTACAGATATTATTCTATCCAGCAATGATAAAATTATTCAGAAGTTTAAGTGATTTTTTTGTTTATTTTTAAATTAATCTTCATCTACATCATTATTGTCAGGAGAAAGCATATCTTGTGTATAATCAAATTCTGCATTAGATATGTTATTTACAACAATTGAGTCTACTGCTGGATTTGGTATGTTTATTGGGAAATTTACGCCAGTTCCACTTTCTACGTCTTCATCACTTGGGTGATAATTAGTTCTCATCTTTGGTAGATAAGGATTAACAAAGGCATCATTATCATCATCTCTTACATCAGAAGTAAAAGGTACTTTTTCTTTACTCATAATAATCACTCCTAATTTCATTTTTTACATTAAATCACTGTACTTTGATTCATCATTATCGCCATCAGCGTTTACATCAATAAGTTCTGTATCTAAGTTTGTTCTAGAAATATTTGCATTATTTTTGCTGCTAGCATTTCTTTCACCTAAATCAGTAGTCTTTCCCATATTTTCATTGCTAGAAATTTCTTCAGACAATTTTTCATCAGAAACATCTGTTGGCGCAGGAATATACGGTTTATTTTCTTCATTCATAATAATCACTCCTAGTTATAGTCAATATTTATTTTAAATTTATATATGAATAATTCTTACATTAAAGTATCAGGCTTGGAAGAATTTAAACCATTTGCTTTTTCAATACTTTCTTCACTTGGACGGTTGTCAGCCTTTGAGCTTGGAAGATAAAGTTTCTTTAATTTTTCAATATCAGAAGCACTAGGTTCTGATGAATGAACTTCTGGGATTTGTTCTTGTGGGGTAAGGTTTTGTGCTTGACCATATGGATTTTCTTCTTTACTCATATTGATTCCTCCTAACTTCTTTGATCGTATCTAAATGAGTCTTTATCCTCAAATGGATCATTATTTATCATATCGGCAGACCCTATTATTGGATGTGGTTTAGAAGAATTTAAATTATTTTTCCCTTCTCCTTCACCTTCAGATGGACGCAAATAAATTTTAGAGTGTGGCTGATTATTTAAATTTGCCTTATGGGTATTTGGATTTTCAGTTGTTGTAGTGGTGATATTTTCTATGGTGTAATCCTCAGGTTCTGGATTAGAGTATCTGTTTTCCTTACTCATAGCATCACTCCTAAAATAATAATTTTAAAATTAATCTGTAGTTCTATACAAAATAAGCAAAAGATTAGTTACATTTTATTATTTGAAAAAATAGCCTTATTAATACATGAATTATTTGGATTTAATATAAAAATAGTGGTAAAATTGTTTATATAATGTTTTAACTATATTTGGGTTATATATCGTATTGGATATGGAGGAATTTTATGAATAAAAATATTAAAAAAATAATAGCAGTAATCCTTGCTGTTAATGTTATTTCTACAGTTTCACCCGTTGCATTAGGAACGTATTTTCTGGAAACAAAACTTGCTTATGCATCTACATATTCCCCAAGTACAGGAGAGCTAAAATCGCTAAAAATTAAATCTTCAAATGGAGATATACTTGATTTGCGTGATGGATATAATGGAAATACAGTGAAATTAAGTGATGATAAAGAGTATTATGCAAAACTTACGGATGATAGCGAAGGGATTAACATAAATGCTGCTGTAAATGGTGGAGATTATATTGTAAGAATATTTACCTCTAATAAAGCTGATGCAACAGCTTATAAATCAGGGGATGAGATTTTACTTGGAAAAGGGGACACAACTATTTATGTAAGAACTTATGAATCCTTATCAGCGTATAGGAAGGCAAAGAATGAAGAAAATGATGTACGAGTATGTGCAGAAGAATATACTTTAAATGTAAGAAAAACAACAGAAAGTTCTTACGAAGACAACACTCAAGATCCTATATATTTAGAGAATATTAAACTTAGCCAAGGTGACATAACTTTTGTAAAGCAAAAAACAAGTTATGATATAAATGTGGATTCATCAGTTAGTGAAATAAAAATTACTGCCAAACCGGAAGATGATAATGATAGGGTTAGAATAAATGGAGATTTGGTAGATGCAAATGATGATTATAAGAAAACTGTCTCTTTAAACAATGGAAAAAATGAAATTAAAGTAAAAGTTACAGACAGTGAAGACAATCAAAGGACGTATACGTTAAATGTAACACGAGGTGATTCTTCAGATAGTCAGGATGATATATATTTAGATGATCTTACTATAAGTGAAGGAGATATTGAGTTTTCAAAAGATGAAGCTTCATATGATGTTGATGTTGATGAATCTGTAGATAGTGTAACAATTGGTGCATCACCGGAAGATGAAGGATATTTAGTTACTATTAATGGGAAAGCAGTAAATTCAGATGATGATTATGAACGTGAAATAGCGTTAAATAAGGGCAAAAATACTATTGAAATAATAATTAAAGATGAAATAAATAATAAGAAAAGAACTTACACTTTAACTGTAAATAGAGGACAAGCTCAAGATAATCAGGATGCTCAAAATTCAAATTCAACAGATAGCACAACAGCTGTAACAAATCCAAAATCCCAATGGGTTCAATCTTCTGAAGGTTGGAAATATTACGATGAAAATGGAAATATACTAAAAGGTTCTTGGTATTTTGATAAAAATCAAAAACAATACTTCTATTTAAATAGTGATGGATTTAGGGTTACTGGTTGGTTTAAAAATAATAATAAATGGTATCTTATGGATAAAGGTGGAGTAATGCTTACAGGCTGGCAATATGCAGATGAAAAGTGGTATATGTTAGGTACAGATGGAGCAATGAAGCTTGGCTGGTATAAAGAAAATACTTCTGCAGAAGCAAATGCAGCGGTATCTAATACTAGCAATACTGTGCAAGCTGAAAAATGGTATTACCTTAATACCGATGGCTCCATGAAAACCGGATGGCTGCAGGATAATGAAAAATGGTATTTCTTTAACTCAGATGGAACTATGGTAACTGGTACTAAAATTATTGATGGAAAAACCTACAAATTCACAGATAGTGGGGCTTTGATAGTATAAATTTTCTAGAATATAAAGATTTATAAAAAATTAATAATTATATAACAAAAAGTTTAGAACTATGTAGTATCATTAGGTTTATATAGAAATATAGTTATATATTTATAATTAATTTATATTATGATATTATAACTATATAAATAATCGTTAATTATGACTATCTATATAAATCATATATAGGAAATTGGAAAAAAGTTATATAATTTAAATAATATTCTAGGAGGAAGATTATGCATAAAAAAATCAAATATATAATTGCGGCAACTCTTGTAATTGGAACAGTTTCAGGATTTTTACCAGAAAATAATTTCATATTAGGAAGTATTGAAGCCCATGCAGCAACGTATAATAGTGCAAGCAATGGAGAATTAAATTCATTAACCTTAACAAGAAGTACTGGAAGTGAAATTCAATTTGGTGATACCTATGGTAGTGATCAAAGTTCACTGACAGAAAACAAAGATTATTATGTTGATCTTACAGGGGCGGATGGACTTCAAATATCTGCCGGTGTACAAGGAAATGGATATGTTGTTAAACAATTTACTTCAGGCAGTAAAACTGAACAAGGTCAAGATGTTGGAACGTACATTAAAGTTGATTCGACTTACGCAGATATTTATTTAAGAACTTATAAAAGTGAAGCAGCATATGAAGAGGCTTATGGCAATGGAGATGTAACTGATTGTGAAGCAACTTATATTCTTCACGTAAAAAAGCCAGTTGTTATTTCAGATGAGGAAGCATTTGCACAGCATGCATATTTATCAAGTATTTATTTGAGTAATGGCAGTATCGATTTTTCAAAGGAACAAATGTCTTATAATGTAAATGTTAATGATAATGTTGAAGAATTACTTGTTAGGGCAACTCCAGAAGATAAGGATTACTCAGTATCAATTAATGATTATTCTGTGGATGAAGACAATAACTATGAACAAACTATAAAGCTAGACAAAGGAAATAATACAATAAAAATAGACGTTGAAAGTGATGATGAGAAAAAGACATATACATTAAATGTATATAGAGGAAATGCAGAAACATCAACTAACTCTTCAAGTCAAACAAGTACAAGCCAGTCTTCTAGTACAGCTGCAAGCAGTGTAGGCACATTTAACTCATGGCAGAGAATTGATGGAAAGTGGAAATATATAGATGGTACTGGAGAACCTTTAAAAAATCAATGGTGGTTCGATAAAAATACTGGAAAGAATTATTACTTAAGAGAAGATGGAACCATGGCTACGGGCTGGCTTAACAACAATAATAACTGGTATTATTTTAGTACAAGTGGAGAGATGCAAACAGGCTGGATATGCTTGGATAAAAATTGGTATTATCTAAATAAAAGTGGAGTAATGCAAATGGGATGGTTAGAGGATTCAACAGGAAACTGGTATTATCTTGATAATAGTGGAGCTATGAAAACAGGCTGGCTTGAAAATTCAGATGGAAAGTGGTATTACCTAGATTCAACAGGAAAAATGATTAAAAATACAGTGATTAATGGATATCAAATTGATGCAAATGGGGTACTAGTTAATTAAAAATCTCTAAAAATAATTAGCTGCACCTGTAAATTAAGGGAAAATTAAGGATATAAATATGGACAACTATGATTAGAGTGGTAAAATTAATATATTAAAGAGGATACTATGAAGATTATAAAAATGGAGGAATAAATTATGAATAAAAATCTAAAAAAAATAATTGCCATAGCATTAGCAATAGGTACAATTTCAGCTGTAGCACCTGTAACAAATGTTAATTTATTAACTACTAAGGCTTATGCAGCAAGTAATGGTACAGATACACTAAGCAGTTTGAAATTAGAAACTTCAGATGGTAGTACCATAAAGCTTTACAGTGATAGTGATTATGCTAGTGGTAATAAGGTAGATAGTAGTGATGTGACTGATGGTGACACATATTATGCTAAAACTTCAGCTAGTACTATTAATATACACATAGACGGACCTAGTTCAAAATATGTTAAAGTATTTAAAGGAACTTCTAGTTCAACTAAAGGTAAAAGTATAAGCAGTGACATTAGCTTATCTTCAGGTACAAATACTCTTACAGTAAGAGTATATAGTGAAGCACCAGATTCAAGCATAAGATATGACGATTCTAACGACGATGGTAACATATTAAGTGAATATACAATTAAAGTAAAATGTACTGCAAGCGATAGCAGTAGTAGTGCTAGCAGTGATAATTATGATCCTATTTATTTAAGTAAGCTTAGCATAAATGGTGACAGTCTTTCTTTATCAGATTCAAAAACTACATACACTTATAATGTTACTAGTGATGTAGATTCAGTACCAATTAGAGCAGTACCAGAAGATAGTTCATATACAGTTACAATTGATGGAACAACAGTAGATGATTCTGATAACTATAGGAAGACAGTAGATTTAAATAAAGGTGAAAATGACTTTAAAGTAGAAATTCAAGATGATAGCAGTGATGATAGGGTTTATACTTTGAAGATAACTAGAGGTGGTACTTCTTCAACTACAGACTCAACTAGTACAGGCACTACAACAACAGCCTCTTCAACGCCAGATACTGCAACTACTGTATCAACAGCTAAACCTAATCAATGGGTACAAGCTAACGGAAAATGGCAATATAATGATTCTACCGGAAATCCACTAAAAAATGCATGGGTACAAAATTATTATGTGGATGCTAATGGAAATATGGCTACTGGCTGGATAAATTTTAATGGAAGCTGGTACTACTTGGGAAATGATGGAGCTAAAAAAACAGGATGGCAATTAGCTAATGGAGCCTGGTATTATTTAGATGGCGAAGGAAGAATGCAAACCGGATGGATGAGAGATTTGACAAATGGAAAGTATTATTTCTTAAATAGTAATGGTACAATGGCTTCTAATACTACAATAGGTGGATATAAATTAGGTGCTGATGGAGCATGGGTCGGCTAAAATAAAATTGAAAGGACGTTCATTAAATTGGACGTTCTTTTTCTTTGAAATAAAGAATATTATCGTAATATAACATTTTGATTGTATCATGTAGAAAATATGATAAAATTGTTATATATTGAGGAACATAAATGAAGTGGAGGTATAAAGATGAATAAAAGTATTAAACTCTCAATAGCTGTTACTATGTCTGTAAGTCTGCTGTCTAATATTTTGCCAGTAAGTATTTTGAATTTTTCCGCCATAGCATATGCATCGGAAACTACTAGTGTTTACCTGAAAGATTTATCTTTGAATAAAAGTGATATTAATTTTGATCAGGACATCTATTATTACAATGTAAAAGTAGATAAAGATGTGAATGAAATAAAAATTACAGCAAAACCTAAAAGTGATGATGCATCAGTATCAATTAATGATGATTTTGTAGATTCAAGCGATAATTATAAGAAGGTAGTAAGTTTAGAAACAGGCAGTAATACAATTAGAATAAAAGTTACTAACGATGAAGAGTATAAAGTTTATACATTAAACATTGTAAGAGGAGAAGCTGACCAAGATGATATTTATCTAAATAATATTAATTTAAGTGCAGGTAGTATTAATTTCTCAAAAGAAACTGCTGACTATAATATTAATGTTAAAGAAGCTGTTGATAAAATAGCAATAGGTGCTGTTCCAGAGTCAGATTTGTATGATGTCACAATTGATGGAGCAAAGGCAAATAAAGAGGATGACTACAAACGAATTGTAGACTTAAATAGGGGTGAAAACCCATTAGTAATTAAGGTAAAAAATAGAGATGATAAACAAAGAACATATACATTAAATATAAATAGAGAAAATTCACTAGATACAAAAGAAACACAAGATGATATTTTTCTAAATTATATTAAGGTAGATAATACAAGAATTAATGTTGATGAAAGCAAAACTGTATACGATTTAAATCTTAGTGAAGACACCTCCCAAGTGTATGTAACTGCAGCGCCAGAAAAGTCAGAATATAAGGTTAAAATAAATAATAAAATTGTAGAAGATATGGATGACTATAAGGATACAGTTACCTTAAAGCCAGGAAGAAATCAAGTTATTATAAAACTTCAAGATGAAGCAAACGACAAGCAGAGAGTCTATACATTAAATATAAATGTAGGGTCAGTAGCTAATACAGCACTAAGTACAGATTCAACAGTTAAATATAATCAATGGGTATTAGAAAATAATAAATGGAAATATAATGATTCAACCGGTAATCCTCTAAGCAATATATGGTTTTATGATAAAAATTTAAATAAAACTTATTATTTACAAGCTGATGGAACTATGGCTACAGGATGGCTTTTAAATAATGGACACTGGTATTACTTGGATATCAGCGGAGCAAGGCAAAGTGGATGGATAAATAATAATGGAGAATGGTATTATCTAGATTCAGAAGGCATAATGCAAACAGGATGGATTAAAGATGCAACAGGAAAATATTATTACTTACAAGTTAACGGTATTATGGCGAAAAACACACAAATTAATGGATATAAACTTGGAAATGATGGAGCTTGGATAAAATAAATAATAAAGTTACTCAAAAGTAAATTATTACTTTTGAGTAGCTTTAATTTTCTTTTTTAACAAGAAAGAAAATTAAAGCTAATTTGAAAAGTAAATATTTTCATAAGAATAAATTAGAATATTTTGAGGCCAAACGGGCTAATAAGCTAATCATATATATGAAAGTATATCAATAAAATATAAAATGTAATAAGATTTAGTAAGAAAAATTATTTTTATAAGAAAAAGGTACCAAAATTAATTTTTATCACTGTATAATATAATGACATTTGAGGATATAACAGGAATTATGGGAATAGAAAATATTTAATTTCCAAAATACTTAAAAGGGTACCAAAATATTAATTACTATATTGTATTATATAATGTATGAAAAATCATACAAGGAATTAAGTAAATTATTTAAAAAAATATAAATATTTTTTAAAAAAGGTACCAAAAATAAAATTTAAGCTTGTATTATTTAATGACAACAGAGGAAATACTAGGTATAAAAAGAAATTAAAAAAATAATAGTATTTTATGTACAGGCATTATATAATGTGGTATCATGTAATAACTAATGTGTTTTTTGTAATAAATTACATATATTATTAATTGTTAATAATATTATTTATACAAAAATATACATTATAAGTACTATTAACTTTACATGGTTGTACAATAGTGCTATAATTTATCTGAATTCGTAAATTTAGGAGGGAAAGAAAAATTATGTTTAAAAGAGCAAACAAAATTACAGCTTTATTAGTAGCAGCTGCTTCTATTATGTCAGTAGTACCAGCAATGGCTGCAACAAAATTAGGAACTAAAGATGGTACAATTGAAGATGCGATAGCATTTAAAGACGGAAAGTATGTATATGAAGGATACAGAACATCTGATGATGACACTGGATTATATTACAATGCTGGAGATAAAGACAAGAAGTTAGATACTGTTACTGCATTTACTGCAAGTACTTCAAGTAACGGAACAGACGGTGTAAAATTTGACGATAAATATGCTACAGCATATGACGGAAGCGATGAATATATAGTAGATTTATCAGCTGGTACTGTATCAGATAGTGATATTGCAACAGATTTAAAAGATACTGCACAAACTAAATTAGCTAATAAATTAAAGAAATGTGACAGATACGATAAAGATGGTAGTAGCGCAATTCTTGGTAAGAAGATTGGTTATAATAAGTTTGGTGATGTATGGTATGAATATTCAGCAACTACACAAGCAGGAGTATCTGTAGATGCAGCAAAAACTGCTATAGCTGGATTAGCAACTACACCACAAGCAATTCTTTATGGATATGCAAATGAATCAGGAACTTATGTTGATGCTTCTTATAATGCTAACATCTATTTCTATGATGGTACTACTATGCAAAAAATTAAGAATGTTGGAGATAAAGTAAATGATGTAACATTAAACAGCATAACTCCTCTTGCAACATTAGGACAAGATGCTAACTATATATATAGAGTAGTTGCAGCAAACCTTAGTTCAGATGGTACTGGAGCTGGATTCCATCATGTTAAAGATTCAAGTGGTGCAAGCAGCTCAGATTACTTAGCAAATGGTGACTATAACCAATCTGGAGATACTTTATACTATGTTCAAAAGATTGCTAAAGCTCAAGGTGATACAGAAAAAGATGCTTACTTACCAAAAACTACAGACTCTTATGAAATTTCAGGAGCTACAGGTGATGGAGATTCAAAAGATGCATATAATGTAGTTAAGAGAATTATCGATGGTACAGATAATGCTGTATCAACAATTGTTGATGGTTCAATTTATATAACTTATAATGAATCTAGTGATAAAGTTAAGACTGAAAGAGTAGATTTAAAGACTAGTGTAAAATTAGATAGATTTGATAATACAAAGACAAGTGAAACTAAGTTAGGTTCTAAAGTTGATGGACACGTTGCAGTTAAAAATGGAGATAAGGATCAAGATATAGCTGACGTATCAGGTAAAGATGCTAGAAGTTCTTCATGGACAGTAGATACTAACGGTGCTGTATGGGCTATTCACGATGGTGAAATCTTAAAATCAGTAAAATTAGGTGACTTCACAACAGTTTATACTTGTGATAGATCATTTGATAAAATTGACGTTTATGACGATAGCGACTTAATTGCTTGGGAAGATGGCGGAAACGCTTATACAACTGTTTCTGAAGGAACTGCACAATCAGCAGCTGATGCTTCTGCAATAGTTAACCCAACTCCAGCTAAAGTTGGTTGGGACAAGCAAGCTGATGGAACTTGGAACTTCTACGATGCAACTGGAGCTAAAGTTGCTAATAACTGGGTTAACGTTGGTGGAGTATGGTACTTCTTAAAAGCTGACGGTGTAATGGCTACAGGATGGCAACAAGTTAATGGTGCTTGGTACTTCTTACAACCTTCAGGAGCTATGGCTACTGGTTGGGTGAATGATAATGGTACTTGGTACTACTTACAATCATCAGGAGCTATGAAGACTGGTTGGTTAAATGACAACGGAACTTGGTACTACTTAAATGCATCAGGAGCTATGTTAGCTAACACAACTGTTGATGGATATGTATTAGGTGCATCAGGAGCTTGGATTCAATAATTATTGAAAAGTTAAAATGGGACGAGGTTTTGCCTCGTCTCTTTTTTTACAAAAATGTAATGAGAATTGTAAATTAGTAAGTATAATGGTAAAATAATTAATATACAGAAAGGAAGGAAGTATTATGAATAATAAAATTAAATGTATAATATCAATAGCAATGGCAATTACTATTTTTTCTGTAGTTGAGCCTTTAAATCCATTTAATTTAGGAATAACAGAAGCATATGCAGCATCTTATGCATTAACTGATTTACAAATGCAGGACTCTAATGGAAATGATATAAATCTGTATGAAAACGATAATTATACTAGAGAATTAGACAATAGTAATGGGATTAAATCAACTTATTATGCAAAATTATCGTCTGATACACCAAAGGTGGTTTTTAGGACAAGCGGCGCTGATGGTATTGTTAAAATTTTTAAAGATCGCAGTTCAAAAGTGTATGATGAAGGAAATGATATTCCAGTTTTAGCAGGAAAAACAAACTTTTATATAAGAATTTATGATACATATGACGAGGGGAAAACAAATTACTGTAAAAGTGAATATAAAGTTGTTATAAAAAAATATACTAGTGAGGAAGAGCAAGCCATAAGTAATGATAATCAAGACAATATATATTTAAAAACTATTCAACTAGATTATGGAAATGTTCCTTTAAGTTTTGATAAAGAAATATCTACTTATAACACGAAAGTAGATGCTAATGTTAATTCGATAGCAATTAAGGCTGAACCAGAAGATGGTGCTACTACGGTTAAGATTAATAATATAACTGTAGATGAAAATGATGATTATAAAAAGATGGTAAATTTAAATGATGGTGATAATAAAATTGAGATAACTCTTTCTCAAGATGATGAAGAAAAAAGAACATATACAGTAAATATAAATAGAGGAGGAACAACTACAACAACAGGAAGTTCTTCTAATAGCGGAGAATCTGCTGCAGCAACTGCTGCCAATGGAAATACAACGAGTAGTGTAGGTGTTAATAGTACTCAAGCTTCTAATAATGATGAAAATAATGATGTTAATGCTAAGATCCCTAATAAATGGGTTAAGGTAGGTGACAAGTGGAGATATAATGATGGCTTTGGAAATCCAATAAAAAATACCTGGTACTATGATAGTTCATATGGAAAAACCTATTACTTTGATAATGATGGCAATATGCTTACAGGATGGTTGAATTTAAATAATAACTGGTACTACTTAAATAGCAATGGTGCTATGGAAACAGGATGGAAGCAGATAGGTTATAACTGGTATTACTTAGATTATGATGGAAAAATGAAAACTGGATGGTTTAAAGATAGTGATGGAAAATATTATTATTTATATGAAGCAAGTGGAGCCATGGCCCATGATACAATTATTAATGGATATAAATTAGGAAGTAATGGGGCATGGGTTAAATAGATTGGTATAGATAATATTATGAAGTAATAACAAGGAGGAAAAAAAGTGAATAAAAATATTAGACGTATAATAGCTGTTTTACTTACAATTAGTGCATTTGCAATATTAGAGCCAGCAAGATATAGCAATGTAATGACAGAGAATGCATATGCAGATGACAACATATATCTGAGAGGTATAAGTGTAACAGATGGGGATGAAATAACTCTAAATAGTGCTGCAAAAACTTATAAAACTAATGTGCCAAATACGGATACAGAGGTTGTAATAAGAGTTACAACTAATGATAGTGACGACAAGGTTACAATTGATGGAGATAGCAGTTTAGAAAAACAAAGTGATACAAAATTTAAAAAAACAGTATCATTGGATAAAGGAGTTAATACATTCGATATAGTAGTTGAAAGTTCTGATGGAGATAAAGAAAGAGAATATACATTAAAAATTGATAGAGGCGGAAAGCAATCAAGTGATTCAGATTCAGTTTTTTTAGATAATATTAATGTGGATTATGGAAATATAGATTTCTCAAAATTGACTACATCATATGATTTGAATGTTCCTGAAAATGTTGATCAATTGAGAGTTCAGGCAAATCCAGAAAATGATAACTATATAGTTAAAATTGATGGAATTACAGTTGATGACGGAGAGAAATTTAGAAGAGAAGTAAATCTTTCAAAAGGAGAGAACGAAATAGTAATAGATGTTGAAGATGATCAAGATGATAGCAATACAAAAACATATACTCTAGATGTATATAGAGGGAATAATCCATCAAATACTGATAGTACTAACACTAATGTAAAGTTTGATAACGATCAAGATCCTATTTACTTAAATGACCTAGTTTTAGATGATGGAGATGTTAAGTTTACTCCAAATTTTAATAAAAAAGTAACTGCATATAGTGCGGATGTTCCAGATTCAAAAGAAGATATTATAGTTAAAGGTGAGCCCGAATATGATTCATATATAGTAAAAATTAATGGGACTACAGCGCCATCAGATGATAAAAACAGAAAAAGAGTGTCTTTAACTGAGGGGAAGAATGTAATTCAAATACAGGTTAATACGGATACTGACACAACCGATAAAGATTATGAAAAGAGAATATATACTTTAACCGTATATAGAGGAACAAGTGAAGGAACTAGTGCGACAGCAAATGCTAACAATACTCAAAATACTAGTACAACAGCTACAAACACAAATACTGGCAAACCTAATCAATGGCTAAATTTAAATGGAAAATGGCAATATAATGATTCAACAGGAAACCCATTAAAAAATACTTGGTACTATGATAAGAATTATGGAAAAAATTATTATTTTAATCAAGATGGAAACATGGTTACAGGATGGGTATTAAACGATGGAAAATGGTATTACTTAGATAACAGTGGTGCAATGATAACAGGCTGGATACAACTTGGAGCAAACTGGTATTACCTATATTCTTCTGGTGCTATGGCTACAAATACCACAATTAACGGATACAAAATTGGAGCTGATGGAGCTTGGGTTAGATAATAATGAATTGTTAATTGTAAGTTGAAATGATTTTTAAAAGATAAGGGACTATCGATTAAGATAGCCCCTTTAATTTATGCTGCTTTATTAGATTTTTTGCTAAGTTCTTTTCTATTCATATAGTTAAGAGCAACACCAGCACCTAAAACTATCCAGAATACTGGAGCAACACTTACAACCGAATCATTAAAGATTCCTGCAAATAAATATCCAATAACTCCTAAACAAGTTGCAGAACCAAGTTTTTGAGATCTATTATAATACTTTTTAAAGGAATAAAGCTTAATACTGTCAACTATGTAAATAATCATAACAGCTAAGAAAGCTAATAGTGCAATAACACCATCATTCAAAGCAATTTGTAAATAGAGGTCATGTGGCTTATCTACAATAGTATTTGGAGTACCATATGCATAATAAATTCCTATTGAATCATTTTGAGGGAATCTAAAAACAAAGGTATCAGGACCGCTTCCTAATATTAAATTATCCTTAAGTAAAGGAATAGATCTTGACCAAATATATCCTCTCATTGAGCCTAGCTGTTCCTTACCTTTAAAGCCAAAGGTTGGAGGAAACTCTATAGTCATATCTTTTTTACTGTTTATATTTATTAAATGGATACTGTTATCATTCTTTAAATTAAACATAAATATTGGCTTATTATCAATTCTTAAAAGAAGACCATCATCCCTACTTGAATTTGCATAAAACTTTCCATACTTAAAAGTGATATTTTTAAAAGCATCATCAGTAGTTGTATAAACTTTTTCTCCGTTTAAACTTCCTTTAACATAGTTAATAACTTGATCCTTTGAGTTTTTAAATACATAGTCATTATTCTCATAAGATATTTTTAAAGTATCATTTTGTAATACTACTTCGGTATCTTTACCGGTCTGTTTTACATCTCTTATTGGCACATGGTCTCTATAATCAAAATCACTAGTATCTTTAAATACACTAAGAGAATCACTAATTAGAGTAGGGATTCTTGCAAAGATGGATCCCTTAGTAGCAAAGTTAAGACCGATAGCAATAACAATTAAAGAAGCAAAAATTATTAAAAGAGGCTTCCATTTTTCTATAACTAGCTTCCAAAATATTATTACGGCAAAAATAGCTGCAACTACAACACCTATTATTCCGGCACGAGAAGTACTTCCAAACATTAGCCATACAGAGAGCAGTGAAAAGAATCCTAGACTTAATTTATGAAAAAGGTCTTCATCTTCAAATAAGGTTAAAGAAAATAATATAGGTAAAACTATTGCAACAAAGCTGCCAACATAATCATAATGAAATAAGGTTCCATACAGTTTTCCTTTTTCATAAAGTAAATTCAATGAAGAACCATTTTGGTATTCGCTAGGGAGAACAATGGCAGTTCCTAATTTACTTTTTATTAAGTCTTGTCCAACATATTGGAACAAACCTAAAAATGAATTTATACCAACTAAGATGAAAATAGGAGTAAGCACATACTTATAATCATTTGTTGATTTAAAGGTATAAACTGAATAAATAAACAAAATAATATAGCAAGCAATTGTAATACAACCTTCAGCTCTATCATAAATTCCTTGAAAAGCTACTTGTTTATAGTTTGAAAATATTGCAGAAAGGAAAGTGAAAACTAAAAATATGCCCCCCGCAATTAAAATAGAGTTGAGGATCTTATCTTTTTTTTCAAATATTCTCTTAAAAAATATAATACTAATAGCAATTAATATTATACAAAAAATCATTAAAAAGAAAGCTTTTTTTTGAGAAAATAAATCAGTTCTAGCAGCATCTCCAAAAATATTTAATGTATTTTCATCCACATCATTAGCATTCATACGAACAATTAAAGGCACTATAGTGAGTACAAATGCAATAGGAAAGAAAAAATCAATGTTTTTTTTCTTGAAAAAAGTTTTAATATTTTCCAATTTCCACACATCCTAATATATTTATTTTTGTAATTCATCGCTACAAATTATTTAATATTATAACATTCTGCATAAGCTATTGCAATTTTATAAAATATTGCAATTTTATTAATCTTTGATAGGAAGGTATATAATTATATGGTTTTTCCATATTCATTCAGGATAATGTTCACTGTATTCATCAAAACGGTATCCAAGGAATAATTTTTAGCTAACTGTTTACTTTTAATACTCATGTTGCTTTGAAGTTTTTTGTCTTTATATATAGTTTTAATATAGCTGCAAAATTCATCTTTATTGTCATGATTAAATAAAAATCCATTTTCCTTTGTAATAACTAAGTCAACATGACCTTTTACCTTTGAAGCCACTACAGGAAGACCTATGGACATTGCTTCCATAATATTAAAAGGGAGTCCTTCAATTCTGCTTGAAGAAACACATATATCTGATATTTGGTAATATTTTTTAGTATCTTTACTATAGCCGGCAAAATATACATAATCATTAATGCCTAAAGTTTCGGCATATAACTTTAATTCATCTAAAAATTGGCCGTCGCCTAATAAAAGCAATTTAATATTTTTAAGATTATTTTTAACTAATTCCTCTATAGAATTTAATAGAAATCTTTGATTTTTCCTTTTGGAAAATTCAGCAACATAAACCAGTAGAAAATCATCTTTTGAAAAACCGAGCTCTTTTCTTAGTGAAATTTTATTTTCATATGAAATAGAAGGAAATCTTTTTAAATCTATGCCCATTCCATTTATTAAGTATAGATTATTTTTATATAATTTATGTTTTTTTGCAATGTTATAATCTTCTGAATTCATCACAATTACAATATCAGTAATATATTTAGTAATTTTCTCAGCTAAAAGCATAATATTCCTCTTTATGAAGGAAGTATTAGCATCAAATAAATATCCATGAACAGTATTTACTACTAATTTAGGTTTTTTAGAGGATAGCATTATGCCAAGTCTTACAAAGAAGGCAGCTAGCGATGTATGAATACTTACAATATCATACTCCTCAGCCTTAACTATTTTTGATATTTCAAAAGCAATAGCAAAGTTCTTAAAGGAAAACATATTTTTTTCAAAAGGCATAGGTATAATATTATCAACATACGGTATTTGCGATTTATTATTAGGTTTTCCCATAACATGAACAGAATAGCCTTCTTTTTTAAAAGCCTCTAAATATGGAATATGAAAATTTTCTATATGTGATAAAGTTGAAGCTGCGAAAAGTATTTTTTTCATAATTGCACTCCGTCGTTTTTAATAACTTCATTTTTATTATTTTTTATTATCTGTTCATTGTTTTTTAGACCTTTAAAAACAGTTTTAAACAATATAGTTATATCCATAAGTATGTTCCAATTCTCAATATAATATATATCAAATTCAATTCTCTTCTTAATAGAAGTATCACCTCTGTAGCCATTTATTTGAGCAAGCCCAGTAATTCCTGGCTTTACTTGATGTTTTACCATATAAAGAGGAATTTCATCTTTAAAGTTTTCAACAAAGTGGGGCAGTTCTGGTCTAGGGCCTACTAAACTCATATCTCCTTTTAATACATTAAAGAATTGAGGTAATTCATCTATAGAAAATTTACGAATAAAGGAACCAAATTTAGTTTTTCGAGGATCATTATTTGTACTCCAGCCAGTTTCTTCTTGAGAATTAACCTTCATAGATCTAAATTTATACATTATAAATAATTTTTTATTTAAGCCTACGCGTTTTTGTTTAAAGATTATAGGACCTTTAGAAGTTAATTTTATAATTAAAGCTGCAATAAACATAATAGGACTCGTACACAGTATTAAAAAAAGTGAGCCTAATATATCTAAAGACCTTTTTAAGAATGCATTACCAAAATTATCCAATGGTATTCTTCTAATATTAATTAGTGGTATGTTTCCAATCTGATCGAAGTATGGCTGACTTGGAATATACTTATAACAGAAAGGTATTATAGAAATTTTTGTTCCGCTTTTCTCGCAGTCTGAAACTATATTTTCTAAATATTTTGCATCAGATATATCTAGCGCACAAACCACTTCATCAGGTTTAAATTTATTTAGCACTTCATATAAATCAGCATAATTTCCGAGTTTTTCGCCTTCAAAATTTGATATATTCGCTACATATCCGGAGTAATTATAACCAAAACTTTTGTTATCATTAACAACTTGTAAATAATCTCTTGCAACTTCTCCAGCACCTACAATTAACACATGCTTTAAATTTATACCTTTAGTACGAAATCTCGATAAGGTTTTTCTTAAAATAAATCTCTTTGCAATAATTAATATAATATTTACAAAATAAAAAATTACAATAACAAATCTGGATATATCCACTAACCTAAAAACGAATAGTAATGATAATAATATGGCAGTAAGTATTGTATTTGATTTTATTATCTGATTACACTCTTTAAGAAAAATGCTTGTCCTAAATGAATGGTATAAATTAAAAAAGTTATAAATAATAAGATTTATTGGAATTATTAAAATTGTAAATTGAATATATGTAGCTAATTTTATGTAATCATCATCAGTAGAAAAAACATAGAAACGGATTAAATATGCTAAAGTCATTGATATAAATAAGATTATTATATCTGTAAAGGCATTGATTTTATTTAATAAATTTTGATTTTCTTTTATCATTTATATCATCCTTTATACTATAAATATTAATATTTTTGATTAGCTGTATAATATCATTATATACATAATTTTGCAATAAAGCATTAGCAAGTTCATGTAGGATGTAATCAAAATTATGTACTAAGTGAAATAAGTACCAATATATAATTTGTTATAAAATTCATTTATTTATGTTATAGAATGTGATAGAATTGTGAATAGAATGCGAAAATAATGCATATATTTCAAATTAAATATACTATTGACAAATTGTGATAGTTGATAAAATCTATTTGAAATTTTAAAATGATTTTAAGAATATATACTAAATAAAATGTTTGACTAGATTAAGAGAGAATATAGGCCTTATGGTAAACAATGTGATAAATTTTAATTTTATTGAAAGAAGTGATGAATTTGACAAAAGGTATAATATTGGCAGGTGGAAGTGGGACAAGGCTTTATCCCTTAACAATGGTAACTTCTAAGCAACTTTTACCAGTATATGATAAGCCGATGATTTATTACCCTCTATCAACATTAATGTTAGCAGGAATTAGAGAAATCTTAATAATTTCAACACCAAAAGATCTACCTAATTTTGAAAAATTATTAGGCGATGGTTCAAGATACGGAATAAAGTTATATTACAAGGAACAGCCATCGCCAGATGGACTAGCTCAAGCATTTATATTAGGTGAAGAATTTGTTGGGAATGATAGTTGTGCAATGATACTTGGAGATAACATATTCCATGGAAATGGATTAACAGATCATTTAAAAAGAGCAGTAAGTAATGAAGGCCGTGCAACAGTTTTCGGTTATTATGTAGATGATCCAGAACGATTTGGTGTAGTAGAATTTGATGAAAATGGGAAGGCTATATCTTTAGAAGAGAAGCCAAAAGTTCCTAAATCAAATTATGCAGTTACAGGACTTTATTTCTATGACAATAAGGTCTGTGAATATGCAAAAAATTTAAAACCTTCGCCAAGAGGAGAATTGGAAATTACAGATTTAAATAAAATTTATCTTGAAAATGGTATGTTAGATGTAATAACTTTAGGCCGTGGATATGGCTGGCTTGATACAGGTACAGTGGATAGCTTAACAGAGGCATCTGAGTATGTGAAAGTTATTGAGACAAGGCAAGGACTTAAAATAGCATGTTTAGAAGAAATTTCTTATAAAAATGGATGGATAGATAGGAAAACTTTACTAGAAAGTGCAGAGAAATATGGGAAGAGTCCATATGGGCAGCATTTAAAAAATGTTGCGGAAGGGAAAGTTATTTATTAAATTGACAATTATACATTGAAAAGAGGTTTATATATGAAGTTGATAGAAACTAAATTAAAGGGTGTTTATATAGTAGAACCCCAAGTTTTTGGAGATGAAAGAGGATGGTTTATGGAAACATACTCTAGAATTAAGACGCCAGAAATAGCTTGTGATTTTGTGCAAGATAATCAATCATATTCCAAAGAAAAGGGGATACTTAGAGGTATTCACTTTCAAAATGGAGAGCATGCTCAAACAAAGTTAGTACGTTGTGTTAGAGGAGCAGTTCTTGATGTAGCAGTAGATTTAAGAAAGGGTTCACCTACATATAAGGAATGGGTATCTGTAGAACTTTCGGCAGAAAACAAAAGACAACTTTTCATTCCCAGAGGCTTTGGGCATGGTTTTTTAACATTAACAAGCGATGTAGAATTTGTCTATAAAACTGATAACTATTATAATTATGAAAGCGATAGAAGTGTAAGTTACTGTGATCCAGAAATAGGAGTTGAATGGGGAATAGAAAATCCAATTCTTTCAGAAAAAGATAAAAAAGCACCATTACTTAAGGATAGTGATTGTACATTTATATATAACAATTAACATCAAAAATTTATTTAATAAATTTCATTCGAAATTGTACATTGTTAATTGTGCATTAGTTCTTATTACATAGTTATTGATAGCTTAGCACTAAAAACTAAGTATGTAGGTTATAATATAATTAAGCATAAATATTGTAGAGGGTGGTGTTAAATTGTCTATATATTTAAATACTAACAGACCTTTAGAAAATTTTAAAGAATTATATGATGATACTTACTTTGTGGACAAATCGGAATTAATAAGTATATTAAACGATAAAATATCAACCAAAGGAAAATATGTATGTATAACTAGACCAAGAAGATTTGGAAAATCGTCAGTAGCTGATATGCTTGGAGCTTATTATGTTAAGGGATATGATAGCAAAGAAATTTTTGATAAACTTAATATAAGTAGGCATAAAAGTTATTTGGACAATTTAAACAAATATAATGTAATAACTATATCATTTAGTGATATTCCGGAATATACAAGGACTTATAATGACTACATTAGAAATATAATGGAACAAGTTAGAAAAGAACTGGTAGATACATTTAAAGATATAGAATTTGAACAAAATGATAGTATAAAAAGAATTTTGCAGAAAACAAATGAAAAATTTATATTTATATTCGATGAATGGGATTACATTTTTAATAATGATCTTTTTGAGGAATATCAAGATGATTTTCTTGAATTTCTAAGGAATATTTTAAAAGATCAGCCTTATGTTGCTTTAGCATATATGACAGGAGTAATGCCAATAAAGAAGCATTCAAGTACATCAGCGCTTAATATGTTTGATGAGTATACAATACTTAAAGATTTTGTTTATGGAAAGTATTTTGGATTTACTGAAAATGAGGTTAAGGGGTTATGTGTAAAGCAGACTAAAATATCTTTTGAAGAAATAAGTGACTGGTATAATGGATATATAAATGAAAATGGAAATAAAATTTATAATCCACGTTCAGTTATTAAGGCGCTTCAAAATGGTGTATGTATAAGCTATTGGACCAATACAGGTGCTATGGATGAGGTGAAAGAATATCTTAAATATAATACACTTGAAGTCCGAGAAGATGTGATAAGAATGGTAGCTAAAGAAAAATAGATATTACAATTGAGGACGAATTCAGGGCAGGACAGGAAGCACCTAAGAGTAAAGAAGAAATATATTCGGCTATGATTATACTTGGTTTTTTATCTTACTTTGATGGATATTTAAGAATTCCTAATAAGGAATTAATGAGGGAATTTGAAAAAGCATTAAAAGATGAATCTTTTGGCTATGTTTCAGAAATAGCAAAGCAGTCAAATAAAATGCTTAAGGCTACAGTAAATTGTGATACTGAAACAGTAGTAAATATACTGCATGATATTCATAACTCAGAAATTCATACAAGAGCATGAAAATAATCTACTGACAGTAGCAATATGTTATAATTCTAAAACAAAAGAGCATAGTTGTAAAATTGAAAAAATAAATGTAGGGAATCGACAATAATTAATTATAATTGAAATGGAGTGGGGAAAATGAAAATTGTAGTGACAGGCGGAGCAGGTTTTATTGGTGGTAACTTTGTTCATTATATGCTTAATAAATACAGTGAGTATAAAATAATTTGCGTGGATGCTTTAACTTATGCCGGAAATATGGAGACTTTGGCTTCTGTTAAGGATAATCCTAATTTTAGTTTTTATAAGATAGATATAGCTGATAGAAAAGCAGTTTTTGAAATGTTTGAAAAGGAGTCTCCAGATATTATAGTAAACTTTGCAGCCGAAAGTCATGTAGATAGATCTATTGAAAATCCAGAAATATTTTTAAAGACTAATATTTTGGGCACGCAAGTTCTAATGGATGCTTGTAGAAAATATGGAATAAAGAGATATCACCAAGTATCTACTGATGAAGTTTATGGAGATTTACCTTTAGACAGACCTGATTTGTTCTTTACAGAGGAAACTCCATTACATACGTCAAGTCCATATTCAGCAAGTAAGGCATCAGCGGATCTTTTAGTTGGAGCATATTATAGAACTTTCAATGTCCCAGCTACAATTTCACGTTGTTCTAATAATTATGGACCATATCATTTCCCTGAAAAATTAATTCCTCTTATGATAGCTAATGCATTAAATGATAAAGAATTACCTGTATATGGAACCGGGGAAAATGTACGTGATTGGCTTTATGTGGAAGATCATTGCAGCGCTATTGATTTAATTATTCATAATGGGAAGATCGGTGAAGTTTATAATATTGGCGGGCATAATGAGCGTACAAATTTAGAAGTAGTTAAAACTATACTTAATGAACTTGGAAAATCAGAAAAATTAATTAAATATGTAACAGATCGTAAAGGGCACGATATGCGTTATGCTATAGATCCTACAAAGATTCATAATGAACTTGGCTGGCTTCCAACTACAACCTTTGATGAAGGCATTAAGAAGACTATTAAGTGGTATTTAGATAATAAAGCTTGGTGGGGAAATATAATTAGTGGGGAATATAAAAATTATTATGAGAAGATGTATACAAATAGATAGAAGAAGGTGAATAAGTTGTGCAGAATTAATCCAAAAGTGGACTTTGCATTTAAAAAGTTATTTGGCAGTGAAGAAAATAAAGATTTGCTAACAGCATTTATTAATTCTGTTTTACCTGAAGATGAGCAAATTAATTATATAGAATTAAGGAATCCATATAACATAGCTAACTTTTTAAATGATAAAATGTCTATATTAGATGTAAAAGCAAGAGATGAAAATGGAACTTGGTATGATGTTGAGATACAAGTTGCGCCACAAAGCTATTATGATAAAAGAGCATTATATTATTGGGCAAGAGTTTATGCAGATCAGCTATTAGAAAAGGGAAGATATGGAACAATAAATAAGGTTATAGGAATAAATGTATTAGATTTTAATTACCTTGATGAAGAAGATTATCACAATATGTACAAAATATATAATTCAAAGAGTAAAAAAGAGTATTCAGATCTTTTGGAATTGCATTTTATTGAACTTCAAAAATTTAATAAGGATTTGGATAGTTTAAAAACTTCGCTAGATAGATGGGTGACATTTTTAAATAAAGCATATGAATATAATAAAAATAAAATACCAAAAGAATTAGAGGAAGATAAAAATATAAAGAAAGCAATAGAAGTATTAGATAATATGTCGCTTGGAGCTGAAGAACGAGAACTTTATGAGCAGAGATTAAAAGAAACTATAGATAGGGTAGAGCAAATTGAAACTGCATTAAACAAAGGAAGAAAAGAAGGAATAGAACAAGGAATAGAACAAGGAATAGAACAAGGAATAGAACAAGGAATACAACAAGGAATACAACAAGGTAGGAAGGAACAAAAGATAGTAATAGCTAAAAATTTATTAGATGTTTTGGATAATAAAACAATAGCATTAAAAACAGGATTATCAGAAGAAGAAATTGAAGAGTTAAGATAACTTAAAAGTCAGGTGAAAGTAATGAATCTAGAATTTGATCATTTTATATCTTTAGAGGAATTTGAAAAAATACAACTTGATAATCCAGAATACAAGGTTGAATATAACAATGGTTAAATACTATTAAGTTCTAATATTTCAAGAAAACACAATAAGATAATAAGAAAAATTATTCAAGGAATAGGAACTTTTTTTCATAATACTAAATCTGATTATTATAATGAACAAATTGAAGTTATATTTAAAAATGAAAATGAAATTTATGAATACAAGCCAGATATTTTTGTGATATGTGATGATTTTGAGGAGCAAGGCGAAAGTATTATGGGAGTACCTAGAATAATTTTTGAGGTAGTATCTGAGAATTATGAACATTAAGATTATTTTATAAAGTTAAGGACATATGAGAAATTTGGCGTTCTGGAATACAATATTGTAAATCAATATGGAAATATAATTCAATATATTTTACAAGATGACAAGAATATTGTAAATAAATCATTTCATAAAGAAGAGACTTATGAATCTGCAATATTTCCAGAGCTGAAGATAGAATTAAATTCAGTGTTTGCACTTTGAAATTATTATGTATAGATAAAGGAGAATAGCCAATTGTCAATTGAAAAAATGTTTGAAGAAGATAATTACAATTTAGATAAAACTAATGGCAAAGCTTGCTTCCCAATAGTGTCTATATTATTAGCTGTGTATAAACCTAATTACATTTGGCTTACAGAACAGTTGAAATCATTAAATGAACAGACATATGAAAATATAGAATTATTAGTTTATGATGATTGCCCTGAATTCCAAGTTGACGAGCAATACTTTAAGAAATATATAACGAAGTTTAAGTATACCTTAATAAAAGGAGAAGAGAATCAAGGTTCTAATAAAGCTTTTGAGGAACTTACTAAAATTGCAAGTGGAGATTTCTTTGCATATTGTGATCAAGATGATATTTGGGAAAAGGAAAAGATATCTGTAATGGTAGAAAGGTTTTTAGACAGAAATGTGACCCTTGTATGCAGTGATCTTTCTATAATTGATGAAGAAGGTAGAAAAGTAGCAAATAGTTTAACAGAAATAAGGAAAAGGCATAAATTTAAAGAAGGATATAACTTAGCTAAAGAATTATTATTAACTAATTTTGTTACAGGCTGTGCAATGATGGTTAGACGTGATATAGCATATAAGGCTATACCTTTTGAAAAAACATTAGTTCATGATCAATGGATTGCTATAATAGCAGCATTAAATGGCAAAATAGATTTTTTAAACAAAAGTCTAGTAAGATATAGACAACACAGTTTTAATCAAACAGGAATTTTAACTGGAATATATAATAAAAAAACATATTATAATATGAGAATAGAAGATTTTCTTAAGCGATTTATATCATTGAAAAAACGCTTAGGAAATGAACAAGAAGTTAAGGAAGAGATAGATAATTTTATATTATGGATAACAGCTAGAAAAAATTATTTTAATAATCCATCGATTGCAAATTTAAATATTATGATAAAATATAGAAGATTTCATAAGATTTCAATTTTGGTGGAATTTATATTACCTTTTCTACCAGAGCGCATATTCAAATACATTATTACTTTGACTAAAAAAGGAATGTTGTAGAAGGAGAGAAAATAATGATTTTAGTTACCGGAGTAAACGGTCAATTAGGCTTTGATGTTGTAAAAGAATTAAAAAGAAGAAATATTGAATGTTTAGGAATAGATAAGGCAGAACTTGATATAACGGACAAAAAAGCTACCTATGAATATATTGCAAAGTTAAAGCCTGAATGTATAATACATTGTGCAGCATACACAGCTGTCGACAAAGCAGAGGACGAAGAGGAAATGTGTTATAAGGTAAATGTATTAGGTACAGAAAATATAGCTGAAGTTTGCAAAAAAATAGACGCTAAGATGATTTACATATCTACAGATTATGTATTTGACGGAAAAGGAAATATTCCTTTTGAAATTGATGGAAATATTAAGCCAGCATCAGTTTATGGAAAAACAAAATATGAAGGTGAATTAAAGGTAAAAGAAATTTTAAATAAATATTTCATAGTTAGAATTTCTTGGGTATTTGGGCTTAATGGAAATAACTTTATTAAAACAATGCTTAGATTAGGAGAAGAGAAGGAAAGTCTAAATGTTGTATGTGACCAAATAGGAAGCCCTACATATACTGCTGATTTGGCACCGCTCTTATGTGATATGGCTGTGTCTGAAAAATATGGAGTGTATCATGCAACAAATGAGGAATTTTGCTCATGGGCAGAGTTTGCAAGCGAAATTATGAAAAAGGCAAATTTAAATTGTAAAATAAATGCTATTCCTACAAGTGAGTATCCAACAAAGGCCGTTAGACCTTTTAATTCTAAGCTTTCTAAAAAAAGTCTTATCGATAACGGATTTAAGCTATTGCCTAGTTGGCAAGATGCTTTGAATAGATATTTAATAGAATTGAAGTAAGAGGATAAGAAAATGAATAAAGAAATAAATATAAAAAAAATAAGTTTTTTATTAATTATAGTTTATTTAGTATTAGGTATATCGTTTTATTTCATAGGAGGAGAACAACTTCATATTGGTAGAAGTGATGATAGCTTATCATATAATATGGCACAAACGCCTATTGGAGAGATAACTAATGATACTATAGTAGAACAAGACTTTTCTGTAAAAGCCGATATTATTGAGCAAATTAGTGTTAAAGTAGCTACATATGGAAGAAGCAATACAGGTAATTTATTTATTAAATTGATAGATAAAGACAACGGAGAAGTTCTTTTTAATCAAACAGTCGATGTTTCTAGTTTAAAAGATGGTAGTAATTTTTCAATTACTCCGAAAGATAGAATCAAAGGAGTCATGAATAAGAAATTATCTTTAGTTATTACATCTGATACAAAAAATAAAGATAATGCAGTTACATTGTGGAGTGCAAAAAGTGATGCAAATTCACCACTATATATAAATGGACAATTAAGTGAGAATACTTTAACATTTGCTGTAGAATGTGATAAAGTATTACTTTTTGGAGAATATTATTGGCGTATATTTACAACTGTATTGGCGCTACTATTATTGTTTTTGTGGAATTTACAAATTAAGCAAAGAAAAGGCGAACAAAGTCTAGGCCTTAGAGTAATATCAGCTTTTATTAAATACAATTTCTTGTTAAGTCAATTAATAGAAAGAGATTTTAAAACTAAATATAAACGTTCAATATTAGGTATATTGTGGAGCTTCTTAAATCCGCTTCTTACAATGCTTGTACAGTATATAGTGTTTTCAACGATTTTTAAATCGGATATAGCTAATTTTCCTGTATATTTATTATCAGGTATAGTTGTATTTAATTTTTTTACAGAAGCTTGTGGAATGGGCTTGATGTCCATAGTGGGCAATGCATCACTAATAACTAAGGTATATATGCCTAAATATATATATCCTGTATCAAAAGTGTTATCTTCAGTAATTAATTTGTGTTTATCTTTAATACCTTTAATTATTGTAATGCTTCTTACAAATGTACATATAACTCATTCAATGTTCCTTGTACCATTTGGATTAATATGTGTAATAGTATTTTGTATAGGTATGGCTTTTATTTTATCTTCCGCTATGGTTTTCTTTAGAGATACTCAATTTTTATGGAGTGTCTTGAGTTTGCTATGGATGTATGCAACACCTGTATTTTATCCCGAAAATATTATTCCAGATAAGTTCAGTTTTGTTTTAAAGTTAAATCCTTTATATCATTTTATTCGATTTATAAGGACGTGTATTTTAAATGGTGTATCACCTGAGCCAATAGCATATTTATATTGTATAGTTTTCTCGTTTGGAATACTTGTAATTGGAGCAATAATATTTAAGAAAACCCAAGACAAATTTGTTTTAAATATATAATGAGGTAGTAAAATGATAAAAATTGAAAATGTTTCTATGACGTATAAAATGACATACGATAAAATAAAAAGCATAAAAGAATATATTATGACTTTTGTAAAAGGGAATTTAAAATATGAAGAATTCAATGCCATAAGTGATGTTAGTTTTGAAGTTAAGAAAGGTGAAGTAATCGGACTAATAGGACGTAATGGAGCAGGAAAAAGTACAATGTTGAAAATTATATCTGGAATATTAAAACCAACCAAGGGCAGAGTTACAGTAAGTGGAAATATTGTACCGATGTTAGAATTGGGATCAGGATTTGACAGTGATTTAACAGGTAGGGAGAATATTTTTCTAAACGGAGCGATATTAGGGTATTCTAAAAAATTTTTACTAGAAAAATATGATGAAATAGTAGAATTTTCTGAACTTGGAAAATTCATTGATGTTCCAATTAGAAATTATTCATCAGGAATGCTTATGAGGTTAGCCTTTTCTATTGCAACTGTAGTAAATCCAGAGATACTAATTGTTGATGAAATTTTAGCAGTAGGCGATGAAAATTTCCAACAAAAAAGTAAGGCTAGAATGTTAGAGCTAATGAGTGGGGGAACAACAGTTTTATTTGTATCGCATAGCTTAAGTCAAATAAGAGAAATGTGTAATCGTGTTATATGGTTAGACGGAGGGAAAGTTAAAATGATAGGAGATACAAAGAAGGTTTGTGATGCTTACAAGTTATAGGGAGGAGTAAGGTATGGATAATAAAACAAATAATTCAGAGCATAATGGATCATATTATGATACTTATGGAAATTTATATGACAGTAATTATTATGAAAGTCATTTAGGAGACCTTCCGTATGGTGATCAATTTTGGAGAAAAGGATTTGAAAATATTGCAGATCAGATAGTACAACAATTTAAGCCGAAAACATTTCTAGATGTAGGATGTGCATTCGGTTATTTGGTTGCTGCATTGAGAGATAGAGGAGTAGAAGCATATGGTATGGATGTATCAGAATATGCAATAAGCAAAGTGAGAGAAGATATTAAACCTTATTGTAAAGTATGTTCTGCAACAGAAGAGATACCAAAAGAATTTCCACAAAAATATGATTTAATAGCTACTATTGAAATGATAGAACATTTATATCCAGAAGATGGTGATATTGCTATAAGGAATATTTGTAAGCTTTCAGATAATATTATTTTCTCATCATCTCCAGATGATGAGGCTGAAGAAACTCATTTTAATGTTCAACCAGCTCAATATTGGGTAAAGAGATTTTTGAAAAATGGTTTCTTTAATGATTACAATAGAAGACCATTTTATATTTCGCCACAATGTTTATATTTTCGTAAAACATCTAATATTGAAGAGGTAATTGGTGATTATGAATTAGCCTTTGAAAAGTTAAATGAAAATCATAGAGAAGAGATTACATTAATAAAAGAAGATAGAAAAAAGGCACAAGAAATAATGGATAATCAAGCACGAGAATTACTCTGTTTAGAAGAAAATATGAAGATAATAAAAGAAGATAGAAAAAAGGCACAAGAAATAATGGATAATCAAGCACGAGAATTACTCTGTTTAGAAGAAAATATGAAGATAATAAAAGAAGATAGAAAAAAGGCACAGGAAATAATGGATAACCAAGCACGAGAATTATTTTGTTTAAATGAAAATATAGAGATAATAAAAGAAGATAGAAAAAAGGCACAGGAAATAATGGATAGCCAAGCTAAGGAAATTCAAAATTTAAAAAATTATATCTCAGATAAAGAAAAACAATATCAGGAAGTTGTTCAGTCAATATTTTGGAGAGGAACGAAGCCAATACGATTTATCTGTAACAAAATAAAGGGGAAATAATGGAATGAATAAAATTAAAAAAGCTATAGCGATTTACAAAAACTCTAATAAGAAATTTTTATTAAAAACTATTTATGCTGTGTATAAGCAATTTGGACTTAGAGGATTAAAAACCGCTGTTTCTAATAAATTAAACAAAAGACCTCTGTTAATGAATGTGTATGATAATAATCAAGATATACAATCTATAGACGTTATCAATTATGATGATATTGGAAATGATATATTTCTAAAACAACAAAAAGAATATACGAAAGAAGAAATTTTAAAAATTATTAGTGGGTTTGAGAAAAAACCATTAATTTCAGTAATTATGCCAATATACCAACCACCAATAAAATGGCTTACTAAAGCCATTGAATCGTTACAAGAACAATATTATGATAATTGGGAACTTTGTGCTGTTGATGATGGATCAAAAGATGGAAGAGGTTTCTCTTTATTAAAGGCGATGTCAGAAAGTGATCCTAGAATTAGAATTGTAAAATCAGAAATAAACGGGGGGATTTCTTCAGCTTCAAATATTTCACTTGAAATGTGTCAAGGAGAATATACTGCCCTAATAGATCAAGATGATGAAATTACTCCTGATGCATTTTTCTGGGTAGCAAAGACAATTAATGAAAATCAAGATGTTGAGTTTATATATACAGATGAATGTAAAATAGATGCAAGTAATAATTATAATAGAAGTGACTTCTTTTTTAAACCAGATTGGTCGCCAAGTTTACTTATAAATTATATGTATACCGGACATTTAACCATATACAAAACAGAACTAATTAGAAAGGTTGGAGGATTTAGGAGTGAATTTGATTTTTCGCAAGACTATGATTTGGCATTAAGAATTGATGATATTGCTAATAAAGTTATACATATAGAGAGAGTGTTGTATTATTGGAGAACATTGCCAACATCTGGTGCAGCTGGTGGTAAAGATTATGCAAGAATCACTAATATGGGTTCATTACATGATTGGTATAAACGTCAAGATTTTGATGTGGTGATGGAAAAGGGGGATAGAGCTAATTATGGAAGAATAAAGTTAGACTCTTATCCAAAGGTGAGTATTATTATACCAACAGATTCAGTTGAAAATTTAAAGTTAAGCATACAAGGGTTAATAACTAAAACTAGTTATGCTAATATTGAGATTATTCCTGTAACTAATTCTAAAGTGGCAGAAGAAATTGAAGCTGAATATCCTTATTTAGATTGTTTAAAAGTTTGCCACTATAATAGGATATACAACTTTTCTGATAAATGTAATGAAGGTGCGAAATTAGCAACAGGAAGTGTAGTAATTTTTTATAATGATGATGTTATACCATTTACCAGAGATTGGATAGAAAGACAAGTAGAAATATTAGAATATCCTCATGTTGGGGGAGTATCTCCATTATTACTCCATGAAGATAATACAATTCAATATGCAGGACTTATTACTGGAACACCAGGAATGATAGGAACCTCATTTAATGGTAGAAATTATCTAAATCCTGTTTATAATCCTTTTAATCATTTGCTATTGCGTGATGTAAGTATTTTATGTGGTGCTGTAACAGTGATGAAAAAAGATGTATTTTTTGAAATTGGTGGCTTTGATGCAATAAATACGCCAAATGGACATTCAGACTTAGATTTAAGTTTAAAGTTATTAGAGAAAAATTATAGATGCGTTTATACTCCATATGCTATTTTGAATCATATTGGGAACCACTCTTGGTCAGAAAAGAAAAAAGCTGATAAGGCAGATATTTACTGCATGAAAAGATGGAGCAAGTATTTAGGAAGAGATATGTACTTTACTGATTCTATGAAGACTATGTTTTATGGCGATTTTGGTTATAAATATCGTATGTATTTTCCAGAAGATATAATAGTGCCAACTGATGAGAATAGTAGAGATATTTTATTTATAAGTCATGAATTAACAAGAACAGGTGCCCCAGTTGTTTTAAAAGAAATGGTTAAAGTAGCATTAGATAATGGTGATTTTCCCGTAGTACTTTGTCCAGTGGATGGACCATTAAAGCAGGAGTATTTAGATATGGGCGTTACTGTTATTATTGATGAATCATATTTAAATAGTCATTGGATGTTTGAGCATTTTGCGAGAAATTTTGATTTAGTAGTGGCAAATACATTGGCGTGTTCTAAAGCAATCGAACTTCTGGAAAACTCATTGCCACCAGTATTATGGTGGATCCATGAAGGTAGTTATGCAATCAATAGTTTAAGAAGTAACATACCAAGTAAATTGGGAGCGAATATAAAAGTATTCTGTGGTGGAGCATACGCATTACATCATTTTAAAAAACTTGGATTAAAATGTGAAGCAAGCATTTTGAATTATGGTGTAGCTGACACAGCGAATTCGATTTTAGAATCAATAAATAATGATAAGATAACATTTTTATTAGCTGGTACTTATGAAAAGAGGAAAGGTCAAGACATATTTGTAAAGGCTATAAAGATGTCAGAACAAAAATACAAAGGTAAAGCAGAATATATATTTATTGGTAATGTTTTGGAACAGGAAATTTATGATGAAGTAAAAATGCTTGCTGAGATTAACCAAGACGTGAAGATTTTTGAAACAGTTACAAGAGATGAACTGTTTAAGATTTATAAAAAAGTTACATGTGTAGTTTCGCCATCAAGAGATGATCCAATGCCGGTGGTTATGACAGAAGCCATGATGATGTCAAAGATTTGTATTTGTTCTGATCATACTGGCACAGCAAGCTATATAACGGATAGTGAAAATGGGTTTATCTTTGAAAATGAAAATCCAAATAAACTTGCAGAAAAAATTGCTTATATTATAGAGAATAATGATAAGCTTGATAATATAAGGAAAGAAAGCAGAAAAATTTACGAAAAGAACTTTACTATGGAATGTTTTAGAAATAGGACAAAAGAAATTATAGAGCAATTAGTATTAAGTAAATAAATTTAATTGTAGTTTAGGAGAATGCTATGAAAAAATATTTAGTTCTCGGGGGTAGTGGATTTATTGGCAGAAATATCGTAAGGAAATTGAGTGAAAAAAATAAGATTGTAGTTGCAGATTTAAATCTGAGTGATGAATTTAAGTTTAATCCTAATATAAGTTTTGAAAAATTAGATTTTGTTAATACAACAGATTTCAAACCATATTTACAAGATGTTGATACAGTTGTTCATTTGATAAGCACTGTTCTTCCAACGGATGGGATTGAGAATATAAATAAAGAAATACAAGAAAATATATTTCCAACTATTAATTTACTAGATAGTATGGTTAGTATGGGAATACCAAATATATTGTTTATGTCTTCTGGTGGAACAGTTTATGGAAACATGAACAATGAAGTCATAAGTGAAAATGCAAATAAATTGCCTATTTGTAAGTATGCAGTGCATAAACTTATGGTGGAACATTATTTACATTTATACAATATATATCATAAACTTAATTATAAGATTATTAGAGCTGCAAATCCGTATAGTAGTGAAATTAAGCAAAATAAAATGCAAGGATTAATTCCAATTTTAATTAATAAAGTTATCTCTGGCGAAGATATAACTATTTGGGGTGATGGGAACAATATAAGAGATTATATTTATATTGATGATTTAGTAGATGCATTCATAGCGTTAGATGAATATCATGGTGAAGAGAAGATTTTTAATGTAGGTACTGGGAAAGGTTATAGCATCAATCAAGTATTGACATTTATAAAAGAATATTTGGATATTGAGACTGTAAATGTATTATATGAAAAAGAAAGAGATTGTGATGTAAATAGAAATGTACTAGATATATCTCGGATAAAAGAATGTACAGACTGGCATCCTAAAATTGGAATAAGAGAGGGTATTAGACTCTCAGTTGAAAGTTTAAAGCAGCATTTGCAATAAAAAGAACAATATAAATAAGATAGGATAAGATTATGGTCAAATTAATAAAAAAGTATCCATTAATGAGTTTGAACTACACCCTGTGAAGTATACAGATGAAAAAATTAGTCAAGGTTTTGTAGACAAAAAGTTAAACGAACTTTATGAATTTAATTCTTCGAATTGAGATGGAGAGAGATATCTAATGAGGAATGCATTCTTTTAGTATTATAATAAATTTCAATGTATTTAAAGATTTCTTTTTAAGCTTGTTCAGATGACTTGTAATGGGTGTTCTGAATAAGCTTTTTCTTTATGATTTTATAAAAAGATTCCATTATTGCATTGTAGTATGGATTTTCTTTTCTAGTAAGGTAAACGGTAGATCATAAGTACCTCGCATTGACTTTTCATTTTTGAGATAATTAATTCAAGCTTTAAAGAAACAGTAAGTTTTAAAGTGACTAGACTAGTTTTTTTGGAGGTACTATATAAATAAGACTAGAAACAAAAATAATCTAAACAGCGATGGAAGCACAAGATGACGCCCCTTAAAAGATGAGTTGGCTTTTGTAAGATCACACTCTTGAAAGAACTGTTCTATTTCCTCTTGAGTAAAGAAATATGGCTGTTCAGGGCGCAGTTTTGGAGTTCTTTTAGGTGGAATTACATAAATTTCTTTATAACCTTGGTTAATCAAATATCTGCTGAATTCCCTTAGAACAGCTGTTGTTCCGTATAATAAGCCTGGTACTTGTTTTTTTAGTGTCTAGATATCCAAGAATAATATCTTTATCAGGTAACACTGCTTCTGGAGTCTTCTCTTTCATGTATTTTGTAAATTCATTCAGATACCGCTCTGAAGTTAGGTATTGATAACCAATGTTTCGTTTATAATCTAAGAATTGTTTTACCAAAACATCAATAGTCTTATTATTACCCATGGTTACCTCCTGGAAGTTGAAGTGTACATTTAGATAAGCCTTCTCTATCTGTAGAAATGTAAGTCATAGTACTATTAGGATCTCTATGACCGAGAACTCCTGATATTGCCGAAAGTGCTACACCTTTACGTACCATACGAGAAGTTGCATTGTGGCGTATCATACGTGTTCCGTTAATTCTTCCATTAGATTCATCAACACCAGCATTCTTAACTATTGTCTGCAAGATTTTGAATATACAGCAATGTTATATAAGATAATGCTCAAATTGCAGAAAACTATACCGAAATTTTAAATAAATAAGCTAAAAATACCAAAGATTCATATGAATTTCAGTATAATTAAAACTTCGGTGTAAGCAAGATAAACTGTATTAACTTTATTAAGACTGAACATTTGTAATCAGATCCTTAAGTAAATTACTTAAAACAGCTATTTCATTAGCCGGTACATATATTTTAGCTGCTCCTATTTCTATTATTATATTGTGTCTATCAGCCGGAACTACAGTGATTTCAGTTCTTACTCTTTCTTCTCTCATGGAAATTGCATGAAACTGTAAATTATTATCCTCACTCTTAAATTTCTTTTTATAGTAATAAAATTGACTTTTAGTAATGCGATTTGCATTGCAGAAATTTCCCAACGTTCCTTCGTAAGAAGAAAAGGCAGCAACAATTTCTCTCCAATTAATATTTTCATTATTATTCATATAAACCCCCATTCCGGCTATCGCCGGCACAAATAGTAATGAAAGAATGCCGGTTTAGCCAGTTTATTTTTAAAATACTTGTATTTTTTGTAAATTTATTATATTATGATTGTACCTTTTATAATGTTAAAAAATGTTGCTCCCGGTATTTACAAATCTAAAGCTATGGTTAGATAATTGTAAATATGCAGGTGTTATGGCAACAAAGCAATCTTTCGCCATAGCTTTGGGATTACAGTTGATCCTGTACAAATCGAATATTTAAAAAATTTGCCCTCTTTAGGGCTTTTTGTTGTGTTATAAATAGCCAAAAACAATCTTTCACACTAATAAACCTCCATTGTTAAAATCTATACTGATTTTAACAATAAAGGTTTGAATTTATCTATCCGTTAATTTTTTTACGCTTACAATCCTCTTAATCCATCCAAATATTTTTCTTTTTCTACAAACTCCCCCCTTTTGTCAGATACAAAAAATATTATGAAGTATTTTTAATGAAAATATAATATTGTTTTCTATCACGTCAATGTTGAAGTAGTTTCCATTTCCACTTCATAATTTAATTACTTTCTTTATTATCCATAATTTTATGCATATCGCAATTTATGATTCCCTTCTATAAAAGCAATTAACACTAGAAAATAGTTTAGCTTACTGCTTAAAAAAGTTTCTAACTATTCGCAATGGCTTGGTAATTTGCCATGATTTTGAATTTAGTAATCTATAATACTCTGATACTATCTCATCAAATTTATCTTCTAATATACTATGTTTCTCTAATAATCTTTTATTTTCTTCATCTAACAAATCAATCTTAGATGAAAGTTTTTCGACGTTTTTTATACATTCAGATATTTTTAAAGCATGTTCATTCTTATCCTTTTTTAATTCATCTATCTCTCCAATTTGCTTACATAATAAGTATCCGAAGGCCATTACAACATTTTCCATTGATGGTCCAGAATATGGTTTACTATTTTCATTATTTTTAGGCAATGGATCTATAAATAACTTTCCATTCATTCGACCTAAATATTCTCTTGCTATCTTTTGATTTGAGTCGTCATATTTATTTATAATATCTAATTTTTCTTCATATGAAAACAGTGAATATTCAAATTCATTTAATGAACTTTCTGTATTTGTTGAAAGTTTCATTAAAGGCTCATGAAATACATTAACTAAAGTATTATTATCAATAGGCAAGCTATTGCAGATTCTTTTTATTTCCATAAAATCTCGATTTAATCGTGGATTAACTATTGGGGGTGGTAAAATAAAATCATCTGTTAATTCTAAATTAAATATGCTTAGAAAATCAGAAAATATATTATTATTTTTAAATTGTAATTTTTCATATGGCCGTACAATAATATTAGAAACTCCTATTGCTAACTTAATTTTTTCTAGCTCTTTATAATAGTCTAATTCTTCTAGTGGAGCACCTGATTGTTTACTTTGATTAAGACACTCTGGATAAGTGACTGTTTTATTATATTTAGTCACCTTAACTTTTTGATTAATTGCAGACTCTAAGTACTCATCTTGACGTCTTAAATAAACAATTACTACTATTTCTATATTTTCTTTTTTAAAGTTATTAAAAAAAGTAGTCTTATCATTAATTGACCACAACCATTCTGACGATAGCAAAATTTTAGAATATTTTTCAGTTAACGAAAATATACTATTAATTTTATTTATACCTTTCTCTCCAAGTGGATATTGATCACAGTCATCAAGTAAATATACAGCATTACCAGAACTAATTTTGAATTCTTTATTCCAATATCCTGACTGAGGCGGATAATAAATACCTTTCTTTTCTAAAATTATTGAATTTTCATAAAAAAATGCTTGCAATGCACTGCTACCTGTTTTATTGCTTCCAATATGTAAGTAAATTGTTTTTTTCTCATCTTTTTTCATATAATATACTCCTAATATATTTCATCTTTTTATTAAAATACCCATTATAAATATTAAATATTCGATACCTTATAAGTAGTTGAGTCTGCCTAACTATTGAATAGCAAATTATCTGATGGTTATTCTTCAACTTTATTTGATGGTAGAAATGGTCAAATATTTCATAATATTCAATATGATTAATGGTATATCTTCACAGTTTATGATGAGACAGATTTAAATAGTTATGTAAAAAATCTACAAATATCATTTTAGATATCCGTAGATTTTAGTTTTATCCAAGTTCAGTTTCATTAACAGCAAGCATTATTATGTCACTATTTATTATGTTTAAATTTTTTGAATTACCTATCATAAGACTAGAAGCACAAATTTTATTAATAATCCTAGGAACTCCGTTCGATGCGTTAGCAATTGCTTCAAGTGCTGTTTCATCAAAAATATCATTATTGCATTTAGCACCATTAAGTTTTGCTAGTACATATTCTCTTGTCTCAGATTTGGTTAGATTATCTAAATTATAGTTCGTTGTTATACGTTGCCTTAAGGGCTCGTTTGCTACAAGTCGCATAGTGTTATTTAGCTGTGGTAATCCAACAAGAAAAACTATTGCACGGTCTCTTGAGTCCATATTAAAATTAAAAAACATTTTTAAGTCATTTAAAATACCATTGCTTATATAATTAGCTTCATCAATAATTATTACCGGTGTTATACGTTTCTCAACAGAACATCTATTTATCTCATTTTGAATAATTTTAAAATTATCAATTTTTCTACACATTGGCTCAAGACCAAGCTGTGCTGCTAGATTTTTATAAAATTATGCAACAGTAAGACTAGAAAGAGAGCTATAAATAACCTTATAAAGTGATGTGTTGAGCCCATTACACCAATTTCTTATTATAGTAGTTTTACCTCGTCCAGGACCTCCGGTCAGGATACCGAACCCTTTGTTATTAAGTAAATAATTAAGCCTACATAGAACTTCTTTGTAATCAGAAGTTTCAACAACAATTTCCTTAGAATCTTTTATAAATGGGTTAAAACCAATACCGTATCTGCTTGTATAATCCATTAATCTTCTCCTCCAGTAAGCTTAATTTTCTTTCTTTTTATAGCTGAATTATCATGTTTATTTAAGAGCTTTATTTCGGTAAGTTCATCAGTATTTTTATCTACTACGTAAATTTTACTTAAATCAGGTGCATACCTTAATGTTATTTTTTGTTTTGAATACTTGTAGTCAACTTCATAGGCTATTTCATCTATCATAACTACGTTATCGGCAGACACACGTCTTTCATATTCAAGTAAAAAAGAAGTTTCAATTTGTTCATCACTTAGTCGTTTAATCATATGAGATTCACTAAAAAATCTATCTTGTGGGGATAAACCATTTAGTGAAGAATGTATACGTTGATTGTAACTGCCAACATATGAAATAAGGCTAGTCCTAAGTTCATCTAAATTATTAAAATCTTTCATATTTAACTGGGACATCCATTGGTCTTTTAATGTACGAAACCATCTTTCTATCTTGGCCTTTGATTGGGGCGTGTATGGTGCACAATAACTAATGGTTGTACCAATTCTAGCTGCTAGTAATTCTATTTGTTTATTTTTATATGAAGCACCATTATCAAAGTTTAAAATTTTAGGTTTTCCAAACCTTGTAACGGCAGATTTCATAACTGACATAAGATTTACGAAATTATCATTAAAAAATACATCTATTCCTATTATGTATCTTGAGGCATCATTAATAAGAGCGATTATGTATACACGTTTCTTTTTACTTTCTACTTTTAAATATGGACCTACACTGCTGTTACCACACCAAACTTCATTTATATGAGCACGTTCATATCTTCTCATATCTTTGTTATTAGAATATTTATGTTCAAGCTTAAGCTGATTAACATACCTGTTAATTGTTGAAAGTGAAATATCACATTTAACTATAGTTCCATTATTAATAAGCTTCTGATAAATAAGTGTTGCAGGTATTCTTGGATATTCCTACTTTAAATATTTAATTTGCTCTGTAATGTCAGAATCTAATTTTCTTGATCGGCCAGTATCGCATCGCCTTACAGGCATGAGAGCTTCAAAACCATTATTTTTGTAATTGTAATACCAACGTTCAAGAGTTGGAGCCGATAATTTAGTATCATCCCCATTAGGAGTAGTATCTGACTTACGGACAGCTATTTGTATTAAGTATGATTATTTTCTAAGTAATTCATATATTTCATTATAATTACAGTGGTTATTGATGAAATAAAAACCTTAATCTCATATACATTTATAAATATAAAATTTATTCAATTAAAAATAGGTATACGTATCCTTTGAATTTTCAAAGGTTTTATTTCTCTATAGGAATTTATAATAAAGTCAAATCTGTGGATAACTTTTGAGAGTAGCAGAAACACACAATCTACGAAGCAGATTTAAATATGGACAAATAATGAACAAATCATTAATATAAGTATTAT
>JAJXWH010000019.1 GCA_021781745.1 Bacillota bacterium | reverse complement strand
GGGAATTGCTCAATAAATTTATGTAAAACAGATAAATTTTTAATACAAAAATTCAATAAACTCAAATCCTATGTGACTTTTTACAATAATAACCATAGAATTTGAGTTCATGAATAATTCGGGTTAAATGAATTAGAAGAATGTGCAGAAGTTATAAGGCAAGGCTTTGGAACAATAGCAAAAGATTTTAGGTTGACTATTGAAAATTGCCCCACAAATGGTGCTTTTATCAAAGTCGATAGGTTAATTGCTGATAAAAACAAAGGCAATTTAATGTATTCAATAAATGTTGATGATAAAATTGTTGGTTTTATGCAATTAGAAAAGAAGAGTTATGAACACTATGAGTTAGAAAAAATTACAGTTTTGCAGGAGTATAGACATTTTGGTTATGGAAAAAAATTATTAGAATTCGCTAAAAAAATAGTTAAAGAGTTAAATGGAAAAATTATTAGTATTGGTATCATTGAAGAAAATACTATTCTAAAACAGTGGTATCAAAAAAATGGTTTTGTACATAAAGGTACTAAAGAATTCGAATTCTTACCATTTAAAGTTGGATTTATGGAAATAATCATTGAATAAAATGAAGTTGATTTTTTAAAAGGTATAGAAATTAAAAATATAGTTATTTAGATTGTAAGTTTAGAGAGGTGATTAGATAATGGAAATATGGGATGCATATAAACAAGATGGCACACTTGCTGGGTGTGATTTGATTCGAGGAGAAGCAATTCCTAAAGGATTATTTCATTTGGTAAGTGAAATAATAGTTAAACATAAAGATGGAATGTATCTGCTTATGCAACGGGATTGGAAAAAGCCTAATTTTCCTGGACTATATGAAGCAAGTGCTGGTGGTAGTGCAATAAAAGGTGAAGAACCGTATGCTGCAGCAATTAGAGAACTTAAAGAAGAAACAGGTGTTGAAGCAAAAGAATTAAAGCAGATATATAAATGCATGAGCAAAGAGACTATATTTTATGGTTATTTGTGTGAAACTGATTGCGATAAAGAGTCTATTACACTTCAAGAAGGAGAGACTATATCATATTTGTGGTTGACTAAGGAAGATTTTTTGAAATTTGTTGAATCTGATAAATATGTACAGTCATATAAAGAGAGAATGAGTATATATTTAGATTCAATTAGATAGGTTCTAATTGAATCTAAATATTGAAAAGAATATCCAAAACAGAAAAATAGAAATATTATTTTTAGGTTCCCGGGGTTCTATTTTATTGCAAAATTAAAATTTAAATAAAATGAATGGAATTATGAGAAAATTCTTGGAGGTAAAACATGGTTTATTTTGAAACACAACGGTTAATATTTCGGGATTGGAATAAACAAGACCTATATGAATTTCGGATAATGAATAAGGATACCAGAGTAATGAAATATTTTGCTAAAACACTTACTGAAGAGGAAACAGATAGATTTTACAACATAATTCAAGATGAATTCAGAAATTACGGCTATGGCCTTTATGCGGTTGAAACGAGACATAATAATGATTTTATTGGCTTTATTGGATTCCACTTAGCAAACTTCAACTCTCAATTTACTCCTTGTATTGAAATAGGCTGGAGGCTTAAATATGAAGCATGGGCTAACGGATTTGCAACAGAAGGGGCAAAGGCATGTTTAAAATATGGATTAGAAACACTAAAATTCAATAAAATATATAGCTTCACTTCGAAAATAAATATTCAATCAGAAAATGTAATGAAGAAGATTGGTATGGCAAAAGCCATGGAATTTGAACATCCGAATATTATTGAGGGCAGCCCTTTGAAGAAGCATGTACTTTATTCTATTGATTTAAATAGTTGATCTTATTAGTATGGAATATTCTTAAATAGAATAAAAATGATAATTTGGAAATTTTAAAATATAAGTTGAAATACATTTTAAAGCATTATATGATGAATTTAGGCATCGATGTACTCTATTAAAAAGAAGGTAAGTTATGTATATTAATATTGAAATGATACCATCATATAAAATTGCTTATATGCGAAAGATAGGTCCTTACGGTCCAGAGAATGTGCAAGTAATGGAACAATTAAAAAGCTGGGCTAGGGAAAGAGACTTATTTAATGAAAGTTCAATTATATTAGGAATAGCCCAAGATAACCCTAAATTTACAGAACATAAGGATTGTCGTTATGATGCATGTTTAGTTGTTTCAGAGGAATTTAGGGTTGATAATGAGTATATTAATTTTGGAAAAGTTATGGGTGGAAAGTATTGTGTATTTAAAATAAGTCATACAGCAGATGCTATGCAAAAAGCATTGATGGAGATATTTCCGGAGTTATCAAGAAGAAATTATGAATTTGATGATAGAAGGCCTATTCTTGAACGATATGCAATACAGATGATAAATAAACATCAGTGTGAAATTTGTGTACCAATATTATAAAAGAATACTAAAACAAATTTACTACAAAAAAAGATTATAGATAAAAAATATAGCCTCTCAATAAAACAATTATTGTAGGGGCTATTTAGAGTATAATCACAAATTAAAAGAATTAAAATCTATTTCAAGGTTCCCATAAATGTTTACTTTAATGCTATCTTGGAATGTATAAGACATGGGAGCATCATATCCAATATCAGTTAATATATAAACCAATATAGTTTTTCTCATTGGGTTTACTATCCAATACTCTTTTACTTTAAATTGCTCATATAAGTTCAATTTCTTTATATAATCATTCCTCGGGTTGAAAGGTGATACTACCTCAACAATCATATCAGGAGAACCAGTACAGCCCTTATCAGTCAATTTATTTTTATCGCATATAAGAGATATATCTGGTTGAACTATATTTTTACTATTAAGTACTTCTTCATCATCATTTTTTAATATTACATCAAATGGTGCAGGGTAAACTTCACATGAACTATTATTAGATTTAATATAATTTCTTAATTCACCTAAAATTTCAGTTATTATTTTTTGATGTATTCTGCCTAGAGCTGGACTCATATTAATTATTTCGCCATCTATAATTTCTATCCGTTCATTTTCATTATAAGTTAAATAATCTTTATAGGTATAAATTTTGATTGGATCAACTAACATGGTAAAACCTCCTTCATTTATATTATTGACTATATGTTTAATTATTTAAACTAAAATACTGATTTTTCTAATAAAATAATAACATTAAAGAACGTTTTTGTAACTAATAAGGAAAGAATATCTATTTTAATGAGTAATTAATTATGCTAGGCATTCTAAGTAATTTAGAAATGCCTGGCTTTTGTATTAATTTAGAAACTTAATGCAAACAGGGTTTGGTATATATTCAGAAATGTTTAAGTACGTTAATTCTCCAGTTGATTTATCAATTGAATACAATTCAACATTGTTTGTAGTTTGATTTGCTGCAATTAAGAATTTACCAGAAGGTGATAGGGAAAAATCACGCGGACTTTTACCTTGCAGCTTAGTATTTGATACAAAAGTCAATTTTCCTGAGACTGAGTCTACTTTAAATGCAGTTATGCTGTCGTGTCCGCGGTTTGAAGTGTATAAATAGCTGCCATCAGAAGAAAGATGAATTGCACCACCAGTACTTTCAACGGAGCAATCATCAGGAAGCATAGATATATATTGAATTTCTTCAAAAGTTTTATTAACTTTATCATATTTTAACACTGCAACCTCTGAACTTAATTCAGTAAGTAAATATGAAAAGTTACCATTTGGATGAAAATCCATGTGTCTTGGACCAGAACTAGGTTTTAAATTTATACTTCTGTCAGAGTCCTCTTGTAGATATCCTTCCTTTAAACTATATAAAGATAGCTTGTCCAATCCTAAATCAATAGTATATATATACTCTCCATCAGGGGTAAAATCAGCAAAATGAATATGAGCGCTATCTTGTCTAAGTTTATTAGGACCAGAGCCAACATGAACTGCTGTGTCTAAATCTTTTTCAATGCTGCCGTCAGAAGCAATCTTATAGGAAATAAGTTCTGCTTTGTGATAATTTGAAGTAAATACATATTCATTGGCTTTATCTAGAATTATATGGCAAGGTGATTTGCCACTTCTAAGGCTACAATTCAGAGGAGTTAGGCTATAATTAGCAGGATTTATTTCAAAGGCTGCAACTCCTCCTTTTTCGCCATTTTCATTATTCTTTACAACTGAATAAAGATGAGTATTATTTTTATTAATTGTTAAGTAAGTAGGATGTGCAAGCTCACTAACAAGTTCTATATCTTCTATTGTGCAATCATTTTCATTAAGCGTAAGTTTATATATACCTTTACTATCACCATAAGTATAGGTTCCAACATAAGCAATATATTTTCCATTTTCCATAATGACTACCTCCATTTGTTTTTTAAGATAAAGTGTGCATAATAATGTTTAAATTACTTATTAAATCATATCCATGTAAGTAATATGATAATACAATATCATTCTATAAGTTATATATTATAATAGCAAATTAATAATAAAAATACAAATTATTATAGAGTCCATTATTTACATATATCCGAAACTAAATTCATATGATAAATATACAAAAAACATGATAAATATACAATCGGATTATACACAAATTGATATAATAAGGCTAAATCGAAGATATTACTCATGGGTATAAAAATAAATAATTTAATTAAGGTGGGAAGAATAATTATGTTAGAAAAGAATTTAAGTGAAATCTTAAAGAAAAGGTTTAACAAAGTAATTAACAAAGCGAGTAATGAAGAAATCTATTTAGCATTATTAGAATTATCAAAGGGTACAATTAAGAAAAAAGGAGCTAATAAGGGGAAGAAAAAGTTATATTATATTTCAGCAGAATTCCTAATTGGTAAATTATTATCTAATAACTTAATTAACTTAGGCCTTTATGAAGAGGTTAAAGATGTTTTAGCTAAGAATGGTAAGGATTTGACTGAAATTGAAGAAATCGAATTAGAACCTTCATTAGGAAATGGTGGACTTGGAAGATTAGCAGCTTGTTTCATTGATTCAATTGCAACTTTAGGCTTAAATGGAGATGGTGTTGGACTAAACTATCACTTTGGATTATTTCAACAAGTTTTTGAAGATCGTAAACAAAAAACAATTAAAAATCCATGGTTAACAAGTGAAAGCTGGTTAAATAAATCTGACATCAAATTTGAAGTTCCATTTGCAGGATTTACAGCTACTTCAACACTATACGATATAGATGTAACTGGTTATGATCAAGAAGCTTCAAATAAACTTCGTCTATTTGATATAGATACAATAGATGAAACTTTAGTTAAAGAAGGAATTAACTTTGATAAAGAAGATATTAAGAAGAATTTAACATTATTCTTGTATCCTGATGATAGTGATGAAGCAGGGCATTTATTAAGAATTTATCAACAATACTTTATGGTTAGCAATGCTGCTCAATTAATCTTACTTGAAGCAGAAGAAAATGGATATAATCTTAAGAAACTTCACGAACATGTTGTAGTTCAAATTAATGATACTCATCCATCTATGGTTATTCCTGAATTAATAAGACTACTTGGAGAAAAGGGAACACCGATGTCAGAGGCTATTGAAATAGTATCAAAGACTTGTGCTTACACTAACCATACAATATTAGCAGAAGCTTTAGAAAAATGGCCAATAGCTTACCTACAAAAAGTTGTTCCGCACTTGTTACCAATTATTAGAGAATTGGACAACCAAATTAAGCTTAAGTTTAAAGATGAAAAAGTAGCTATTATAGATAAAGATAAGAGAGTTCACATGGCTCATATGGATATTCACTATGGATACAGCGTAAATGGAGTTGCAGCGCTACATACTGATATCTTAAAAGAAGAAGAGTTAAAACCATTCTATGATATATATCCAGAAAAATTCAATAATAAGACTAATGGTATAACTTTTAGAAGATGGTTAATTCACTGTAATAACAAATTAGCTGATTATATTTCAGAACTTATCGGAGAGGGATATAAGAAGGATGCTACCAAGTTAGAAGAATTAGCAAAGTTTATAAATGATAAAGCTGTACTTAATAAACTTGGAGAAATCAAAAAAGAAAACAAGGTTGCATTAAAGAAATACTTAAAAGAAACTCAAGGTGTAGAAATTGATGAAAATTCTATCTTTGATATTCAAATTAAGAGACTTCATGAGTATAAGAGACAACAAATGAATGTACTTTATATCATTAGCAAGTATTTAGATATAAAGAGTGGTAGTAAGCCAACTACTCCTATAACAATGATATTTGGAGCTAAAGCTGCACCAGCTTATATAATTGCACAAGATATAATTCATACTATTCTTTGTCTACAAGAAATAATTAATAACGATCCAGAAGTTAATAAATATTTAAAAGTTGTTATGGTTGAAAACTATAATGTAACTAAGGCTTCTAAGTTAATACCTGCTTGTGATGTATCAGAACAAATCTCTCTTGCATCTAAGGAAGCATCAGGTACTGGTAACATGAAGTTCATGCTAAATGGTGCGTTAACTTTAGGAACTGAAGATGGGGCTAACGTTGAAATTCATGAATTAGTTGGAGATGAAAATATCTATATATTTGGTGAATCTTCTGAAACAGTTATTGAACATTACAAGAAGGCAGATTATGTTTCTAAGGAATTCTACAAGAAACCAGCAATTAAAGAACTAGTTGACTTTATTATAAGTGATGAAATGTTAGAAGTTGGAGATGAAGAAAACCTTACAAGACTTCATAAAGAATTAGTTAATAAAGACTGGTTCATGACTTTACTTGATGTAGAAGACTATATTAAGACTAAGGATATCGTATTTAAAGATTATGAAGATAGAGAAGCTTGGAATAAAAAAGTATTAATTAATATCAGCAAAGCAGGATTTTTCTCTTCAGATCGTACAATTGCTCAATACAATGAAGATATTTGGAAGTTATAATTTCTAATTTTAATTTAATTTGACTTAATTGGTATCGATCCCAATATACATTGAATTCAACTGATAAGAGAGACTAAAAATTTGAGAATTCAAATTTTTGGTCTTCTTTTGTTGTCTAGGAAATTATAGAATTTCTAATTGTTGAAATTGAGTGATATCAATGATTTTAATATTTTTGAGTGGTGAAAAATGAACAATGAATGATGAATGATTAAGGAAGAAAAGCCTTTGGCTTTTCAAAAATAAAATGTTTAAGAAATTACGAAGTAATTTCAACCTTAATCATTAATTATTCATCATTCGTTATTCATTACTAATAAAACGTGGCGCAGCCACTTTGTTCCTAAATTAAAAACTATGCTTTTTATCCAAAATTATTATTTCTATATTCAGAAGGTGAAACGCCGGTAAAAGATTTAAAGACCTTATGAAAATGACTTTGATCATGAAAACCTAGAGTTAAACCTATTTCTAAAATACTACTGGTAGTAGTCACAAGCAACACCTTTGCTCTATCTATTCTTATTTTCTTGGCATATTTCATAATAGTCATTCCCATATGCTTTTTAAAACAATCAGATATGTAACCTTCAGATAAATTTAAGTCACTAGCTAATTTTTTTAGTGAAATCTGGCTTTCTATATTGAGATGAAGATGCTTTAAGATTCTATTAATTACGAAGTTATCTTTAACCTCAACATCGTTTATGAGTAAGTTAATATATGTATCTATCATTTGTATTTCAAGTTCTTGAAGAGCCTGCAAAGTATTAAGCGTTGGAATTAAATCATAAAATTTATTGTATATAGGATGAAGATATCTAGTTAAAATACCATTTTCAACTATTTCCCGAGTATACATAGCATTCCAAATGACCAAATCATTTTTCTTATCCTGTATTGGTATTTCATCAGCAATTTCTGCTAAGTGCTTATGTTTAACTATTTCTAATATCTGTGGTTTTGCTCTAAGCTCAATTAAAAAGTAGATATCATTATTAAAAATATCCATATCTGATTTGAAAGAGTTATCCAATATGTATCCTCCTCATTTAATTATTAATTTAAATATTTACATGAGATATATACATATTATATTAAATATATACAAATAAAATCAAGTATATTTGATATAATTGCCATAAGTGGGTTAAATATCTTTCGATGTGTATTAACTACATTAAAATTAATTTAAATAAGCAAAAAAGAAAGAGGTGAATAGCATGATAGAAGTTGAAAACCTAAAAAAAGAATTTAGGATGAATAAGAAATATCCTGGATTCAAAGGGGCAATAAAATCTTTTTTTTCAAAGGAATATACCAATAAAGTTGCAGTTGATAATATAAGTTTTAAAATTAATGACGGAGAGATTGTTGGATATATTGGTGCAAATGGAGCAGGAAAATCTACAACTATTAAGATGATGACAGGTATCCTTACTCCAACTAGTGGAAAGGTTTTAGTAAATGGAAAAGTGCCGTATAAAGATAGGCAGGATAATGCTAAAAATGTAGGAGTAGTCTTTGGACAAAAGACTCAGTTGTGGTGGGATCTGCCTTTGTCGGAAACCTTTTCACTTTTAAAAGATATTTATGAGGTTGAAGAAGAAGAGTATAAAAAAAGAATGGAGTTTCTTAATGAAGTATTAGACTTAGAACCTTTTATGTTGAGTCCTGTTAGAACTTTATCATTAGGACAAAGAATGAGAGCAGATCTTGCAGCTGCATTTATACATAATCCAAAGGTAATATATCTAGACGAGCCGACAATCGGATTGGATGTAGTTGTTAAAGATAAAGTTAGAAAAGCAATTAAAAAAATAAATGAAGATTATGAAACAACAGTCATTCTAACAACACATGATTTAAATGATATAGAAGAATTATGTAATCGTATAATAATTATTGATTCTGGAAGGCTTATTTATGATGGCGGTCTGAAAGAAATAAAAGAAAAGTATGGTTATATGACTAATATAGAAATACAAATGAAACAAAAAATTGAGTTAGGTGAGATTGAATTTATAAAGGAATTGGATGAAGAAAACATAAAACTTGATATTAATGAAAATAAACTTACAGTGACTTTTAATAAAAATAATACTTCAACTACAGAGATTATAGCCAGGTTAATGGAGAAAAGCAACATTATAGATTTTTCGGTGAATGAGACAAGCATTGAGGAAATAGTTAAAAAAATATATAGAAATGAGGTGTAGATAATGAGTAAAAGCAGGAAATTAAAGACTTATCTACCCTTTGCAATAAATGTTTTCCAGAGAAAATTATCATATAGGGCTGATGCAGTTATTTTTATATTAGGTCAAGCAGTAATGCTTGCAGTAACTTATTATTTATGGAAGGCAGTGTATGGGAGTTCTCAAAATAATATAATGAATGGATTTTCTTTAAATGAAATGATCATATATATTTTAATATCGTTCATTACCTCTTTAGTTATATCAGCAGATATACTTCAGGATATGTATAGAGAAGTTAAAGATGGTTCAATTGCAATTAATTTAATTAGGCCAATTAGCTATGAAAAAAGAATGATATTTCAAGGACTCGGTAATATCATGTATAATTTTATAGTTATATTTGTAGTTTCTTTTATAGTTATAACGATTTTGTACTATAAATATACTGGAAGTATAAATTTAGTTAATATTATGTTTTACTTTGTAAGTGCAGTATTAGGGATGCTCATAAATTTATATTATAGATATGCTTTCGGATTACTCTCGTTTAAAATAACTAACATGTGGGGTTTGTCTCAGATAATGGGTGCTGTATCAGAATTATTATCGGGGACTTTAATTCCATTAGTATTCTTCCCGAAAGCAGTTCAAGGGATATTCAGTTTCTTTCCGTTTAGTTCAATGATATATACACCTACTATGATTTATTTGGGTAAGTTAACAGGCGTTGAATTAATTAAAGAAATAGCAGTTCAAGTGGCATGGCTGATAATATTAGTAGTAATAGCAAGAGTTATGTGGAATACCCTAATTAAAAAGATTACTATTTTAGGGGGATAATTAGAATGAAGAAATATTTAATTCTATATAATAAATTTCTACAACAATATATAAAATCATTAATTGAATATAGGGCTGATTTTATTTTAGGCTTAATAGGTTTTACTTTAGTTCAGGGAGCAAATATAATATTTATTAAATTAATTTTTAATACAATTCCGAATTTAAGTGGGTGGAGTTTTTATGAAATATTATTTATATATGGATTTTCACAAATACCAAGAGGAATTGATCATATATTTACAGATAATCTATGGATGCTGAGTGGGTATATAATAGTAAATGGAAATTTTGATAGATATTTAATAAGACCGTTGAATCCATTGTTTCAGGTTTTGGCAGAAAGATTTCAACCAGATGGATTTGGTGAATTAATAATAGGAATAATTTTAGTTGTTATATCCTCTAATAATTTAGGTATTAATTTTACATTTAGCTGGCTAGTATTATTTATATTTGCTGTTATATGTGGAAGCTTAATATATACAGCAATAAAGATTGCAGTGGCGTCGATTGCTTTCTGGCTTAAATTTGCACAGTCGTATTTATTTATGACATATCAGCTAAGTAATTTTACTAGATATCCAATTGGCATTTATCCTAATACAATACGAAATATACTGACATTTATAATTCCATTTGCATTTACTGGCTATTATCCAGGTGCTTATTTTCTAGGAAAGGGAAGTTTATTTTCAGGAGTCATATTAACTTTTTTAGTAGCTATTCTCGGATTATGTATTTCATATATAATATGGCTTAAAGGCATAAACAAATACGAAAGTTCTGGAAGTTAGAAAATAAAATATTAATTACAATTAAAACAGGTTGAAAGACCTGTTTTTTAATTTCTGATTAATATAATTAATTTTTGAATGAATAATAACCTATATTTTGACTTTGTTTTGCTAAAAATTTAATAAAATAATTTATTATTTCTAAAGAAGTACAAGTAAAAGACGATAATAATAACTATATGTAATAAATTGCAGAAAATACAAAAAATAATGATGAAAATAATATTCATTACCTATAAGGAGGAGTAAAGTGAAATCAAAAAAATTCAAATTTAATAGTATACGGACTAGACTGATTATTAGTTTAGTAGGGATATGTGTAATTCCACTAATAATTTTAGGTTATGGTGCTTATTGGCAGGCAAATTCAATTCTTAATGAGAAATTGAAAGTGACAAGCCAACAAACACTTTTAGAAGTAAATGATGGTATTGATGATTACTTTAATGGGTTTAGCAGCATGGTTATGATGTTATCAAACAATTATAATATCATTAATGGTGATAAGAGCGAGCCAGCATCATACATTCCACAACTTCTACAGAATATAAAAGAAAGCGATAAGAATATATTTAGTGTATATTTTGGAATAACTGATGGAAGTTTCCAAATATATCCTGATAATAAAATGCCTGAAGGATATAATCCAACAGAAAGACCTTGGTATAAGCAAGCTTTAGAACATAAGGGACAGGTAATAATAACACTACCGTTTAAAGATGCTCAAACAGGTAAAAATGTTGTATCAATAGCAAAGGCTGTAGAGAGAAATGGAGATGTAGTAGGCGTTTGTGCAATGAATATTTCCATAGATACGCTTACAGAAAAAATAGCTTCTAAGAAGGTCGGAACCACAGGTTATATATTTGTTTCTGATGTTGATGGAAAATATATGATTGCACACCCTAATAAAGATTTATTAGGTACAGATGCAGCTTCTAAGCAATCATTTTGGGATACAGCAAAATCATCTGATAGTGGATTTGTAACTTATGAGTATAATAATGTTAAAAAGTTTGGAGCTTATGTAACAAACAATGTTACTGGGTGGAAGCTTGTAGCTACTTTAGATGAAAAAGAAATTTCTAAGGATACAAATTCAATATTAGTAACAATGTTAATAATAGTATTAGTTATATTCTTAATCTCTATAGCTCTATCTTTGGTACTAAGCAAAGGTATAGCAAAAAATATTAAAAATTTAAAGGAAGTGTTCAAAAAAGCTTCAAATGGAGATTTAACTGTATCTATAGTTCCATTAACCAAAGATGAATTTATGGATTTAGCGTATTCTTTTAATGAAATGATTAAGAATATAGCAGAACTTATGAATAATGTTACTAAGTCATCTAAGACTGTACTTGAGACATCATCAAACCTTGCAAGTATGTCAGAAGAGGTGACTGCATCAGTAGTAGAAGTTGCAAAGGCTATAGAGGAAGTTTCAGAAGGTGCAACAAATCAATCACAAAATGCTCAAAATGGAGTTTCTGAGATGAATGATCTATCAGGTAAGTTAGATAAAATTAGTACAAATTCTAATGAAATGGACAGGCTTTCTATAAGCACTAAGGAATTAGGAGCTAAGGGCTTATCCATGGTAGATACATTAATAGAAAAATCACATAAAACTAAAATAGCTACTAATGAAGTTAATGAGATAGTTGCAGATATGAATGAAAGTACTAAGAAAATAAATACCATATCTGAAACCATATCTGAAATAACAGAGCAAACTAATCTTTTAGCATTGAATGCAAGTATAGAATCTGCACGTGCAGGTGAAGCTGGCAAAGGCTTCGCTGTTGTAGCAGAAGAAATAAGAAAATTAGCAGAAGAGTCTAAAGCATCAACTGAGGAGATTAAGGCGATTATAACAAATATTCAGAAAAAATCTGATACAGCTGTTAAGGCGATTAAATCTACTGAATATGTAGTAAATGAACAAGATTTAGCAGTAGGTCGAACCCAAGAAATATTTAAAGAAATCCTTAAAGCAATTGAAACAATGATAAATAAGGTTGAAGAAATAAAATTATCTATCACTGATGTAAATGAAAAGAAGCAAAGTGCAGTATCAGAAATTGAAAATATTTCATCTATTTCACAAGAAACTGCCTCAGCATCAGAAGAAGTAACGGCTTCAACTGAAGAGATAACTGCTGTTATGGATAGATTTACAAAATATGCAGATGAACTTCAGGTATTAGCAGAAAAATTGGACTCGGAATTAGAAAAATTCAAAATTAATTAATTATAGCCTATGATAACTTAATACTATTATTCAAAGAAGAAACACCTATATTTAATTTTTATAATAAGTGTTTCTTTTTTTATATACTATTTGGTGCTTTTTGGTTTTAGACAGCTAGGCTTAGTCATGATAAAATAAAAGAAGATATATAAAAATTAAGACAGATGGTGAGCAAATGATCAAGGTAAAATTAGAGAAAAGCAAGAGCGGAAAATTAATATTTAAGTTAAAAGTTGATGAAGCTAATAAGGAGAATATTTTATTTAAAAGAGCTCTAATGGAAGCAAAAACTATTAAAGGAAGATATGAATATGAAGTGCCTTTACGATTTTTTATTCCAATATGTAAAAATATAAATAAGGAAAATTTAATTTTAGATAAAAATAGTATAGTATCTTATTTAGAATTTTCGGATTTATATGATCAAAATTATTATACAGACATAGATGCAACAGCAAAATATATGAGAAAGTGGAGAGAAGAAGGCTGTCCGGATATTTATAGGATTACTATAGACAAAGAGACTTATGAAATAAAGAAGGAAATAGTCTTTAGGAGACCTGAGATTAAAGTTAAAGAATTTAAATTATAGTATTTTTCAAAAAATTAAAAAGGAATATCTCAAATTAGAAGTAATAATTTGAGATTGTACCTTTATATAATGTTTACTGGCGATATATTATGCTTGTTACTATGTGAGTAATTTGTGAGGAACAGTTAACAAGAATTAATTCCTCTATAGAATTTGAAGTTATGTCTTTTAATAATAACAAGTCATTGGCATTAACTTTAAAAGTTTTATTATTAATAGTTAATTTGAAACTTCCATTAGTAACATAAAAGCAGACTGATACTAAATCGTTACCTAGTAAAGCATTATATTTAAATTTAGTATTTTTTTTAGGATTAATATTTAAATGGATTAATTCACCATTGTAATTTTCTCGTGTCATTAAATTAAAAACAGAAGCTTGACCATAAGTTGTAGTTTTCCAATCACCCATAAAGTTATCTTGATCAAAAGGATGAAGTAATTTTTTATACTTATTTTCGTGATTGAGAGTTATTTGACCTTCAGTAACCATGAATTTTCGTGAAACTTTTGGCAGGCTGCTAAAAGTAGATTCTGGTATATCTATCTTAGCCACTCCAAGTCTCCATAGAAAATTTCTACTAGCATAGTTAGAATTTGACGGGTATGTTGTTAATTCCGTAGCCATGCCGCCGGACCAAAATGTTGGTTTAAATTTATCTTGCTTAATTAATTCAACATTATAATTCATAAATTACTCTCCTTTGAATGCATATTTAATTTTCATCTTATTATATTAAAAGATATATGTATAATCAATAAATATAAGTACATATAAAATATAATTTATTAAAACAATATATAAATAATGGATTAGAAGTACTGTCACATGTATAAAATCATGGACATAATACAAATTAATAAGTAAAATTATAATTAATATGGTAAATTATCATAAAAAATAACATTTAATTTTATTATAAAATAAAAATATAATCGTAGGAGCTGATATTATGAGCATCTTTGAAAATAAGAAGGTATTAAGAAAAGAGATTTTAATAAAACGTAAAAATATGAATACAACTGAAAAAGAGAAGATGGATAAAATAATATCAGACCAACTTTATGAGAGCAGGTATTACAAAGAAGCAACCAATATATTTATTTATATATCATATGATTCGGAAATAGATACTAAAAGTATAATATATAACGCTTTAAAAGATAATAAGAGAATATATGTACCAAGAACTGAATTTGAAACTAGGATCATGGATGCAGTGGAAATTAAGTCTTTTGATAATCTTATTGAAACCAGTTATGGACTTTTAGAACCTTCAAAAAAAGAACCTCATATAAATCCTAATGAACTAAATTTAATAATAGTTCCAGGAGTAGCTTTTGATAGAAACGGTGGAAGAATGGGGTATGGCGCAGGTTTCTATGATAGATTTTTTAAGAAGATTAATGGTGATAATATGAAAAAAATAACGAAATTAGCATTGGCTTATAGTCTTCAAGTACTAGATGAGGTCCCAATGAGTGAGCAGGATGTTCCAGTGGATTTTATTATAACAGAGAAGGAATTTATTGGCTAATTCATTGTTATGGGATGGTAACTTACATGTATTAGGGGGAGAACTATGGAGTGTAATGAGAGTAACTTTATTTACTTGAAAAAAACTAGTGTAGAGAAATATTATGAAGAGTTAGTTAGGGCCGAACATTTATGTGAGTACTTTCCTGCTATTACTAAGATTATTATTAGAAAAGTATTAGAGGCTCTTTTAAAGAATATTGCTGAGAAACATAAAATTGAAAGTAATACGTCAGCATGGAATTTACTTAATAATATTGAGCTTAGTACTAGTTTTTCTTTTCCAGAAGAAATTATTAATTATATTGAAACTGTACTGGTTAACGGATATGAACATGCATCACGTAATAATAGAAATAGAAAAATTTCAAAACATCCTATTGAGATTTTAGAGATCATGCACAATATTTTGTGCTGGTATTTAAGAAAAACAGAAGGTCAGAAAATTAAATCACTTAAGAACTTGAGTTTTAAGGCTCCGAGTACTATTGAATATATGCAAAAAGAAATTAGCAAAGTTAAAGGTGATATATCACTTAAGGATAAGCAGATAAATAATCTGCGACAAAAGATTATTGAGGTTAGCAGTCAGTCAAAGGCTATTGGTGAATTAAATAATATTATCATAGAAATAAAAAAAGAAAAATCTTATCTTGAGGAAACTAAAATACTGCTGACTAAGAAAATTGAAGTGCAGAAAAATCAAGTGGCACAGGTAGAAAATGATTATAAGTTTTACATGAAAAAGCTTGATAAACTAAAGCAGAGATGTAACGAAAATCAGGAATTGCTTTTTGAAAAAGAGAGTCAGCTTGTTAAGGCTGAAATAAAGAATCAGGAATTAAAAGATTTAATAAAAAATTTAGAAGAACAGGATAATAAGATAGAAGATAACGAACACTATCTTGAAGAAGAATTAAAAAAAGTAAGACAAGCGTATGAAAAACTAGTAAAGCTGACTAATCAATATCAGGATATCTTGGAGACAGTGGAATTTTCGTACAGCAGTGATTTACAAAAATCACTAGAAGCTCAAAAAAATAATATAACAATGGAAATAAATTTTCAAAATACAGTATTTAATGAGAATATAATCGACTATAACAAAAATATGGCTGAGGTTAAAAGAAAAGTACTAATATTCAAGGAAATTTTAAACGAGAAAATTAAAAGAGGAATCAAATATAAATCACTGTATAAAGGATTTTTAAGGCTGGAGGGTAAGGAGCTTAGGATTATATATACTATTATTAATAATAGTAATACAGCGCCAAGCTTTATAAATAAATCTAAAGAATTATTTTTGAAATCTAATGAAGAGAAATTTTTATCATTACTGAATAAAAATTTAGAAGACCTGAAAAATATAAGTGATGATGAAATTAAATTACTATTATATTATAAATTAATTAAATTATCTCAAGTTCCATTAGGAAGCATATATAATAGGAAACAATTTATTAAAGCTCTAGAAAATATGGTCGATAAGGCTTATGAAATTTTAGAAAGCAAAAAAGACTTTAAGGGTGGAATAAAAAAATTAGACGCTATAATTAGATATTATCTAGATAAAATAATATCTTCTTTAAAGAATAAAAATATAAATTTACATATAAGTGAAGAATTAACTGATAAAATCTATGGAAAGATTATAGAGTTAAAGCAAAATGAAGAAAATATAATCAAAGAAAAGATATATTATGATAAATTCAATTTAGATAACATGTCAGAAGTGATGTTTAAGTCATCAATAAAATCACAGCCCTTTATATTTATATCAATAATGGTAGACTTGAGTAATTCAACTTCGTATCAGGAGATTTCTGCAATTATATTTGAAGTTGAGAGCTTAATATCAAATAGAACATTATCTAAGGCGTATGAAGGGGGAGTTTTGAATTCAAAGCTCTTAAATGAATATTTTATGGTGTTGCTGTTTTTATATAGCGGAGCTGCTTCTATAAATCAAAATCAGCAAATGGAACTGCTGCCATTATTAGTGCTTGAGATAATAAGCATAGATTTAATTGAAAATAATGATGAAGCCAATTTAGAAAGTTATACTAGAATGATAGAGTCTTGGAAACGAAAACAGCAAAAATATAATGATATCTTTATGGAAAAGGAAGAAATGGAGAGTTCATTGGAATTTTTGTTAGAAGAAAGCCAAAGAGTAGAATTTATTATTAAACAATTATCGGAATCTAGTAATTTACTAGTACAAAGATACGAGAACTATAAGGAAGAATTTAAATCTATTATTTTGAATTCTGAAAAAAGAATTCTTCTACCATCGTATATGAACTATGATGAATTACGCAGTAAAAAAGAAATAGCTGAAAATAATATTAATAACTCTAAAAATAAACACGGAACATTAAAAAATATGTTTTCTCTGGAACTGTGGAAGGAGCAGGCAAACAAGCTTGTTAATGAATCAAATATGATTGAAGTTGAAAATAAGCTGATTGAAGAAGCAAAGCAAAAGCCTTATTTTAAGAAAGAATACTCAGTTTTTGCCGAAATAGAAAATGAAATTCAGAAAACAAATGAGTTAGTGAATAAGAATAAAGAAGAACTAAAAAACAAGAATTTGTTAACAGGTAATATGAAAAATAAAATTACTGAATTAGAAAAACAGCTCACAACAATAAAGGATGCATATCCAGATATAGAAGAAGGTTACTATTAAAAAATTATGTACAAATAAATTAACATTTTTTAAATATTTAGGAGGCTATATTATATGAGAATTGAGACAAAATGCTTACACGAAGGATATAAACCTAAAAATGGAGAGCCTGTAGCGCTGCCTATATATCAAAGCACAACATACAGGTACGATTCTACAGATAAAATTGGAGAATTATTTGATCTAACTTCTGATGGACATATGTATTCCCGCATTTCAAATCCAACTGTTGGATTTGTTGAGGAGAAGATAGCAGCTTTAGAAGGTGGGATAGGAGCACTCTGTACTACTTCGGGGCAAGCAGCAGCACTAATAAGTGTGCTAAATATACTGAATGCTGGTGATCATATCGTAAGTGCTGCAACCATATATGGAGGAACCATTAATCTTTTTGCAGTTACCCTTAAGAAATTTGGAATAGAATGCACTTTTGTAGATGCAGATGCTTCAGAAGAAGAAATACAAAAAGCATTTAAACCTAATACAAAAGTAGTTTATGGAGAAACAATCGCTAACCCTGCAATTGCTATATTTGATATCGAAAAATTTGCAAACATAGCACATAAAAATAATGTTCCTCTTATTGTTGACAATACATTTGCTACGCCTATTCTTTGCAGACCAATAGAATTTGGTGCAGACATAGTTATTCATTCAACATCTAAGTATATGGATGGCCATGCAATACAGCTAGGCGGAGTTATTGTTGATAGCGGAAATTTTGATTGGACAAATGGTAAGTTCAAAGAATTTACAGAACCAGATGCATCTTATCATGGAATAGTGTACACTAAACAGTTTGGAAAGGCTGCATACATAACAAAGGCAAGAGTTCAGCTTATGAGAGACTTAGGTGCATATCCATCTGCTAATGCTGCATTTCTTTTGAATTTAGGACTAGAAACTCTTCCCGTAAGAATAGAGAAGCATTGCAGCAATGCAGAAAAGGTAGCTCAATTCCTTAATGTAAGTAATAAAGTTGAATTTGTTAATTATCCAACTATAAAAGGAAATAAATATAGCGATTTGGCTAAAAAATACCTTCCTAAGGGTTGTAGTGGAGTAATTTCATTTTCAATTAAAGGAAGTAGAGAAGATGCAGTTAGATTTATGGATAGCCTAAAGCTTGCAGAAAATGTAGTGCATGTTGCAGACATTCGTACGTGTGTACTTCATCCTGCAAGTGCAACTCACCGTCAACTTACAGATGAGCAATTAATAGCAGCAGGTATAACACCTGGACTTATAAGATTATCAGTAGGGCTTGAAAATGTTGAGGATATAATTGAGGATGTTAAACAAGCGCTTGAATCAGTTAACAGTTAGGAGTTAACAATTAACAGTTTAGGATGAAAAGCCTTGCGGCTTTTCTAAAATTAATATAAAAATAAGCTGCTGAAAACTGACTTAGTCAGTTTTCAGCAGCTTATATCTTTATAACAATCATAATCAATAACAAAAAATTCAATAGTTAAGAATTATAAAATCATACAATTAAGACATTCTGTAAGAATATCAGCCACAACTGTAAATTGTGAACTGTTAACATCAAATAAGGAAACTCGACTCACATACGTTCGCTGAGTAAGTTCAATTAGCCAAATATAAAATTTGGAATTTCACTTATCTTTCTTTGTTATCTATTTCTGTTACTATTCTTTCGATGAATGCATCTAACTTAACAGCACCTTCATCATCATTTTTTCTGCTTCTTACAGAAACTTCGTTGTTTGCAGCTTCCTTTTCTCCAACAACTAAGATATAAGGAATTCTTTCAAGTCTTGCTTCTCTGATTTTATAACCAATCTTTTCAGCTCTATAATCAGCTTCTGCCCTAACGCCTCTGTTTTTTAAGGCTTTTGTAACTGCTTCAGCATAATCGTTGTATTTGTCAGAGATTGGTAATACCTTTGCTTGAACTGGAGATAACCATGTTGGGAACGCACCAGCATATTCTTCTATAAGCATAGCTAAAGTTCTTTCATAACATCCAATTGATGATCTATGGATTATATAAGGACGTTTCTTTTCTCCGTCTTTATCTACATAGCTCATATCAAATCTTTCAGCTAAAGCAAAGTCAATTTGAACTGTGAATAAAGTGTCTTCTTTACCATGAACATTTCTAAATTGTAAATCAAGCTTTGGACCATAGAAGGCAGCTTCATCATCAGCTTCAACATAATTAATGTTTAAGTGATCTAAAATGTTTCTCATTGTATCTTGAGTTTTATTCCAAGCATCAGGATCATTGATGTATTTTTCAGTATTGTTTGGATCCCATTTAGAGAATCTATAAGTTATTTTTTCAGCAATTCCTAAAGTTCCCATTAAATATTGAATTAATTCAAGAACGCCCTTAAATTCTTCTTCTAATTGTTCAGGTGTAACAACTAAATGGCCATCAGCTAAAGTGAATTGTCTAACTCTTATAAGACCATGCATTTCTCCTGATGCTTCATTTCTAAATAGAGTAGAAGTTTCGCCGTATCTTATAGGAAGATCTCTGTAGCTGTGTTGTTCAGCATTATATATAGTGTATTGGAATGGGCAAGTCATAGGTCTTAAAGCAAATACCTCATCATCTTTTTCCTCATCTCCTAATACGAACATGCCATCTTTGTAGTGATCCCAGTGACCAGAAATTTTGTATAAATCGCTTTTAGCCATAAATGGAGTTTTAGTTAAAAGATATCCTCTTTTTTCTTCTTCATCTTCAACCCATCTTTGAAGGAGTTGAACTATTTTAGCTCCTTTAGGCATTAACAGCGGAAGTCCTTGACCTACATTTTCATCAGTAGTGAATAGCTTTAATTCCCTACCAAGTTTATTGTGGTCTCTCTTCTTAGCTTCTTCTAAAGCTTCTAAGAATTCATCTAGATCAGCTTTCTTTAAGAAAGCAGTACCATAAATTCTAGTAAGCATTTTGTTCTTTTCGTTACCTTTCCAATAGGCACCAGCACTTCTAGTAAGTTTAATAGCTTTAACTGGTTTTAATGATATAAGATGAGGCCCAGCACATAAGTCAGTAAATTCACCCATTGTATAGAAAGAAATTACTTCATTTTCAGGAAGATCATTTATTAATTCTACTTTATAAGGTTCATCCTTCATTAATTCTAAAGCTTCGCTTCTAGGAAGTGTAGATCTTTCAATTGAAGGATTTTCTTTTATTATTTTTTGCATTTCTGCTTCAAGTTTTTCAAGATCTGCAGCTGTGAAGGCAGCTTCTCTATCGAAATCATAGTAGAAGCCATTGGAAATAGAAGGTCCTATAGCTAATTTTGTTTCAGGGAATAATCTTTTTACAGCATAAGCTAAAACGTGAGATATACTGTGTCTTACAGCATCCTTACCTTCTTGTGAATCAAAAGTACAAATGCTTAGCTCCACATCTTCATTAACTTCTTGTCTAAGGTCAACAACTTTACCATTGATAATACCACAACAAGCATTTCTAGCTAAACCTTCACTAATTGATTTAGCAATTTCATAAACTGATAAACCAGCTTCGTATTCTTTAACTGAGCCATCTTTTAAAGTTACCTTTATCATTTTAAAACTCCTTTCAAAATATAAAAAAATAGTTAATTTCTTGAATTTCAATACTAATTATTGCTAGCATAAATAATTATTTAAATTAGATTTTTGCAAATAAAAAAACTTCATCTCAAAAAATAGAGACGAAGTAGTATCCGTGGTTCCACTCTAATTACCTAAAAAGTGTTAATTTAAACAGTCTAAATACTAAAAATATAATGACATAAAGACTATTGAAAATAACTCTAAATAATAGGTCACTTAAACTTATCGTAACGTGATAATTACGGGCTTTATTAGAGCCGCTCAGAGGTGGTTTTCAGTCTAAATTTATTTAAGAATACTCACACCAGTATATTCTCTCTCTGAAAAATAAGATTTTAGCTTACTGTCCTCATCAACGCATTTTTATATTAATTATTATTTTTATTATAAACATTGAATTTTTGGATGTCAATAAATTAGACAAAAAAACCTATAGAATGGGGATGGTATTATAAGAATATTTTAACTGTTTTAACAATGTTTTAATCATATTTTAATAGAAAGTTTATTATAGTGACATAAAATAGAATTATGTAGACTCGAATAGATATTTATTTCAGGAGGTAGAAATGAATAAAAAAATTAGAAGTATTAAAATAAAAATCATTATGTTCGTAGTGCCGATGTTATTGGTTGGATTTATTGTGTTATCTGGATTAGGATATAGATTTGCAAGTAATTCGCTAAAAGAAAGTAATTTAAATATAATGTCGGAGATGACAAAAAATGCAGCTTCTAGGGCAGATGATGAGATAAAGAGTGAAATTAAAAACCTAGAGTTAATTGCAAGTAATCCTGAAATTAGCAATGAAGATATTCCATTGGAAAAGAAAGTAGAGATTCTTAAACCATCATTAAAAGCAATTGGACAATTAGGAATGAGTATAAGTGATAAGAATGGAAATTCAATAGATACATTAGGAAATAAAAAAGTAGTAAAAACAACTCAAAGTTTTATGAAGTCAATCAAAGGAGAAAACTCTATAACAAGCCCTTATATAGACCCAATTACAAATAAAAAAGTTATATCATATTCAGTTCCAATTAAAGACTCTTCTAGTAATGTTATTGGAGTTATAACATCAGTAAAGGACTGTAAAGATTTTTCTATTTTAAATAACGAAACTAAATTTTTAAATACAGGAAGTTCTTTAATTGTAGATAGTAATGGTAATTTTATTGTGGCAGAAGATGAAAGCCTTGTGTCTGGAAATAAAAATATAACAAATATGACTTCAGATAAGGAATCATTAGATGACTTAAATAATATAGGAAAAAGTATGATAATTGGAACCCAATCTGGAATGGGGAAATATACTTATGAAGGAAAGGTAAGATATATAACATATTCTCCAATTGGAAAGACTGGTCTTTCTATTGGAATTACTGTTGAAGAAAAAGATTTATTAAGTGCATTGAATAGTTTGGGAATGGTTGATACTATAGTAACAATTATTATGATACTATTAATTTCTGCAATAATTGTAGGTTTTACTATTAGATTGATAAATAGATTATTGGGAGCAAAAGATTACGTTGATAGTATTGCAAAAGGAGATTTTTATTCTAAAATTGAAAAAAAATATACTAAAGGAAATGACGAAATAACTGAAATATGTACGAGCGTAGAACAGGCAAAAGAATCTGTAGGAAAGATGATAAGAACAGTTAGAAACAATGCCAATGTGGTTCAAGAGGGTTCTGTATCATTAACAGAAGTTGCGGAACAATTAGCAGTTCTTACAGAGGAAATATCTGCATCCATTGGGGAAGTCGCAATTAATACTAATAAGCAAAGTAATGAGTTCGAAGAAATAACTAACAAGTTAGCTGAATTTGGAGATAGAATAAATGTAGTTAATGAGAACATTCACTTAATTAATCAGGATGTGTTAATAGTAAGTGATAAATCATTAGCAGGAACTAAAGATATAGAGGAATTAAATAGTGGAATCACAAGTGTTAATGATACTTTTGAAAAATTTGCAATTAGTATTGAGTATATACAAGGAGATATGAAAAATGTTGGTGAAATTATTAACATCATTAACGGAATTTCAGAGCAAATAAATCTTTTAGCGTTTAACGCTGCAATTGAGGCTGCTAGTGCAGGAGAAGCAGGAAGAGGATTTAACGTTATAGTTCAAGAAGTTAGAAAGCTTTCAGATAAGAGTAAGGAATCAGCTCAAAATATATCTAAAATACTAAATAGACTTGTAAATATAATAAATAAAGTAGTAGAAGAATCTAAAAATATGGACAATGAATTAGAAAACCAAAAAAATAATATTTATCGTGCATCAAATTCTTTTTCGGAAATAGCAGTACTTGTTAAAGAAATTTCACCTAAAGTTTCAAACATAAGTGATGCATTTAATGACATTAACCACAATAAGGATTTAATAGTTGAAACAGTATATCAATTATCTGAAGAAATAAAGGATACATCAACTTCATTGGAACAAGTAACAGATTCATCGGTAGAACTTGCAATACTTGCAGAAAAAGTAAATAACAGCTCGGATATTTTATTAGATAAAGCTGGAGATTTAATAGAAAAAGTTAAAATGTTTAGAATAGAACAAGAAGATTATAGTACAGAAGCAGTATTTAATGTAGAAGTCTTAAGTACAGATTCAGAAGAATTAGCAATAGGAGATGAAGAAACAAGCATAGGGGTAGGGGAATCAAGTGAAAGCCATGAAGAAGGAAGAATAGACACAGAAGAAATAAATATGAATGTTGAGGAAGCAAGCGCAAAAACAACTAAAGAATTGAATACTACCGGTACAGGCTACGTAAGAGAATTGGATTTAACGCTAGAGGAAGAATTAAAAGAGTTAGCTATACCATCTAATGAGGCACTTGCACTTGGATATGTAGCTGATCGGGAACTACATTTATCACTAGTAGAAAATTTTGTTGATTTAAGTGTATCTCCATTAGAAAAATTTGAAGCTGAATTACCAACAAAAGACTTTGGATGGGGCTGTGCTAAGGTTACAGAATTGAAAAATTATGCAAGACAAAGAGAATTAGTACAAGAGTATGAAGATGAGTTTGAAGACTTAAGCAAGTACAATATATCTTAAGATTTATTAAGACCTATGAATAGTTAATACATTAATAAAAAATTTATAATAGTTTGCAAAGCAAAACCACCTGCTTAATTAGTTGAGTAAGTGGTTTTTTTCGATGATTTTCAAATGTAAATTTCTAGTAACTATCTTCAATTAATTTATCTAAAGTTAAATTAACAATCATTTCTTCTGAGTAGAATTTTTCACCCATAATTTTGAAAATAACTTCTGATTTTTTATAACCCTCTTTATAAAGTTTTAAATTTTTAGTTATTCGTTTAAGAGTATTTTTGGGGATATTTAATTCTAAAGCTAATTCTTTAAAAGAATAATAATCCTTTTTTAACATTTCATATAATTTTATTTGAAGATCCAGCTTATACCTTAAATCAACTTCCTTAGATTGATGGGGACCATATTTCCCTCTATGATGAGATGGACACAAATACATATAATTTAATTCAATATCAAAGCCGCCTTCACTTCTGTGAACAATATGATGTATATCAGCTTCTGCATTACATATTTCACATAAACACAATGTTTAAATCCTCCTTAGAATTTAACTCATATATCTATATATAGAGTTTTAAAAATTTATTTAAGTAAATTAAATTAAAATTTTCAACCTTTTATGTTAATGAAACTATATTGCTCATATCTTATGTCAAAGTATTAACATGTAATATTATAAAGTAATAAAATAAAAATATCAATTTTAATAATTTTATTACATATATTAACAAAATATAAATAAAATGTAATATAATATAAAGTAGGGATAATACTAATTATAAAATAATTTTAACAAAATTTATAGCATATTAAACCTAATTAAATTGTATTATATACTATATAATACAATTTGGACAAATATATTGTGTATATATTATAATTTTAATTATTAATAGGAAGGTGAGTTGAAGTGAGGGACAAGTATAATTCATTCAAGTATTGGGAAAACGTTATCAGCGAGAACAAGACAAGAAGAGGTCATATGCTTATGCAAAAATTACCTACTGAAGGAAGTTTTTATTTTCATAGTCTTATATTTGGAAATAAAAATGGAATAAACAATATGTGGGGGTATTTTCCAAATATAAAAAGTTTGATTGGGTATATTCAATACTCATTCTTACAAGAGGCTTTTTATAAATGGATATATGGGAAAGATAAAATAGTTACTAGAATTCCACATCTAACAGTGGATAAAATTGTTCGTGAAGCAGAGAGAGCAAAAACAATAAGTAGAGAAACTGCAGTAAATATGATAAGGGATTATGAATTTATAAATTGCTTATGGAACTTACCAACTAATAAAATAGAAGAGGAACTTAAGAAATTTATTAAAGAGTTTAATAAGAAGTGGATTGGGGATAATAAAGAATTTTTATATTTAAAAATTTTTAAGACCTCAGAAGAATTAGGTGAGTTTGTAATTTCATCTTCATTATTAACAAGTACGGAAAAGGAATTAGAAAGTAAAATAGGCATGACAATGGATGAGTGGAAAGATGTTTGCAAATTTGCTCCGATTGATTCTGATAAAGGAGAAATATTTAGAAAGATTCTATTAAATAAATTAAGTGAAGTATTTTAAACTATTAGAACTTATTTAAAAATAAATAGTTATCACTGAACTAACAAGATTAAGAAAGATGCCTTAAAATAGATTTAAGTACAATATGGTAGATTTTAATAAAAGAAATCAGTATATTGTGCTGTTTTTTTATTTTAAGACAACTCTTTTGTTCTCTATTATTAATAATAATCTTCTAATATTTTTCAACAGAAGCTATACTTTGAGCTGAGATTCCAAGCATTTCACCAGTAAATCCGAGACCCTCTTCTGTGGTTGCTTTTATATTTATTTTACTTATATCTATATTAAGAGCATTTGATATAGTTTCTCTCATATTTTCAATATAAGGCATCATTTTTGGTTTCTGAGCTATTATGGTAGCATCTATATTATTTATTATATAACCTGATTCAAAAATAAGTTTGCCTGTTTTCTCAAGTAATAAAATACTGGATATGCCCTTAAAGGCATTATCTGTGTCCGGAAAATGTTTTCCAATATCACCAAGTGCACAAGCACCTAACAAAGAATCCATTATAGCATGAAGAAGAACATCAGCATCAGAATGACCTAAAAGCCCTTTCTCGAAAGGAATTTCAACTCCGCCTATAATTAATTTTCTATCTTCAACTAGCCGATGTACATCATATCCTAATCCAACTCTCATACATTCACCTCATTTAAATGTTTTAATATTGTATACATTTTAACATAATATAAGAGCCATATAAAATATATAATATACAATTAACTATAGTTAGTTAGAAATACGTTTTTTCTTACTTACATATATATGTTCAGAGGAAGTAGTCTTAAAAATTCTTAGTTTAGAGATTAATAAAGCAGCAATCTTATTTATAATAAAATGTATAAATGTTATTCTACGTTTTTTTATAAAATCTACATATATTATTTTTTCTTTCATAAAATAATCTCCCAAATATTGATTTGAAAATAGATATATAAAATCTTATTGATAAGGAATTTTCTATGCTATAATACATAGTATGAAGGAGTTGGATAAAGGGTTAATATTTTAAAGGAGTGTTTACAATATGGAGAATTTGGGCTTTAGTAAAAATAAATATGTATTTGCTGCCATCCCGTCAATGGTATTAATGGGATCCTCAATGGAGGAGAATAGAAATAGGCAAATTGTATTGTTTTTAAAAGAACTAAGTGCATATAATGTTTTACTTAAAGACTTAGTAAACTTTCCAATAAGGGAAAATGACCGGAATTTAGCTTTAAATGTAGCATATTACTTAACTCATAACGAAGAGCTATTGGAAATAATAAGTAAAAAAAAGGATTTGCCTATATCAAAAATAAGTAAATTAACAAAGATTAAGCCTGAGTATTTAACGAAGTGCAGAGATTATATAATAGCCTACCACATAATATTATCCAATCCTAATTATAAAGGCCTACAGGATTTGCTTAAAATAATTTTGAAGGAAGATAACAATGTAAGAAGTATTCAAGATAAGAAACAGCAATTGCATAAAGGTTTAGTAATAAGAGCATCAAAAAAATCAGCATACATAATAACCTCTAAAGGTGAATTTTTGAAAATAAAAACCAGTAGTAAAGTTGATATCGGTGATATATGCGAAGGCAGAAAAAAGAATACTTTTGCGAACTTTAAAATACATATTTCTATTTTATTATTAATATTAATATTTATTGGAGCTGGGATTGTTATTGAATATAGGAGAACCGAAAGCATAATTGTAATAGAAACAACCTCGCCTATAAAAATAAATATTAATAAATTTAATAAGGTTATATATACATATTCACCTACAGAAAAAGGAAAAGAGCTTATTAATAATACAAATATCCTGAATAGAGATATTGATGATGCTGTGGCGAACATATTTGAATATGCATTAAGCAACAATATGCTGGATTTAAATAAAAAAACACTAATCACAGTAAATGGACAAGCAATAAAGTATGGTTCCCTTATTAAGACGGATAAGGTTATAACTGAGAATAAAATTCCTATAGCAATAAACAATGCAGGGAATCAGCAAAAGTTACCTAAGTATATATCAGAAGATGAAAAAAAGGAGACAGGAAAATAAAGAGCATAAAATTAGATATCAAGGTAAAAAGCCCAAAGAATACAGTATGTTCATTTGATACTTGGTATTAATTTAGAATATTTATAGCCTTCAAATGAAGGCTATTTTTCCGTTTTACTTAAAATTTCTTTAAAGGTTTCCATATTATATTTAGAACTAATATATATTCTATCTAATTTAAGCGGATTATCATTTCTATCAGAAAGCCCTCTATTAGTAGTAAAACCTAATGTATAACCAGCAGTTTTAGCTGCTTTTATAGTATCATCATTAAAGTTTCCGAAAGGATAGGCAATAGAAGTTACTTCCTTACCAGTTATGGATTCTAAAGTTTTTTTAGATTCACTCAATTCTTTTAATTGATTATCATATGTCAGCTTATCAAGTTTAGGATGGGTAACAGTATGACTTTCAATGTCTATACCATAGCGTGACATTTCACTTATAGCATCTTTTGATAAATAATAGGAACCATCTAAGTTAGAAGTTATACAGAAAATAGTTGCTACCATATTTAAATTCTTAAGTATTGGAAAGGCATTACGATAGTTATCCATATAGCCGTCATCAAAAGTAATGACTATGCTATTTTTGGGTATAGAAGCATCTTTTAGTAAGTAGTCTTTTAATTCGCTAATGGTTAGTGTTATATAACCTTGATCCTTTATGTACTGGAGTTGTTTTCTAAGCATTTCGGGAGTCATTGTTACTTCATTATCCGCAGATTCATTAATTGAGTGATAATAAAGAACTGGTACGCCTACATTATTATTAACTAAATTACCTGCGTGAGTCAGCCTTATATCTTGTGCTTCATTATTACTGTCTGTATCATAATGCTCTTGTACATTAACGTTATTATCAGGATTGCCTATAACCTTATTTTCTCTATTTATAATTTCATTTGTGGAAATTCTATTGCACGTTAAGTATCCGAATAATATAAGTATAAAGATTGCAACTAGCAGAGTTATCTTTTTTGGGGATGTGAAAATATCATTTAGAAAACCATTTCTTTTGGAATAATTTTTATTAGGCATAAATTTATAAACTGCCTCCTTTACTTAATATTAATCAGAGTATTTCTTATAATTATACCCCAAATTTAAATAAATATTACCAATATTTATGATAAATTTTAAAAATACTATTTTATTTCGGTAAAGCAAAACCAGAATAAGATTACATAAAGAGTAGCATAATATAAAAATAGTACAACTTATTAACATTATCCACAAACGCTTGTGGATAACGTGTTATAAAAGTGTTGATATACATAATATTACATGTTAATTTTGTGGATATAAAATGAATAAAGTCGCAAATGGAATAAATAAAGGAGGCATTAATGTGGGTGTTTTAACTAATATAGCAGGAATATTTGTTATGAGTTCAATGTTATTTACAATTTATCCACAACAATTGTGTATAAGTAGTGGATTAAAAAGTGAAAAGCAACTTAAAGTTGAGGAAAAGTTTATAAGTAAAAACTTAGGATATTTGAAAGAAGACATTCAAATGCCTCAATTTGTTGATGGAAATGATAAAAAAAAGATAAGCTTAATTAATAACAAAATTAATAGTGATATCTTACCCAAAGTTGAAGAAGCTGAAAGGACATCAAAAGAATATTTTAAAGGTACGGAGAAGGAAATACCTAGGTTTCCCTATGAAATTAATTCAAGATATACAGTTACTGAAGATAATAAATCAATTGTTAGTCTATTTAATGATTATTATGAGTTTCTAGGAGGAGCTCATGGAATGACAACGAAGACTTCGTATACTGTAGATAAAGAAAAAGAAAGTTTAGTAACTTTAAAGGATTTATTTAACAAAGGATATGATTACAAAGATATAATAAATAAAGAAATAAAAGAACAGATAGGTAAAAAACCAGAAAATTATTTTGATTCAGGGGCTGAATTCAAGGGAATTAGTGATAATCAGAATTTTTATATAGAGGATAACAATCTTGTGATCTATTATCAATTATATGAGTTAGCACCATATGTATTTGGATTTCCTGAATTTAAAATCCCATTAAAATTATTTGATGAAAATTTTGTGTATTATAAAGATTGGTAAGACAAACAATAAAGTAATAATGAGGATTGTATGAAGGAGTGTGAAGTTGACAACAGGACTTCCCTATATAATACAATCAATATCATAATAAGTAAGTATAATAAATATTTAATTTTAAGGAGAAGAAACATGGCAGTTATTTATAATAATTTATATCAATTTAGCAATTATGTGCAACCAATTAACTTAACATTTCATCAATATCTTTTGTTGACTGATGAACCTTTACTTATTCACACAGGAAATGTGCAGCAGGCAGAAGCTTTAATTCCCCAATTGAAGGAGACTCTTAATGGAAAGGATTTGAGATATATTTTTATCTCTCACTTCGAAGCAGATGAATGCGGTGGATTATCAGTAATACTCAAACATTTTCCACAAGCTAAATCAATTTGCTCTGAAGTTACAGCACGTCAGTTAAGTGGTTTTGGGATTACAAATGATATTATTATCAAAAGGGCTGGAGAGAAACTAAGTATTGATCAAGGTGAGTTGGAATTTATAAATTATCCTTCTGAAATGCACCTATGGGGAGGATTATTAGTAATCGAAAACCAGAGTAAAATATTTTTTAGCAGTGATTTAATGTTCAATTTAGGAGAAGCAGCAGGCAGAATTGTAGAATCCAAGTGGTCTGCAGAAATAGATAGTATTAGTCATGAACAGGTACCTGATGCAGATAAAAGAGGTCAGTTACAGCAAAATCTTGCTGAGTTAAGTCCTAACTTTATAGCTACTGGACATGGCCCTTGCATTAAGCTTTCATAAATATTTAATTAATTCAATTAAGGCACAATCAAAAAAATAACAAGTCCATCTGCCAAGCCTATTTTCCATCATACTGTGTCAGCAGATTGCCCTAATAGGCCTGCTATGAGGCCAATCTACTTCCTTGTCTGATGAAAAATAATCATGGCATTTTGGACTTGTTATTTTCTTTCATGTGCCTAAAACAATGAAAGGAGTTATTATACATTAAATATGTATAACTAAGAAATTAATATGATGAAGATAAATGTAATTTTGTTAGCAGCAGGAAACAGTAGCAGGGTTCAACCCAATAAGTTATTGGAATACATTAATAGCAAGCCAATGTACATGAATGCAGTAGAAAAGGTTTTAAAATTAAACTTTAATAAAATAATTTTAGTTACTCAATATAAGGAAATTAAAGAAGCTTTATCCGATAAGCCTATTTTAGTTATTATGAATGAAGATAGTGAGAAGGGATTATCTTATTCTATTGAAATTGGCATCCGAGCTGATATGGAAGCTGATGCTTATATGTTTATGGTGTGTGATGAACCGTTTTTAACATTGGATAGTATCACAAAATTAATTGATGCATTTTTAGAAAGTGATAAAGGAATTGCATCTTTTAAGTATAAAGGGGCTCTTGGAAATCCAAATATATTTTCACAGAAATATTTAGATGAGCTATTGGATTTGGAAGGCGATTTTGGCGGAAAATTTGTTATAAGAAATCACATGGATGATGTAGAAATAGTTGTAATTGATAATGAAGAAGAAATAACAGATATTGACACTATAGAAGAACTGCAGCAACTAAATTTAAGGAAATAATTAAGAAAATTACACCGTAGTACAATATTAAGCATTATACTACGGTGCTGATTTATTACAACTTAGTTAGCTATTTTTGTAAGCACTTGTATTTTGATTACCCCTAAATCCGTAGCCATCAGAAATTATTCGGCCTATTCCAGTAACTTTACCTGTAATACATCCTCTACAGTGAGCAGGTGTATCGCCTGTACATATTTTACCTGGATATAAGGCATAAAGTTTTCTGTATTCACCTTCTGTGACATTAGGCATTACAACATTAGCACCGCTTTGAAGTGCGATTATTCTACCATTTGGAGCTAGAGACTCCATTGCAGTTGTTGCAGGAATATTTATATCAGGGAGAATTAAACGTGTCAAAGCCATTACTTTAAGAGCTAAAGTTAGACTGCCACCTTCTGCATCTTTTAGTGGAGTATCTTCATTTGGTATAAAAGGTCCTATTCCTATCATGTCTGCATTAATTTCTTTGAAAAATAGTATATCATTAGCTATAGAGTCTAAAGTTTGATTTGGAAGGCCTACAAGAATTCCGCTTCCAACTTCGTATCCTAAATCTCGTAAGTTCTTTAAACAATTCAATCTTTCTTCAAAGCTCATATTAGGATCCATATCTTCATAAAGCTTTTTATCTGTAGTTTCAATACGTATTAAATATCTATCTGCACCGGCTTCCTTAAATGCTTTATATTCCTCATAAGTTTTTTCGCCTAGGCTCAGTGTTAAGGCAACACCTAATTTTTTTATTTCCTTAACAATATTAGTCATTTTTTCTTTGGTAAAGTAATCATCTTCGCCTCCTTGAAGAACAATTGTCCTATAACCATAACTAACTGCTTTTTTTGCAAAATCTAAGATTTCTTCTTGTGTTAATCTATATCTTTCAAGATTTTTATTGTCTCTTCTTAGTCCACAATACATGCAGTTTCTCTTACATATGTTTGTAAATTCAATTAGACCTCTAAGATGAACATAGTCTCCTAAATTCTTTTGGCGAACCTCATCTGCAGCTTTAAAAAGTTCTTCATTTATATCATCATTTTGCAATAATTCCAATATTTCTTCTTTATCCAAGTCATGAGTGATCTTAGCTTTTTCAATAAGTTTATTCATAGTTCCTCCTAATAAAAGAAATTAGCACACGAAAAAATAATAGACAAGTATATTGATATATTATTTTTTTAGAGTGCTTTAACAACTAACTATTATCAGTATACTATAGAATTCAAAGACATAACAATATGATAACTTATAAATATAAGACAACCAAGTCGCATTATGCATGTAGTGGTTGATATTGATAAGGAATAAAATATTAAACATTTAATTTAAGAACATGATAGAAAACAAGCAGTAATTTGTATTTCTAACATGTTTTTTATTTTTACGAGAAAGATAAAGTATATATTTTTTTATGGAGGAACTAAAAATGTTAAAGCTAGAGAAAAGATGGCCATGCATATTCTGCAGCAGGTATGGCCTTTGCAAATGCCTTATTAATAAAAATAATAAGGGTTATATCAAAGTAATTAAATGATTTTGATATAGCTCTTTTAATTGAACTAAATTATATAAATTTGAAAGTGTTTTATGCAGCTCTTACAGTTGAGCTATTAGTCTCTCTTTCCTCATTCCTTTCATTGTTTCTTTCAATAAAATCTCTAATAACCTTAACGGTTTGTATTATTAAAGTTGGAATAAAAGCAAATACATGAACTAATATCAATTTATTAGTAGTAAGTGGAGTTATTTCAAATAATCCTTGAAGAGCAGGTACAAGTAATGCTGTATTTACAAGTATAACTCCTGATATAAAAGCAATCCAACTGAATTTATTATTGAAAAATCCAAGAGCAAAGGTAGATTTTTTACCCCTGCAGTTAAATCCATGGAATAGTCTAGCTAAACATAAAGTACTAAAGGCCATTGTCATAGCAATTCCATGATTACCTTTAGCTAAACCAATGTGATAAGAAATCATAGTGAATATTCCAATAAGCAAACCTTGACTGCAGATACTTATGATAAAATCCTTAGTCAAGATAGATTCGTTAGCATCCCTGGGCTTATCTTTTAAAACATCTTTCTTAGATTTTTCCATACCAATTGCAATGGCAGGCAAACTATCTGTTAGTAAGTTGATAAATAATAAGTGCACAGCGGCAAACGGAATAGGGAGCGCAAATATTGATGAATATAGTACTGCAAGAATTCCAGAAGTATTACCTGAAAGTAGGAATTTAATTGAATTCTTTATATTAGCATAAATATTTCTTCCGTTAGTAACTGATTTAACAATAGTAGCAAAGTTATCATCTGTTAAAATCATTGAAGCAGCATCTTTTGAAACTTCAGTACCTGTTATACCCATTGCAATACCAATATCAGCTTGTTTTAATGCAGGGGCATCATTAACACCGTCTCCAGTCATTGCAACTATCTTCCCCTTTTTTTGCCATGCTTTTACTATTCTTATTTTATGTTCTGGAGATACTCTTGCATAAACGGAAATATTCTCTAATTTTGAATTAAGCTCGTCATCAGACATTTTATCAAGTTCTAAACCTTCTACTGCCGAATCACCATCTTGTAATATACCAATTTCCTTAGCAATAGCAGAAGCTGTAATCTTGTGGTCTCCAGTAATCATAATTGGCTTGATAGAAGCTTTAATACAATCATTAACAGCTGCTTTAGATTCTTCTCTAGGTGGATCAATCATTGAAATTAAACCTAAGAAAGTATAATTATACTCATCCCCTAAAGTAAGCTCTTTATTCTCATTAAGCTCTCTATAAGCAAAAGCTAAAACTCTTAGTCCTTGAGATGATAATTCTCTATTAACATTATTTATATTGATCTTATCATTGTTAGTGAAGTTTGCTATTCCAGTTGAAGTTTTTATTGAAGTTACTCTATTAAGTAATACATCAAGAGCACCTTTAGTAATCAATATATATTTTCCATCAATTTCATTAAGAGTACTCATAAGTTTTCTATCAGAATCAAAGGGAATTTCTTTATGTCTTGGGTAAGTATTTCTACATTCAATTTCATTTAAAGAGTATTTATGCCCAAAGTTTACTAAGGCAACTTCTGTTGGGTCTCCAATTTCAGCACCATCTATAGAAGTAGAGTCATTACAAAGCACAGAGCTAGTTAAAAGGAAATCTGAATCGAAATCTTTAAGATCTATTTTATCACTATCAATTAGTTTATTATCAATAAAAATCTTTTTTACAGTCATTTTATTTTGCGTTAATGTACCAGTCTTATCAGAGCAAATAACAGACACGCAGCCAAGACCTTCAACAGCCTTTAGCTTTTTGATAATAGCATTTTCTTTAGCCATTGATTGTGTACCTATAGCAAGAACAATCGTAACTATAGAGCTAAGGGCTTCAGGTATAGCAGCAACAGCAAGAGCCACGGCAAACATTAATGAATCTAATAAATCAATACCTCTATACATACTTAACGCAAATACAATAACGCAGATTCCCATTATTCCAAAGGCGAGCTTCTTAGAAAATTCATCTAAGGAAACTTGAAGTGGGGTACTTTTTTCTTGAGTTTCTTCCATAAGGGTAGCTATTTTACCAAGCTCAGTATCCATACCAGTATTAGTTACTAGAACAGTAGCTCTACCATAAGTAATTAAGGAACTTGAGAAAACCATATTCTTTTGGTCACCTAAGGCAACTTCATCTTTGTTGATAATTTCAGAAAACTTGTCCACGCTTTCAGATTCACCAGTTAGTGAACTTTCATTTACTTTAAGAGAAAAGTTTTCTAGAACTCTGCCATCAGCAACTACTAAATCTCCAGCCTCTAATATTAAAATGTCTCCTGGAACAACATCTTTAGAAGGTACTTCAATTTTAACTCCATCTCGAATAACTTTAGCATTAGGTGCAGATAGCGCTTTTAAACTATCTAGAGATTGCTCAGCTTTAACGTATTGAACAGTACCTAAAACAGCATTCATAGTTATAACAGCTAAAATTACAAAAGTACTCTCCATATTTCCAGTTATAGCTGAAATGATAGCAGCAGCAATTAATATAATTACTAATAAGTCCTTAAATTGTTCTAGAAATACAGATATAATATTTTTTTTCTTTTTTTCGTTTAAAGTATTTTCACCTACAGTGTTTAGTATTACGTTAGCTTTTTCACTCGTCAGTCCATCTAAGGTCACATCAAAGGTTTTTAGAGATTCATCCACAGTTTTAGAAAAATATTTTTCCATATATGACATCTTCCTTTCAAATAAAAATTTAATTAGTAAGTATTGAGTAGTTAAAGTGTATAAGTGAATTAACAAGAAAAAAGACTTTTAATATAACTTCAAATTCTTGAAGTTATATTAAAAGTCTCGTTACCAGCTAGGGTATATAACACCAGACTAACAATATAGTCGCGATTGTTGATGTTATATTTATAACTACTCCCTCTTAATATACTTAGTTTATATTTATTATTATAGTAGTGGATGAGTTTTTTGTCAATAGAATAAATGGTATTGTATACTACATTACAGTTTTATTCCGATAATAAGTATTGTAATTGTATTAATGGGAAGCATTACAAAATAAATTGAAAAATTTGTTGTGTAACTAAAGTGAAAATAAAGAATAGTTTTCATATATTTTTATTTCTTATTTGAGTTATAATAAATTGAGAGAATATATTACGGAGGTTTATTATGACTGGACTTGTGCTTGAAGGCGGAGCTTTCAGAGGGTTATTCACAGCGGGTGTATTAGATGCACTTTTGGATATAGAAGCAGAAATAAAATATATAGTAGGGGTATCAGCAGGGGCTACTAATGCATATTCATTCGTTTCTAAACAAAGAGGAAGAAATTTAGAGATAATGGAAAGATTTATGGATAATAAAAGGTATATTAGTTATGGAAATCTAATTAAATGTAGATCAATTATGGATTTAGATTTTGTATTTGATGAAATTCCTAATAAACATTGTATTTTTGATTATAAAACTTTTTATGAGTTTGATGGTAAAATGTTAGCTGGAGCATTTAATATTGAGACAGGAGAAAATGAGTATTTTGATAAAGATTTATTAGACAAAAGGAGCTCAATTCTTAGAGCTAGCATAGCAATTCCGTTGATGTTTCCATTTGAAAAGATTAACGGACAGTATTATGCAGACGGAGGCCTTTCTGAGCCCATACCAATCAATAAATCTATATCTGATGGAAATGATAAGCACATAATTGTTTTAACAAGAAATGAAGGATATAGAAAGAAACATTCAAAGGCTAATGAATTAACATATAGAATTTATAAAAATAAATATCCCAAATTAGCAAAGGTGTTAAAAGAAAGACATATTAAATATAATGAACAATTAGATTTTTGCAAGAAACTAGAAGACGACGGAAAAGCAATTATAATAAGACCAAGTATAAGCATGGATATAAGTAGATTTGAAAGAGATAAAAATAAATTAAAAGCAATATATGAAAATGGATATAATTTAACTACTAAAGATAGGGAAAAAATTATTAACTACTTATAGATAATTAAATATCATAATATTGATTAACACTACTTTATATTAAAAAGTAAATTTAGTATAAAGTAGTATTTTTTATTGAATAAAATCATCTTGATTGAAAAAACTATATAAAATAATAAAAAAATATTGAAAAAAAATTCTAAATAATATAGAATCAAGTTATAACAATAATAAATAATAATAAGTAAGTAGGAAGGAGAAAGAGAAATGAGTGAATTATTAATGTCTCAAAGAATCAAAGGGCTAAAGGAAAAGATGTTATCAGAAAAGAGATACGCATCAATTGAACAAGCACTTATAATAACCGGAACATATAAAGAAAATAAAGATAAACCAGTTATTATAAAAAGAGCATTAGCATTAAAAAATTCTCTTTCAAAGTTAGAAATCGGTGTTGATGATGAAGAATTAATAGTAGGTAATCGTACTAAAGGGGTTAGATATGGTGTTGTATTCCCAGAGAGTGGCAGCTCATGGATTGATAAAGAATTTGAGACTTTACCAACTAGAGCTCAAGATAAATTTGATGTAAATTCGGAAGATATAGAAACATTTAGAAAAGTGATTAAGCCATATTGGGATGGACACTCATTAGAAGATGTTATTAGACAGAGATACGGAAAAGAAATTGATGATATTGCAAAAGTTGTAAAGATAAATCAAAAAGATCATGCGCAAGGTCACATTTGCCCAAATTGTAGAGAATGGCTTGCACTTGGACCAGAAGGCATTAAACAAAGGGCATTTGAAAAAATGAAAAATGCAACTAAAGAAAATAAGGACTTTTACGAAAGTGTAGTTATTGTTATGGAAGGTGCTCAAGAATTTATGATGAGATACCATGATTTAATGAAAGAAAAAGCTGCTTCAGTATGTGAGGAAGAATTAGTATCAAGCATGCTTCAGGTTGCAGAGATTTGCAAGAATATTTCTAAAAGGCCGGCACAAACTTTCCATGAGGCTGCGCAAGCAACTTGGTTTTTATTTGTTATACTTCATATGGAATCAAATGCATCATCATTTTCACCCGGAAGAATGGATGAATTTTTATACCCATATTATAAAAGAGATATTCGCCTTGGTAATATAGATGATGAGAAGGCTTTAGAAATAATTGAATGTCTTTGGCTTAAGTTTAATGAAATAGTTTATTTAAGAAACTCTCATAGTGCCAAGTTTTTTGCAGGCTTTCCTATAGGGTTTAATATTGCAATTGGTGGTCAAGATGAAAATGGGAATGATTTTTCTAATGAATTATCTTTCTTATTCCTAAAAGCTCAAGAACATTTAGGGCTGCCACAACCTAATTTATCTGTAAGGCTCCATAAAAATACATCAGAAGAGATATTAAAAGAGAGTATAAAGGTTGTCTCAAAAGGAAGTGGGATGCCGCAATTCTTCAACGACGAATGTGTAATACCATCTATGACAGACTTAGGAATAAAGAAAAGAGATGCAAGAGATTATGCAATAGTTGGGTGTGTAGAGCTTACAACACAAGGCAATAATCTTGGTTGGAGTGATGCTGCAATGTTTAACTTAAATAAGGTTTTGGAGCTAACTATTAATAATGGAAAATGTTTAATAACTAAAGATTCATTAGGTCCAGACTTAGGTAATTTAACTACCTATGAAAAGTATGAAGATTTAGAAGAAGCTTTTGCTAAGCAGATAGATTATTTTATTGATAAGATGATTCTAGCTTGTGAACAAGTTGAAAAAGCTCATATAGATGTTTTGCCTTCGCCATTTTTATCATCAGTTATTGATGACTGTATTGAGAGAGGAATGGATGTTACGGCAGGTGGAGCTGTATATAATCTATCAGGGATTCAAATGATACAAGTTGCAAATTTAGCAGACAGTTTAGCAGCAATAAAACTTCTAGTATATGATGAAAAGAGAATTTCTAAAGAAGATTTACTAAAAGCTATTCAAAATAATTTCGAAGGCTATGAAGTTATAAGAGCTATGCTGTTAAATCGCGCACCTAAGTATGGCAATGATATTGAGTGGGTAGATGAAATAGGAGCTAAATGGGCAAGATATTTTAATGGGAAGCTCAAATCTTATAGAAATTACCGTGGAGGAATATATCATACTGGAATGTATACAGTATCAGCCCATGTTCCAATGGGTGAGAATGTAGGTGCCTCTCCAGATGGAAGATATGCAAAAGCTCCTTTAGCTGATGGTGGCATGTCACCAGTATACGGTAGAGATATTGCAGGGCCTACGGCGGTTTTAAAATCTGTATCAAAATTGGATAATAATTTAACTACTAATGGCGGATTGTTGAACATGAAGTTTTTACCGGAATTCTTTAAGAATGAAACGGGTATAGATAAGTTCTCAAAATTTTTAAGAACCTTCGTGGATTTAGAAATACCACATATTCAATTTAATGTTTTACGAAAAGAAGACTTGTTAGCAGCACAAAAAAATCCTGAAAATTATCGTAGTTTAACTGTACGTGTAGCAGGATATACAGCATATTTCACTGAACTTGCAGGAGAATTACAAAATGAAATTATAGCAAGAACAAGTTATGGAGATATATAGTTTATGGAAAAAGATTATGCTTCTTTAACGGGAAGGATTTTTGATATACGAAGATTTTCAACACATGATGGTGATGGCATAAGAACAACGATTTTCTTAAAAGGCTGCCCGCTCAAATGTGTTTGGTGTCAAAATCCAGAGGGTATTTCGCCCAAAGGGCATTTGATTCATTTTGAAAATAAGTGTATTAATTGTGATTTATGCGTTAAAAATTGTTCTAATAAATCAGTTATACAAGATAATAATAAAATATGTGTTGTCCAAGATAAATGCACAGATGAGGAAAATAAAGTTGTTACAGATATTTGTCCAACTGGTGCATTAACTATGGATTCAAAAAATTATACTTTAGATGAAGTTATTGAAATAGCATTGAAGGATAAAGCATTTTTTAAATACGGTGGTGGAGTAACTTTATCTGGTGGGGAACCACTTTTTCAGAAGGAATTTACAATTGCCTTACTTAAAAGGTTAAAAGAAGCTGGAATCAATACAGTAATTGAAACTTCTTTATTCGTTCCAAGCGAATATATAATAGAGGCATTACCTTATTTGGACACAATTTTTGCAGATTTAAAGGTATTTGATGATGATAAGCATAAAGCTTTCACAGGTGTTAGTAATGAACTAATTAAGAAGAACATCAGGCTCATTTTAGAAAGTAACAAGAAGGATGCTGTAATTATTAGAACACCATTGATACCTCAATTTACAGCAACTAATAATAATATTCATAATATAAGCGAATATATTTCAAGTATTTATTCAAAAGTAAGATATGAATTATTAAATTATAATCCACTTGCCAAAGCAAAATATAATTTATTAGATAATTTAGATTACTGCTTTGAAGAAAATCCTAAGATGTATACTGATGAAGAAATGAAAGAGTTTTATAATGTTGCTTATTCAGCAGGAATAAAAAACTTAATTATATAAATTTGAAAAAGAGAGGAAGAGAAGCGATGTTAGTATTAATTGATGATGCAAATTTAGAGGAGATTAAAAGAATTTATGAATTCTATCCATGTGATGGGGTGACAACTAATCCATCTATTTTAAAGAAACAGGGTGGAAATCCTATGGAGGTATTGAAAGCAATTAGAGAATTCTTGCCAGAAGGAGCACAGCTTCATGCTCAAGTAGTATTCTTAACTGCTGAAAAAATGGTTGATGAAGCACACCATATGTTAGATGTACTAGGAAAAGATACTTATATTAAGATTCCTGTAACGAGTGAAGGAATAAAAGCTATTAAATTATTAAGTAAAGAAAATGTAAATATTACAGCAACAGCTATTTATACTTCAATGCAGGCATTTATTGCAGCAAAAGCAGGAGCAAGATACACAGCACCTTATGTAAATAGACTTGATAATATGGGGGCAGACGGTGTTCAAGTTGCAAGAGATATTCATGACATGTTCAAAAAGCATAATTTAAATGCTGACGTATTAGCAGCTAGCTTCAAAAACTCACAACAAGTTTTAAATTTATGTAAGTATGGAATTGGTTCAATTACAGCAGCACCAGATGTAATAGAAGGGTTAATCAAACATGATGCAACTACAAATGCAGTAGATGTATTCACAAAAGATTTCTATAGCTTAGTCGGCGAAGGAAACACAATGGAAAACCTATAACTTGAATATATAACTAACCGAAATAAGTAACACACTTTTGTTCCAGTTTCTAGGGAACTTTGACGGGTGATTCTAAGGCTATAAGTTGTACCCAAAGTGCTAGCCTCAAAGAACAAGCTTTGAGCTAGCACATTTGGAACAACTTATAGCATAAGAATCACTACCATCAAAGTTCCCAATGAAACATTCCACAAAAGTGTGTTACTTATTTCTAGTTAGAATATATTTCAAATTATTAATTAAGGTATAATCTGTTTATTAACACTTATTAGCCAACCTATATTTGTGTGGAGAATGGCCATAATATTTTTTGAATAGTTTGCTGAAATAATAAGCATCATTATAGCCAACAGATTGAGCTATTGATTTTACAGGAGATTCAGTAGAGATTAGCAAATCTTTAGCTTTCTCTAATCTGAGATTTATTAAGTAATTAATAGGAGATTCACCAGTTTTCTCTTTAAATACTTTAGATATATAAACTGAACTTAAATACATGTTTCTAGACATGTCATCAAGTGAAACATTATTCATGTAGTTCTTGTCAAAATACTCTAAAATAATCTTTACTATATTTGATTTGTCATAAAACGGAAAGTCATATCTATCAATTTTCTTTGTATTTTTTACATAGTTAATTTCCTTTAAGAAAAGAGCAATTAATTTCATTATAAGGCTCTTTAATATTAATTCTTTTCCTACCTCGCAGGCTTCCTGCTCTTCTATTATTTCTAAACAACATTTATGAAAATCTTCCTTATACTGTTTGAATTCCAATGGAACTTCAGTAGTTTGTTTTAATATATAATCGAAGGGAAGTCCATCAATTTGGATGTTGCGAAAACCTATATGCAGTTCGGTAGTTTGTTCACCTTTGCTTAATGATTCTTTATGATAAACTCCAGGGTTAAAAGGAAGCAGGGTTTTTTCGTGAATTTTATACATTTTATCTTCGATTTTATAGGTTACCGAGCCAGAAACAACATAGCTAAATTCAATGAAATCATGACAATGGTATTCAGCCTTTATGAAATCTTTATTATCAAATTTAAATGCATATAAAATTTCTGGATTAAAATTTTCAATGTTGATACCTACACTACACACGTCAATATCACCTCTTTTATCTATATCCATCTTAAAAAGAATTGCTAGAAAGGATTATCATTATATATAAGAATATACATCATATGAATAAAAAAGTACATTTTTATTCCAAATCATTTGTTGGATAATTAAACATGTCAAAAGAAAGAAGTAAAAAAGGAGGGGAGATTAATGAGTAGCATAAAATGGATATTTGGATATATAAATAAATACAAATTTAGATTTTATATTGCACTTTCAGCAGTACTGTTAAACTCATTAATGGCTATGATTAATCCATATTTAAGTGGTAGATTGGTTGATGAAGTAATTATTCAGAATAAGGTTAACATTCTATTTCCAATTTTAGGGATGATGGTAGCTGCTACTATAATTAAAGCAATTATTAGATATTCCTACCAAATGACATTTGAGTTTGTATCTCAAAATGTAATATTTGAACTAAGGCAAAAAATGTATAATAAGCTGCAGGAATTGGATTTAGATTATTATAACAAAACAAGAACTGGAGATATAATGGCCAGAATGACTGGAGATATGGATTCTGTAAGGCATTTTGTTGCTTGGGTCATATATAATATTTGCGAAAATGTTACAGTGTTTATATTTGCAATAATCAGCATGTTTTTTATTAATGCTCAATTTACTCTATTAATGTTTGCACTGACACCGATTGTGGCATATTGTGCATATAAATTTGCTAAGCAGGCAAATCCAATATTTTTTGGAATAAGAGAACAATTCTCAAAGCTTAATACAGTAGTTCAAGAGAACATAAGTGGTAATAGAGTTGTTAAGGCTTTTGCAAAAGAAGATTATGAAATATTAAAGTTTGAGAAAAGAAATAAAGCATATATGGATGCAAATATGCAGTTAGCCAGTGTTGCACAAAAATATTTGTCTATACTTAATGCTTTATCAAATATGTTTACAATCGTTATGATTTTAGCTGGTGGAATCTTTGTTATAAATGATAAGTTGACTATGGGTGAATTGGTAATGTTTAATGGTCTTATTTGGGCTATAAATAATCCTATGAACATGGTAGGATGGCTTATTAATGATGCTCAGAGATTCATAGCAGCTGCAAGAAAAATAAAAATATTAGTTAATGAAGAAACAAAGATAAAAAATCCAGCAGACGGGATTAAACCTAAGAAGCTAAAAGGTGAAATTGAGTTTAGAAATGTCAATTTTGAATACGGATATGAGCCTATATTAAAAGATATAAGCTTTAAAGTAAAACCTGGACAAAGAGTTGCGATATTTGGACAAACTGGTGCAGGAAAATCAACAATAATAAATCTTATAGAGAGATTTTATGATGCAACTTCTGGAGAAATATTAATAGATGGAATAGATATTAGAAAATATAATTTACAAGCATTAAGAAAAAATATATCGATATCAATGCAGGATGTATTTTTATTTTCTAATACAATAGAAGAAAATATTAGCTATGGAGTGTCAGAAATAGATAATAATAAGGTAACTTGGGCAGCTGAGATGGCTGATGCAAACAACTTTATTCAAAAGCTATCAGACTCTTATGAGACAGTAGTTGGGGAAAGAGGAGTGGGCTTATCTGGAGGACAGAAGCAGAGGATAACTCTTGCAAGATCAATAATAAAAGAACCTTCTATTTTAATTTTAGATGATACAACATCAGCTTTAGATGTAGAAACAGAAGCTATGATTCAAAAGAATTTAAATACAATATATAAAGATAAGACATGTTTTATAATAGCACACAGAATTTCATCTATAAAAGATTCGGACTTAATTTTAGTTTTAGATGATGGAATGATAGTTGAAAGCGGAACACATAAAGAATTATTAGATAATAAGGGACACTATTATTCAGTTTATAAAGCTCAATATGGTAATTATTTAGGTGAAGAAGATGATGAAGAATGCAATGAGGTAGGGTAAATGGCAAGAAATAAATATGATGTTGATGAAGATTTAGGAACGCCTTTTAGCTGGGATTATTGCAAAAGATTATTAAAGTATGTAGTCCCGTATAGGAAAGAAATGATTATGACTCTTGTAGTAATGTTAATATCAAGTGTATCAACTTTGCTTGGACCATACTTAGTAAAAATAGCTATGGATGTTAATATACCTAATAAAGATATTAAAGGGCTTGCTATTGTATGTATATTATTTTCTATTACGATAGTAATAAGCGCATTATGTATGAAATATAGAATAAAAACCATGAATTATGTAGGCCAGGAAGTGGTAAAGAATATTAGATCAGATATATTTAATCATCTGCAAAAGCTTCCATTTACCTATTACGATAGCAGACCCCATGGAAAGATTTTAGTAAGAGTAGTTAATTACGTAAATGCACTAAGTGATTTGTTATCTAATGGGCTTATAAATTTATTAACAGATTCATTTAGCATTATTGTAATTATAGGATTTATGCTCTTTATTAGTCCAAGATTAACAATGGTTTGTATGATTGGAATGCCTATTCTTGCAATAATAATAGCTTTACTTGCAAAAGTGCAAAGAAGAACTACTCAGATATATAGCAACAAACAGTCAAATCTTAATGCATATATACAAGAGAGCATAAGTGGGATGAAGGTTACTCAAGCATTTGCTAGGGAAAAAGTTAATGCAGAGAAGTTTAAAACAGTAAGTAATGAGAATAGAAGAACTTGGATAAATGCAGTTAAATATCAATTACTGCTTTGGCCGGCTATTGAAAATACATCTGTGTTTACAGTTTCGTTGGTGTATTTAATAGGAATACGTTCAATAGGAGAGTCAATAACAATAGGTACCCTTATTGCATTTGTAGGGTACATATGGAGATTTTGGAATCCAATAGTTAATATATCTAACTTTTATAATGCACTTATAATGGCGATGGCATACCTAGAGAGAATATTTGAGACATTAGATGAGCCAGTAACCATAGCAAATTTACCAAATGCTTATGATATTCCGGAGATTAAAGGATCTGTTGAATTTAGAAATGTAATATTTAAATATGAAGATGAAGATAGAGAAATTTTAAAAAATGTATCTTTTGACGTAAAACCAGGTGAGACTATAGCTTTAGTAGGCTCGACAGGTGCAGGAAAGACAACCATTATAAATCTTCTAAGCAGATTTTACGATGTAACCTCTGGTGAAGTTTTAGTTGATGGTCACAACATAAGAAATGTAACTTTAGATTCTTTAAGAAAACAAATGGGAGTAATGCTTCAAGATACATTTATTTTTTCAGGAACCATATTGGACAATATAAGATATGGAAAGTTAGATGCAACTGATGAAGAAATAGTAACAGCAGCGAAAGCTGTTAAAGCTCATGATTTTATTGTTAATCTAAAAGACGGTTATAATACTGAAGTAAATGAAAGAGGTAGTAGATTATCAGTTGGTCAAAGGCAATTGATTTCTTTTGCAAGAGCACTGCTTGCGGACCCTAAAATATTGATTTTAGATGAAGCGACTTCAAGTATAGATACAAAAACAGAACAGGCACTTCAGGAAGGATTAAATAAATTACTTGAAGGAAGAACATCATTTGTAATTGCACATAGACTATCAACAATAAAAAATGCTACAAGAATAATGGTTATAAATGATGGCCAAATTGTGGAGCAAGGAAGTCATGATGAACTTATGGAATTGAAAGGCGAATATTATGAGCTTTACACTTCACAATATGAGATGGTTAAAGCAGTATAAATATTTATAGAAAATTTTTGACATCCTATAAAATTGGATTTTATAGGGTGTTAGTTTATTGGATTAGGAATATAACCTGTTTTATTATGGAGGGCTGATTTAAATAAAAAAATTATATATGATAAATTGAAGGACATAATGAGAATGTTATAATTATAATAAAAATAGCAAAGAGGATGAAATATAGAAATATGATGAATATAAATAAATTGAACCTAATAAATAATTTGGATTTAAAGTTATATTATTGTGGTACACAGAAGTGTAATCCTAATCATTCTTGGGGTCCTGCAATTAAAGAACATTTTAAAATACATTATATACACAAAGGTAAGGGTATCTTTAAGTTGGGAAATGAGATTTATCGCCTGAAAGAAGGACAAGGGTTTCTTATATTACCTAATATTATTGCATATTATAAGGCAGACGAGAAGGATCCTTGGGACTACTCATGGTGTGCATTTGATGGGATTAATGCAGAAGCATATTTAAAACGCGCTAATCTAACAATTAAAAATCCTATTATTGAATATAACAAAGATGATATGGTTAGTAAATGCTTTGAAGAAATGATACAGGCTACTAATGCAGAAAAGAGTAGTGATTTAAGATTGCAGAGTTTGTTATACCTTTTTTTAGCGACTATAATTGATGAAGCAGTTTTAGATTTGTCTTATGAAGAAGCGAAAACAAATAGAAATATGTATATAAATAAAGTAATTGATTTTATATATATCAATTATTCTCATAAAATAAGAGTTTCTGAACTAGCAAAGTTTATCGGTTTAGATAGAAAATATATTTCTAAATTATTTAAAGAAATGGTTGGAGTTACAATTCAAGATTATTTAATAAGTTTTAGAATCAATAAGGCTAAAGATATGATGAAAGACAGGCAGTTATCCATAGGAGACATATCACGCTCTGTAGGTTATGATAATCCATTAATATTTTCAAAAACCTTTAAGAAAATTACTGGATTACCGCCAAGTAAATATAGGAACTTTAATGAATAATTTGCGTATTTACTTTCATTAAAAGCTTTAGGCTACTAAATTCGCTTCTAGGAAGATAAAGTTTATAATATCTGATTATAATTTAGAGACATAAGGTAATATAGATATGACATTATGATATTTATTCTATTGCTTAATAATGCTATTCTTTAAGAAGATAAAGAAATTCAAAGCACATTAAGCAGATAAAGATATACAATATAAATCATTAGGAGGAAATCAAAAATGATATATAACAGATGTGGAAACAGTGGACTTAAATTGCCAGCTATATCTTTAGGATTATGGCATAACTTTAGTGAAAACGATATTTTTTCTAATAGTGAAGCAATTCTAAAAAGGGCCTTTGAGCTTGGAATAACTCATTTTGATTTGGCCAACAATTATGGAAGACCAGCTGATGGATCTGCAGAAGAAACTTTTGGAAGAATACTGAAGAAAAACTATACTCCATATGACCGAGATAAAATGGTGATATCTACAAAGGCAGGGTATGATATGTGGGAGGGTCCATATGGTGATGGTGGTTCTAAGAAATATTTAGTAGCAAGCTTAGACCAAAGTTTAAAACGTATGGGACTTGATTATGTAGATATATTCTATCATCACAGATTTGACCCTGAGACACCATTAGAAGAGACAATGGCTACTTTAGATTTATTAGTTAGACAAGGTAAAGCTTTATATGTAGGAATTTCAAACTATGGACCAGAACAAACTAAAAGAGCAGCGGAAATTTTAAAGAAATTAGGAACACCTTGTTTAATTAATCAGCTTAGATATTCTATGTTTGATAGGCATATTGAAGGTAAACAGCTTGAAGTTCATAAAGAAGAAGGAATTGGAACTATAGCTTTTGTACCACTTGCACAAGGATTGCTTACTGATAAATATATCAATGGAATTCCAAAGGATTCAAGAATAGGGAGAAATAGTTTGTATTTGCATGAAAAAGATGTGACAGAAGAAAAGGTGAAAAAAGTTATTGAACTTAATGAAATTGCAAAAGAAAGAGGTCAAAGTCTTGCGCAAATGGCACTTGCATGGGATCTAAGAGGAGATATAACTTCAGTATTAATCGGAGCTAGTAAACCATCTCAAATCGAGGATAATGTAAAGGCATTGGATAATTTAGAATTTTCTAGAGAAGAATTAGATAGAATAGATGAGATTTTATCATAAAATAAAATACATTATAAGTAAGGCACAATCAAAAAAATAACAAGTCCATCTGCCAAGCCTATTTTCCATCATCAAAGGAGGTTAAATTGCATGCGCAATTTAACTAAGTTCGAGAAACCAAATACAAGATGCTCACAGAGAAAGTTCTGCTAGCCAAATACAAGATTTGGAGCATCACTTTTGGACTCTCACTTATAATAGGCCTGTTATGAGGCCAATCTACTTCCTTGTCTGATGAAAAATAATCATGGCATTTTGGACTTGCTATTTTCTTTCATGTGCCTAAAACCATGTATAGACGATGAAGAAATTTATTGTTTATGCATGGTTTGATTATTATGTATCAGATGTTGACTTAAATTTAATGTATATGTAAAATGTAACAAGATATAGCATTGTAACAGTAATCAACTAAGGATTTGATGCAATATATTTGTGAAGTCAGTGTTATATTAATATAAAAAAGTATATATCTAATTTTAGAAATGGTATTGGACAAAAGGAGTGACTGTTACTTGAAAGGAAAATGTTACTATTGCAATAAGGAATTAACTGAAAGAACCATTAAGAGACATATGAAAAGCTGCACTGTAATGAAAAAGAATATAGAAGAAAAGACGCCTCAAAAAGGGAGCAAAAGAAAACAATTTATAATTTCTATTAAGCCTAAATATGGAGCAAATGAATATTGCATATATTTATCAATAGATTCTTCACTAGGATTGGTACATATAGATCAATTTATAAGAGATGTTTGGGTAGAATGTTGTGGACATTTAAGTGGATTTACTATTAACAGAGAATTTTATCAAGATGATGATATGAATATAAAAATAAGTGAAGTATTAAGTGTAGGTGAAAAATTTGAATATGAATATGATTTTGGAAGCACAACTTACCTGAATTTAGAAGTAGTAGATGTAATTGATGTTCCTAAAGAATTTACGCAAATAGAAATAATAGCGAGAAATAATGAAATTGAATATAAGTGTGAAAAATGTGGAGAAAAAGCTAAGTACTTTAACTATGAGGAATCTGAATGGTTGTGTGAAAATTGTATTGATGAAGAGACAGATTTTATAGATGAGGTTGAATATTGTAATTCACCAAGGGATGGAGTCTGTGGCTATCATGGAAACAAAGAAGCAGAAAATAAGTATTTGCCCGGAAATACTAATAAATATAAATTAAATAAAAGGAAGACAAAAAAACAAGAGGATTATGAGGAAGATTTTTTTGAAGATTTATTTGGTCTGGAAGATTTCGCTGAAAATTTCGAAATGGATTTTGAAAATACTGTAGATCAGTTATTCACAAAAGTAAAATATTCTTTTGAGATAAGTGACTTGATAAAAGGTTTAAATAAAGATGACTTGTGCAATATTGCAGATAGGCTTAGAATTTCGGATATAAATGGTTTGAAGAAAAAAGAATTAACTAATAAGATTCTTAATGAGTATGAAGAAGCTGTTAAAAAAACAATAGATTTATTTGATGAAGAAAGATATAAATTCCTAAAGAAATATTCAGATAGTTCTGGAGTTCAAGTTGTAAGTCAGGATGATGAAGATGACATTGATAAGATAGATTATTTTTTTTCTATAGGGATTTTATTTGCATCAAGAAATAATGATGATGAGACAGTAATACTAATGCCTAAAGTTATTCAAGATCTAGTTAAAGAAAAAAATAATTTAGAATATAGAAAGCTTGTAAAAGAAAATAGTGAAATAATTAATCTCTATAGGGGAATGAACAGAGCATATGGAATTATAAGTTTGAATGATATTGAGAAGCTGTTTAATAGATATGGATTTGAAGAAGCTAAGAAATGCAAAATAGAAGAAATATTGAGAGAAGCAGAATACTATTATGATGAATATGAGGAAATAGAAGATTATTTAGTTAATAATGAAATAGCAATGTGGTGGATGCTGTTAGCAGAAATTGAAGGGGAAAACTTGGAGTATGCCGCTATTTCTAAGGAAGAATTACTAAGTATGGCGGAAGAGGATTGGATTAATAAATCCAAAGCAGGAAAAACATTTGCTAAAGAATTTCTGAATCTATTTGATATTGATAAAGAAACATTATCAGAGTTAACAGAGGCCTTAGCTATCGATATTCAAGACAAAGACATGGAGGAAATCCTCGATGAGATATTAGAATCATTAGGGGAAGCAGATAAAAATAATCAAGAGGCTAGAGATGCTATTGTCAGTATTGTTGGTAAGTTTATAAGGAATATAAGATTGTGGAAATATAGAGGCGCTACAATTAATGAAAAAGTGGGAAATGCAATTAAGGAAGAAAAGAAAAGAACGGTTGGAAGAAATGAACCGTGTATATGTGGCAGTGGTAAAAAGTATAAAAATTGCTGTGGGAAAAATGGTAATGTAATTCAATTATTTTAACAATGATTAATTATATTTAGTGTTATTTTTACACAGACTCACAAATAAATAAACTTTGACATATAATGAACTAGTATCATTACATGGAGTTGAAAATGCGTGATATACGGGCTGATTTTAGCTGGAGGTAAGGGCAGCAGACTATATCCTCTATCAAGAGCCGATCAACCAAAACAATTTTTAAAACTTATTAACAATAAAAGCTTTTTAGTTAATACTGTTGATAGGATAATACCGCTAATAGATAGAAATAATATTTATGTTGTGACTAATATGGACTACAAAGAAAAAGTTAAAAATGAACTGGCAGGGATTAAAGAGGAAAATATTTTTGTTGAACCTGCTAATAAGGAAACTGCAACTTGTATAGGATTGTCTGCAGTGAAGTTATTAAAACAAGATGCTAATGCAGTTATGGTTGTATTACCATCAGATCACTATATTCAAGGTGAGAAGAATTATATAGATACGTTATCTCAAGCAATAGAGATGGCTAACAAGAGGAGATGTATTGTTACTCTTGGAATTGAACCAAGTAGAGCAGAAACTGGGTATGGCTATATAGAAATGGGTGAGAGAACCACTGGAACTATACCAACTTATAAGATCGCAAGATTTACTGAAAAACCAAATTCAGAAGTAGCTAAAGATTTTATATTAAAAGGAACCTATCTATGGAATTCAGGAATGTTTGTATTTAGAGCAGATGTTATTTTAAGAGAAATAGAAAAATACCTACCTAAATTGCACAAATCATTAATGGAAATATATAAAAGCTTAGGTGAAGAAAACGAGGAAAAAACAATAAAGGAGCAATATGAACTAATAGATGGAATATCTATAGATTTTGGAGTAATGCAAAGAACAAGAAAAGCATATGTCATAAAATGTGATTTTAATTGGGATGACATGGGAAGCTTTGGAGCTTTAAGCAGACTTTTAAGCACAGACAAAAATAACAATATTTCTAAGAATGTTTATATTGATGAATGTGAGAATTGCTCTATATTTGGAGATAAGAACTTAATTATTGGATTTGGAATAAAGGATTTAGTTGTAGTTGACGCAGGAGATGTTATACTCGTAATGGATAAGAACAAGGACCAAGAGATAAAACATTTATTAAATAAACTTAATGAAAACCAAAAATATAGTAAATTCCTATAAGCTTGGTAAATAAGCTGATTCAAAACAGAAAAACTTTGAACAGCTTATTTTAATTATAGTGGGAAATAAGGTAGAATTTTAGAATGTCTATATTCATATTCTTGGAGATTTGTACATATACTACTTCACTTAGATATTAATTAAGTGTTGTAAATTTATAAGACGAGTATTATTATATAAATATAGCAGAAATTTTAATTAAATTAAAAAATTAATATGTAAATTACTTCAAAATTTTTTTGATATAAATAATTTAAATGTAGAGGATGTGATCATGTTTTGATGATTAATACTCATAAAACTATGGCAGAGAATATTCTAAAGCATGCTAATACAAAAAGTGTGTATTTAATTAATAATAAAAGATTTATATGGGGGAATGTGAAACCTGACTGTGTGCCTAAGTATAAATTAATGAAACATTATTTTAATGAAAGTATAGATATGGTTGTTGAGAAAATCATATATTTATCTTCGCTGACATTGGAAGACGTTTATTATAATATGACAATTGGAAAGTTTAGTGAAGAGCTTGGAGTAATATGTCACTTTTTATGTGATTTTTTTTGTGCACCTCATTATTATCGATGGGAATTTAAGAGTACAAGCGCAGTAAAAAATCATATGTCTTATGAGAATAAATTAGCTAAATTAGCTAAGAATTTCAATCAAACAGGGATTATAAATACAAATATTGAGCCAAATAATATAAAAGAATTTATACTACAACTGCAAGATCAATATGATGGAATACTAGATTATCAGAATGATTTAACATTTTCATACTATGTTTGTGATAGCATTCTAAACATGATTTTAGATAATGTATTTATAAATGATAATAGTAAGGTAAGTAGAGCAATTTAATTTTTGATTATGCTTATATTTAAGAAATATCTCAAAGTAATTATATAATTATTTTGGGGTATTTTTATGTTACATAAAAAATACTAATTTAATTATTATTTACGGAAGTAATTTGAAAGATATTCTATCTTAGAGTTAATCTTTTGAAAGGATATATTACATTTTATAAATTAGAATTATATTTATATTAATATTTTTCACAAATAATTTTAATAAGCTTGACACTAAAATATAGAAGTATGGTAGAATTATTAATCATAGTGGTTAGTCAGTTTAAAAAATGTTGTGTTATTGGGGTATAGTTTGTTAAAAATTAGATTAAATTATAATTAAGTTGGGTTTTGTCTATTATGTAAGCCGATTATGGATAGTTAAAATATTAAATTATTGATTAGGAGAAAATAGGTATGGAAAAGAATAAAAATATATCTATGGCAGTTATAAAAAGATTGCCTAAATATTATAGATATCTCGAAGAACTTATGAAAAATGACGTAGATAGAATTTCTTCAAAGGAATTAGGGGAAAAGATAGGTTTTACTGCATCACAGATTCGTCAGGATTTAAATTGTTTTGGAGATTTTGGACAACAAGGATATGGTTATAATGTAAAAGAATTATATAACCAAATTAGTTCAATTTTAGGATTGGACAGAGGTTATGAGGCTGCATTAGTTGGAGCTGGGAATATAGGCCAAGCGGTTTCAAATTACTCGAGATTTGAAAACTTGGGATTTAAAATAACGGCTATTTTTGATGCAAATCCTAAATTAATAGGAATGAAAATTAGGGATGTAGAGATTATGGATATAGATGAAATGTCTTCTGTTTTATCTGAACATAAAATTGATATAGGAATAATTTGTGTTCCAAGAAAGAATGCACAGATTGTTGCTGAAGAACTCATCAAAGGTGGAGTAAGAGGAATCTGGAATTTTGCACCTGTTGATTTAGCAGTACCAGATTATGTAAAAGTAGAAAATGTACATTTAAGTGAAAGTTTATTGACATTAATATATTTGCTAAATGAAAGTGATAGCTAAAAAATAGAGTGACATTTTATCTTAAGAGAAGATAGGTGTTATTATAAATTCAACTGGTTTCAGATTAGTTTTATAGATCAATTGAAGCTAGTTGAATTTGTTTTATCAAAAAGATAAAGTTGATTGAATAGAAATTTGTTATTTTTTTAATTATATATACTTTGATTATCTGGAAGTGACTTGTGTATAATAATAATATTGTATTTTAAGATAGTAAAAACTTGAATTAAAACAGAATATTTTATTGCAAATAATCTAAGTACGTATTATAATTTTAAATAAGGCAGTAAAGCTTTATATTTTTTTTCATTCATTTGTTATATTATTAACAAATGAATTTAAAAATATCACAAATAGTATGAAAATTTAAAATAATAAAAATAAGCAAGTTTGAAGGAGGACCTTAACATGGAATTAAAAAATGTAATTCTTGAAAAAGAAGGGCATTTAGCTATTGTTACAATCAATAGACCAAAAGCATTAAATGCATTAAATTCAGAAACATTAAAGGATTTAGACACTGTTTTAGAAGACTTAGAAAAAGACAGTAATGTATATGCAGTTATATTAACTGGTGCAGGAGAAAAATCTTTTGTTGCTGGGGCAGATATTGCAGAAATGAAAGATCTTAACGAAGAACAAGGTAAAGAATTTGGAATCTTAGGAAACAATGTTTTCAGAAGATTAGAAAAATTGGATAAGCCGGTTATTGCAGCTGTATCAGGATTTGCTCTTGGTGGTGGATGCGAACTTGCTATGTCATGCGATATAAGAATAGCTTCAGTAAAAGCTAAATTTGGTCAACCAGAAGTAGGTCTAGGAATAACTCCAGGCTTTGGTGGAACTCAAAGATTAGCTAGAATTGTAGGACCAGGAAAAGCTAAAGAATTAATATACACTTGTGATATTATAAATGCAGAAGAAGCTTACAGAATAGGCTTAGTAAATAAAATAGTTGAATTAGAAAACTTAATAGATGAAGCAAAAGCTATGGCTAATAAAATTGCAGCTAATGCTCCAAAAGCAGTTGCATATTGCAAAGATGCTATTGATAGAGGAATGCAAGTTGATATAGATGCAGCTATATTAATAGAAGCAGAAGATTTTGGTAAGTGCTTTGCAACAGAAGATCAAACAGAAGGAATGACTGCTTTCTTAGAAAGAAGAGCAGAAAAAAACTTTCAAAATAAATAATTTTTAGAGAATTAGCTAAAAATCTATTAGAGATTTATATATAGTTTGTCTGATGTCTAGCCACTGTAATAATATTCCTATATTTTATAGTGCGGAGATAACAGTGGCACGACCCTAGATAAGTTCAACTAACCTTTAGAAGGAGATAAACTCCCTCTAAAGCTAAGTTTCACTTTATTATCGAATAGGTTTAAATAACAAGGAGGGTAATTTAATGAATTTCAAATTAACTAGAGAACAACAATTAGTACAACAAATGATCAGAGAATTCGCAGTAAATGAAGTTAAGCCAATAGCTGCTGAAATTGATGAAACAGAAAGATTCCCTATGGAAAATGTTGAAAAGATGGCTGAATTAGGAGTAATGGGTATCCCATTTGCTAAGGAATTTGGTGGAGCAGGCGGAGATGTTCTTTCATACATAATAGCTGTAGAAGAATTATCAAAAGTTTGTGGTACTACAGGAGTTATACTTTCAGCTCATACATCATTATGTGCATCAGTAATTAACGAAAACGGTACTCCAGCTCAAAGAGAAAAATATTTGCCAGATCTTTGTAGCGGTAAAAAAATTGGAGCTTTCGGTTTAACTGAACCAGGTGCTGGTACAGATGCTGCAGGACAACAAACAACTGCTGTATTAGATGGAGATAACTATATCTTAAACGGTTCAAAAATATTCATAACAAATGGTGGAGTTGCTGAAACTTTCATAATATTTGCTATGACAGATAAAAGTCAAGGAACTAAAGGTATTTCTGCATTTGTAGTAGAAAAATCATTCCCAGGATTCTCAGTAGGTAAGTTAGAAAACAAGATGGGTATCAGAGCATCTTCAACTACTGAATTAGTTATGGAAAACTGTGTAGTTCCAAAAGAAAACTTACTTGGTAAAGAAGGTAAGGGATTTGGTATAGCAATGAAAACTCTTGATGGAGGAAGAATTGGTATAGCAGCTCAAGCTTTAGGTATTGCAGAAGGAGCTTTCGAAGAAGCTGTTAACTACATGAAAGAAAGAAAACAATTTGGTAAGCCATTATCGGCATTCCAAGGATTACAATGGTATATTGCTGAAATGGACGTTAAAATACAAGCAGCTAAATACTTAGTATATTTAGCAGCAACAAAGAAGCAAGCTGGTGAGCCTTATTCATTAGATGCTGCAAGAGCTAAATTATTTGCTGCAGATGTTGCAATGGAAGTTACAACTAAGGCAGTTCAAATCTTTGGTGGATATGGTTACACTAAAGAATACCCAGTAGAAAGAATGATGAGAGATGCTAAGATAACTGAAATCTATGAAGGAACTTCAGAAGTTCAAAAGATGGTTATCGCAGGAAGCATTTTAAGATAGGAGGACTTTTATAATGAATATAGTAGTTTGTGTAAAACAAGTTCCAGATACTACAGCTGTAAAAATAGATCCTAAGACTGGTACATTAATAAGAGATGGTGTTCCATCAATAATGAACCCAGAAGACAAACATGCATTAGAAGGTGCATTACAATTAAAAGAACAATTAGGTGGAAAAGTTACTGTTGTAACAATGGGACTTCCGATGGCTAAGGCAACATTAACAGAAGCATTATGTATGGGAGCTGATGAAGCTATCCTATTAACAGATAGAGCACTTGGGGGAGCTGATACATTAGCAACTTCAAAAGCATTAGCTGGGGTTATAGCTAAATTAGACTATGATATAGTATTTGCTGGAAGACAAGCGATTGATGGAGATACTGCACAAGTAGGTCCAGAAATAGCTGAACATTTAAACATTCCTCAAGTAACTTACGTTCAAGACGTTAAAGTTGAAGGAAGTTCATTAATAGTAAATAGAGCATTAGAAGATGGGCATCAAGTAGTAGAAGTTAAAACTCCATGTCTATTAACTGCAATCGAAGAATTAAATGCACCTAGATATATGCACGTTGCAAACATATTCTCAACTTCGGATGATCAAATCAAAGTTATGAGCGCAGCTGATATAGATGTAGACGTAGCTGAATTAGGACTTAAAGGTTCACCTACAAAGGTTAAGAAGTCAATGACTAAAGAAGTTAAGGGCGCAGGAGAAATTGTTAGAGAATCACCTAAAAATGCAGCATACTATGTTGTTGGAAAATTAAAAGAAAAACACTACATCTAAGATAATAGGAGGGTAATTTATTATGAATATAGCAGATTACAAAGGCGTTTGGGTCTTTGCTGAACAAAGAGAAGGCGAATTACAAAAAGTATCTTTAGAACTACTTGGAGAAGGTAGAAGAATTGCTGATGAATTAGGAGTAAAGCTTACAGCTTTATTACTTGGAAATAATATAGAATCATTAGCTAAAACTTTAGCTGAACATGGTGCTGATGAAGTTTTAGTTGCTGATGATAAGAATTTAGAACATTACACAACTGATGCTTACACAAAAGTTATTTGTGATTTAGCAAATGAAAGAAAACCAGGAATATTATTCGTAGGAGCTACTTTCATCGGAAGAGATTTAGGTCCAAGAATAGCTGCTAGATTATCAACTGGATTAACTGCTGACTGTACATCAATTGATGTAGATGTTACAAATGGAGATCTTTTAGCTACAAGACCAGCATTTGGTGGTAACTTAATGGCTACAATTGCATGTCCAGATCACAGACCACAAATGGCTACAGTAAGACCAGGAGTATTTGCAAAAATCACTACTGATCCAGCAAACTGTAGTATTGAAAAAGTTCAAGTTCAATTAGCTGATAGCGATGTTAGGACTAAAGTTTTAGAAACTATCAAAGCTAAAAAAGATATCATAGATATCGCTGAAGCAGATTTCATAGTTGCAGGTGGTAGAGGGGTTGGAAGCAAAGAAAACTTCAAACTTCTTGAAGAATTAGCTGCTGCTTTAGAAGGAACAGTAGGTGGATCAAGAGCTGCTGTTGAAAATGGATGGATTGACGGAGCTTACCAAGTAGGTCAAACTGGTAAGACTGTAAGACCACAAATATATATAGCTTGTGGTATTTCAGGAGCTATCCAACACGTTGCAGGTATGCAAGACTCTGATTTAATCATTGCTGTTAATAAAGATGATTCAGCTCCAATAATGAAAATTGCAGACTATGCTATAGTTGGAGATGTTGCTAAAGTAGTGCCAGAATTAATAGCTCAAGTTAAAGAAATAAAGAGTGCTGAATAATTATTTGATTAATTAAAATAAGTTCTTGTTATATTCTGTTTTTTAAAGCTAATAATATAACAGTAAGGACGATTGGTTAATATATAATTAAAAAGCTAATAATTATAAAAATAATCCTTAGTTAATTTAGAGATACTTTAGCTAAGGATATCTATAATGATAAAAATTTGAGGAGGAATAATTCATGAAAAAGATTTTTGTACTTGGAGCAGGAACTATGGGTGCTGGTATCGTTCAAGCATTTGCTCAAAAAGGTTGTGAAGTAATCGTAAGAGATATCAAAGAAGAATTTGTTGACAGAGGAATAGCAGGAATTGCTAAAGGATTAGAAAAGTTAGTTGCTAAAGAAAAAATGACTGAAGAAGATAGAGAAGCTATACTTTCAAGAATTTCAGGAACAACTGACATGAATTTAGCTGCTGACTGCGATTTAGTAGTTGAAGCTGCAATCGAAAACATGAAAATTAAGAAAGAAATCTTTGCTGAATTAGATGGAATCTGTAAGCCAGAAACAATTTTAGCTTCAAACACTTCATCTTTATCAATTACTGAAGTTGCTTCAGCAACAAAGAGACCAGATAAAGTTATAGGAATGCATTTCTTTAATCCAGCTCCAGTAATGAAGCTTGTTGAAGTTATCAGAGGTGCTGCAACTTCTCAAGAAACTTTTGATGCAGTTAAAGAATTATCAGAAGCAATTGGAAAAGCTCCAGTAGAAGTTGCTGAAGCTCCAGGATTTGTTGTAAACAGAATCTTAATTCCAATGATCAATGAAGCTACATTCATTTTACAAGAAGGAATTGCTTCAGTTGAAGATATCGATACATCTATGAAATTTGGTGCTGGTCACCCAATGGGACCTTTAGCTTTAGGAGATCTTATCGGATTAGACGTTTGCTTAGCTATCATGGATGTTCTATTCACTGAAACAGGTGATAGCAAATACAGAGCTAGCAGCATATTAAGAAAGTATGTTAGAGCTGGATGGCTTGGAAGAAAAACAGGAAAAGGATTCTACGATTATTCTAAATAATATATCTTAAATAATAGATTTAAATAAATTATATGTTTGAAGATCCTCAAAAGAAAATTTGCTTTTGGGGATTTTTTTGTTCTAAATATAGAGGATTTTAATAATTTATATAGAAATATATGTAATATAGGAAAATTTTCTGAATATTCCTACATTAAATTTAACATTTCTAGGAGGGTATCAAAATTATGATGAGATTTACATTACCAAGAGACGTTTATTATGGAAAGGGATCATTAGAGCAACTAAAAAATCTTAAAGGAAAAAAAGCAGTGTTAGTACTTGGTGGCGGCTCAATGAAGAAATTTGGATTTGTTGATAAAGCCGTAAGTTACCTGAATGAAGCCGGCATAGAAGTTAAATTAATAGAAGGTGTTGAACCAGATCCTTCAGTTGAAACGGTATTTAAAGGCGCTGAAGTGATGAGAGAGTTTAATCCAGATTGGATAATATCTATGGGCGGTGGATCTCCAATAGATGCAGCAAAAGCAATGTGGATATTCTATGAATACCCAGACTTTACTTTTGAACAGGCTGTTGTTCCTTTTGGATTACCAGAGCTTAGACAAAAAGCAAAATTTTTAGCTATTCCGTCGACAAGTGGTACAGCAACAGAAGTAACAGCATTTTCTGTAATTACAGATTATAAGACTGAAATAAAATATCCTTTAGCTGATTTTAATATAACCCCAGATATAGCTATAGTAGACTCAGAATTAGCTGAAACAATGCCTCCTACATTAACAGCTCATACTGGAATGGATGCATTAACACATGCGATAGAGGCTTATGTAGCAACATTACACTCACCATTTACTGATCCATTGGCTATTCAGGCTATTGAAATGATTAATGAATATTTAGCTAAATCATATGAAGGGGATAATGAAGCGAGAGAACAAATGCATTATGCTCAATGTTTGGCAGGTATGGCATTCTCGAATGCATTATTAGGAATTACTCATAGTATGGCTCATAAAACAGGCGCAGTATTCCATATACCTCATGGATGCGCAAATGCAATATATTTGCCATATGTAATTGACTTTAATAAGAAAGCTGCATCAGATAGATATGCTAAAATTGCTAAGAGTCTTGGATTAGATGGACAAACTAATGATGAGTTGATTGATTCATTAACTAGTTTGATACAAGAGTTTAATAAAAAAATGTCAATTCCACTTACTTTAAAAGAGTATGGAATTGATGAAGAAGAATTTAAAGCAAAAGTTGACTTAATTGCTGAAAGAGCAGTTGGAGATGCTTGTACTGGATCAAACCCAAGACAAATAAATAAGGATGAAATGAAGAAGATATTTGAATGCGTATATTATGGAAATAAAGTAGATTTTTAATGCTCATCATAATAGTTTAGACATAGGTTCCAGAAGTTGATTCTGGAGCCTTCTATTTTACAAGTTATAATATTAATACAGAAAATATTTTTTAATTAACTAAATATTCCATATTGATAAATTAAATGATACAATATATTAATAAATAATTATTTTTGATAAAGGAGAGATACAATGTTAAAGGAGATGGCGAAAAAATACTGGAATGAGGAATATGATTTAAACTGTGCAGAGTGCATTATGTATGCAGCAAATGAAGAATACGACTTAAATTTAACCAAGGAAACCTTAAAAGTTATGTCTGGCTTTGGTGGTGGAATGGCAACTGGTGATGTTTGCGGAGTTGTTACAGGAGCTATTGGAGTAATAGGAATTATGTTTACCGAAATAAGTGGCCATAAGAGTCCACATGTTAGAGAAATGACTAGAGAGTTTATTAAGCGGTTTAAAGAAAAACTCGGATCTGTAAAATGTACTGATCTAAAGAAAGAATATATAAATGTAAAAAGGTGTACACTAATGATAGAAGTGGGTGCAGAGATTTTAGAGGGTATTATACTTGAAGCAAAAAGTAATTAAGATTAACTTTAAGAGGAGAATTAGAAATGGACTATAGAGCTGTAAGGCCTTATAATGGCTACATATTAATTGAAGAAGTTAAGAATTTCAAATTAAAGCATATATTTGAATGTGGGCAGATTTTTAGATTCTGGGAAGTAGAGGAGAATGATTTTATTGTTATTGCATTCGGAAAATTAATAGAAGTAAAAGAAGAAGGTAGTAATATAATAATTTATAATACTACTGAAGACGAATTCTATACTATTTGGCTTAGATATTTTGATTTAGATAGAGATTATTCGGACATAAAGGAAGAGCTTTCAAAAGATCCACTACTTAAGAAGAGTATTGAATTTGGGTATGGAGTCAGAGTTTTGAATCAAGATCCATTTGAAATGCTCATTAGTTTTATTATTTCAGCTAGAAATAATATTCCCTCAATAAAAAAGACAGTAAATAAAATATCAACTAAATGGGGAAAAGAAATTAATTACAAAGGCAATACTTATTATGCTTTCCCAAGTATAGAAGAAATTAAAGATGTAAGTTTAGAAGAAATACAAGAAACAGGGGCATCATTTAGAAGTAAATATATATTAGATACAATTAAGAATGTATACAATGCTTCAATTAATGAAGTGAGTGATGGAAATGCTGATGAGGAAAGCTCATACCTTAAATATGATTTGAACTATATTAGAAGTTTAAGTGATGATGAATGCCATAGTGCATTACAATCATTTAAAGGAGTTGGATCAAAAGTAGCAGATTGTATAATGTTGTTTTCTATGGAAAAGACTTCAGCATTTCCGGTTGATGTATGGGTTAAGCGTGCTATGATTCATTTTTATGGGGCAGAAGATTCATCATTAAATAAAATTAGAATTTTTGGAAGAAATAAATTTGGTAAATTAGCTGGATTTGCACAACAATATTTATTCTATTATGCTAGAGAAAACAAAATAAGTGTTGAATAAAAAGTCTGGGAGTTATCTCCTAGGCTTATTTTATATGATTGACAAAAAGACCACAAATGATTATTTATAAATGTTATTTTAGTGTCTATCTTATTAATATTTAAAGCTTTTCAGATGTTAACAGGATGTAGAATATTTTGAGTTTTATTCCAAATAATTCGTAACAATGAGAAAATAAAATTTATTGTAAAAGTACTAAAATAGATAACTACTAAGCATAGATTACATGAAAAGAATATAGGAAAAATTCAGAATATTTAAATTACGTAATACTTGTTATAATTTTAACAAGAGTATGTTATAATTATCTCATAGTATTCAACAAGATAAAAATTATTCATGGGAGAGTGTATATAATGTTTCAATTTGAAAATCAACTTTTAAAGTTAAAGCATGAAGTTCTTACTAGAGTTGCAGTGTTAGCTAAAGAGAATAAAATAAATAAGGAAGAACTAGAGAAAATTCCTTATGATATGATTGTAGGAGATACTCCAACATATAGAGATACTGTTGAACAAGAAAGAAATGTAGTGTTAGAGAGAGCAAAACTTGCAGCTGGTTATAAGCCAAATGGTAAGCATGGACAAAATTTAGTTGATGTTGAAGAAGAAAAGCAAATATTATATGTTATAAAAGAAGCATGTGATAGATGTCCAACAAAGAAATTTCAGGTTACTGATGCTTGTAGAAATTGTGTAGCACATAAATGCCAAAGCGCATGTAATTTTGGGGCTATTACATATGTTAATGGAAGAGCATATATTGAACCTGATAAATGTAAAGAATGCGGAATGTGTAAAAAAGCATGTCCATATGATGCGATTGCAGAAGATATGAGACCTTGTAAAAAATCATGTCCTACAGGAGCATTAAGCTATAATGCAGAAGATTTAAGTGCTGAAATTACAGAAAGCAAATGTGTAAATTGTGGCGCTTGTATGTCTGCATGCCCATTTGGAGCTATTGAAGATAAGAGTTCATTAGTTAAAGTTGTTTATGAATTGATGAAAGAAGAAAATATATACGCTGTAGTTGCACCAGCAATAACAGGAGAATTTGGACCAAAGATAACTTATGGACAAGTTAAAAATGCAATTAAAGCACTAGGCTTTAAAGATATGTTAGAGGCTGCCTGTGGGGCAGATGCTGTAACTGTACATGAAAGTAATGAATTTGTTGAAAGAATGGAAAAGGGAGACAGTTATATGACAAATTCATGCTGTCCAGGTTTCTTAAGCTACATTGAAAAAATGATGCCAGATCAAGCTGAGAAGATTTCCGGAACTGTTTCGCCTATGGTAGCTACAGGTAGATATATAAAGGCTAAGGATAAAGATGCGAAGGTAGTTTTCGTAGGACCTTGTACCGCTAAGAAAAACGAAGCATTAAATGAATCAATAAAAGATGCTGTTGATTATGTATTAACTTTTGAAGAGATAGTAGCTTTATTTGATGCGTTTGAAATTGATCCTGCGTCTTGTGATGATATAATAGTTGATGAAGCATCAATTTTTGGTAGAAACTTTGCTGTTGGTGGAGGATTGACTGCTGCAATACAAAATTATGTACAAGAAAAAGGCGTTAATGTAGAATTTAAGCCTGTTCAAGTCTCTGGTGGAGCAGAAATCAAAAAAACTATGACAATGGCTAAGGCAGGAAAGTTACAAGGAAACTTTATTGAAGGTATGATGTGTGAAGGTGGTTGTATAAATGGAGCTGCTAAAATTGTATCAGTAGTAAAAGCTAAAGCGCCATTTACAAAATTAAATCAACAAACAACAATTAAAAGTGTTCTATCTAATAATGCATTACAAGAATATCATGATATAAATTTAGAAAGATAATTTTTAAGAATAAAAAAACTCTAGTTAGCATAAACTGCTGATTAGAGTTTTTTATTTGATATTTATAATTAGTACTTTATTAGGAGTATAGTATTGCTAGCACTTTTTACTAGCAATTATTTTTATGAGGTTTATTTTTGAAAATATGAATGAATTTATAATAATAAATAAAATGGAGAAAAATTAAGGAAATGAGATGTATTTTAATGTAGAGAGTAATATTCGCTGAAAAAAGGGATATAATATTAGAAGTAATGTTTGAATTATATGGTTATAAAGGATATTATAATTATGTTAGCACTCGACAATGATGAGTGCTAACAGAAATTTAAATAGAACAATAAATTATATATATATTTTTAAGGAGGGTTTTTCATGAACATTAAACCACTTGGTGAAAGAGTAGTAATTAAAAAATTAGAGGCAGAAGAAAAGACTAAAAGTGGAATAGTCTTAACTGGTACTGCAAAGGAAAGACCACAAGAAGCAGAAGTGGTTGCAGTAGGTCCTGGGGCAGTTGTAGATGGAAATAGAGTGGCAATGGAAGTAAAGGTTGGAGATAAGGTTTTATACTCTAAATACGCTGGCACAGAAGTTAAGGTGGATGGAGAAGAATATACTATCCTAAAACAAGATGACATACTAGCAATAGTTGAATAGTAAGTATAACTTGTGTAATGAATAATTAAATAAAAAGATAAGTTAGTAAGAAAATAAATAACATATAAAAAGGAGCGTGTTATATAAATGGCTAAAATGTTAAAATTTGGAGAAGACGCAAGAAGAGCTATGCAAGTAGGTGTAGATAAGCTTGCAGATACAGTTAAAGTTACTTTAGGACCTAAAGGTAGAAATGTTGTATTAGATAAAAAATTCGGAGCACCATTAATTACAAACGATGGAGTTTCAATTGCTAGAGAAATAGAACTAGAAGATCCATATGAAAACATGGGGGCTCAACTAGTTAAAGAAGTTGCAACCAAAACTAATGATGTAGCTGGAGACGGAACTACAACTGCAACATTACTTGCACAAGCAATAATTAGAGAAGGTTTAAAAAACGTAACAGCTGGGGCTAATCCAATCTTAATCAGAACTGGTATAAGAATGGCTGTAGATAAAGCTGTTGAAGAAATTAAAAAGATATCTAAACAAGTAGATGGAAAAGAAGATATTGCTAGAGTTGCTGCAATTTCAGCTGCTGACGAAGAAGTTGGTAAATTAATAGCCGACGCTATGGAAAAGGTCGGTAATGAAGGTGTTATAACTATTGAAGAATCTAAATCAATGGGTACAGAATTAGATGTAGTTGAAGGTATGCAATTTGACAGAGGATATGTATCACCTTATATGGCTACAGATACTGAAAAAATGGAAGCAGTTTTAGATAATCCATATATATTAATCACAGATAAAAAGATTTCAAGTATTCAAGAAATCTTACCAATACTTGAACAAATAGTTCAATCAGGTAAGAAGTTGTTAATCATTGCTGAAGATATTGAAGGAGAAGCAATGGCTACATTAGTAGTTAATAAATTAAGAGGAACATTTACTTGTGTAGCGGTAAAAGCACCAGGCTTCGGAGATAGAAGAAAAGAAATGTTACAAGATATTGCAACGTTAACTGGTGGAACTGTTATAGCTGAAGAATTAGGAAGAGAGTTAAAAGAAGTTACAATTGATATGTTAGGTACAGCAGACAGCGTTAAAGTTAATAAGGAAAACACTGTTATAGTTAACGGTAAAGGTGATTCTAATGCAATTAAGGAAAGAATCAACCAAATCAAAGCTCAAATCGAAGAAACAACTTCAGAATTTGATAAAGAAAAATTACAAGAAAGATTAGCTAAATTAGCTGGTGGAGTTGCAGTAATCAAAGTTGGTGCGGCAACAGAAACTGAATTAAAAGAAAAGAAACTTAGAATTGAAGATGCTTTAGCTGCTACAAAAGCTGCTGTTGAAGAAGGAATAGTAGCTGGTGGTGGAACTGCTTATGTTAATGCAATTAAAGAAGTTGCAAAATTAACTTCGGATGTTCCTGATACACAAGTTGGTATAAATATAATAGTTAAAGCATTAGAAGAACCAGTAAGACAAATAGCTGCTAATGCAGGACTAGAAGGTTCGGTAATAATAGAAAAAGTTAAGAATAGTGAACCAGGTATAGGATATGATGCATTACATGATCAATATATTAACATGATTAAGGGTGGAATAGTTGATCCAACTAAGGTTACTAGATCAGCGCTTCAAAATGCAGCATCAGTAGCTTCAACATTCTTAACAACTGAAGCAGCAGTTGCTGACATTCCAGCAAAAGAACCAGCAATGCCAGGTGCTCCAGGAATGGGAATGGATGGAATGTACTAAAATACAGATAAATAATAAAAGAATATTAATTATTAGATTGATTATAAAGGCAAGCATTTATTATAAATGCTTGCCTTTTTTTACCTGTTTTTCAGTTTTGAAGAAAGTCTTATGACTTAATATTCATAATTAACCATATTTTGTATAAAAATATATAAACTAGGCATAATTAAAATATAAAATAATTTAGAAAGAAAGAAGGTAAAAAATGAATCATATAAAAAATAAAATTAAAAATTGCAAATCCGTTGAAGTTTTAACTAGGAAAACTTGTAGACATAAGTATTTAGGCAATAAAAGGAAGGAAGGATTTACGTTAATTGAGGTTATAGCAGTAATAGCTATTATAGGAATTTTAGCAGTTATAATACTTCCTAAAGTAAATGGATATATTAAAGAAGCTAAAAAAGTGAAGGTTGTGGATCAGTGTAGGAAAGTTGTAATGGCTGTTGAATCATATAATTTAAGACATGACCCGGCACTAAGCGATAGTGTGGCAGTAGGTAGTATTATTACTAATAAAGGTGTAAGTAAATATTTGGAGGGTGTTGATTTAAACAACTTAAATGTTGACTCTACAAGTATAAAGAATTGTTATGATATATTAAACGGAGCCGAATTTGATTTGGCTGATAATACAGATGTACTAAATCCTTCTACAATTTCTAAATCTACAGATAAAGATAACACAGATAATAAAGATAGTAACGATAATATAGATAGCAGCGATAATAAATAAAAGTTGATTTTTAAATTAAAAACTTATAAGTAATTAAAATTAAATTACATTATTATTTAAATATGCAATTTTTATTTCAAATTTATTGACTTTAGATTATACATACATTATAATAGTTTTAATTCAAAACATAGCACATTTAAAAACTTGTATATACCCTGGATATGGCAGGGAGTATCTACCGGAAACCGTAAAATTCCGACTATAAGTGATTTTGTTATACGCTAAATTGAAACTATTACTAGCATATTAACATCACTTTTGGAGTTAATGTGCTTTTTTTATATATAAATAATGCAGGAAATAAATCATTTATAATAGAAAATGAATTTAAATATTCAAAATCAAGGAGGATTTATAATGGCCAAAATAATTAAGACAGCATATACTTTCGATGATGTATTATTAGTACCAAACAAATCAGAAATACTACCAAGGGAAGTAAGCACAAAAACAAAATTAACTAAGACAATAGAATTAAACATTCCATTAATGAGTGCAGGAATGGATACAGTAACGGAATCAAAGATGGCAATAGCTATGGCAAGAGAAGGCGGAATCGGAATTATACATAAAAATATGACTATCGAAGAACAGGCTAAAGAAGTAGATAGAGTTAAGAGACAGGAAAATGGAGTTATCACAGATCCTATATTTTTATCGCAAGATCATTTAATTCAAGATGCAGAGAACCTAATGGCTCAATATAGAATTTCAGGAGTTCCTATTACAACAAAAGAGGGAAGATTAATAGGAATAATTACTAATAGAGATATAATCTTTGAAACAGATTATCAAAAAAAGATTTCAGAAGTAATGACAAAGGATAACCTAATAACTGCACCAGAAACTACAACAGTAGAAGAAGCAAAAGAGATCCTTAAGAAACACAAAGTTGAGAAGTTGCCTTTAGTTGATAAAGACGGTGTTTTAAAAGGATTAATAACAATGAAAGATATTGAAAAAGTAAAGAAATTCCCAAATGCAGCAAAAGATAATAGAGGTAGATTATTATGCGGAGCAGCTGTAGGTGTTACAGGAAACATGATGGAGAGAGTGGAGGCATTAGTTAAAGTTCAAGTTGATGTCATAACACTTGATACAGCTCATGGGCATTCAAAAGGTGTTTTAGATGCTGTTAAGAAAATTAAAGAGGTGTATCCAAACCTTCAAGTCATAGCTGGAAATGTTGCTACAGCTGAGGCTACAGAAGATTTAATAAAAGCTGGAGCAGACTGTGTTAAGGTTGGTATTGGACCTGGATCAATTTGTACAACCAGAGTAGTTGCAGGAGTTGGGGTTCCACAATTAACAGCTGTTATGGATTGTGCAGAAGTTGGTAGGAAATATGGAATACCTGTAATTGCTGATGGTGGACTTAAGTATTCAGGAGATGTAGTAAAAGCTTTAGCAGCTGGAGCATCTGTTGCTATGATGGGATCGTTATTTGCAGGATGCGAAGAAGCACCAGGAGAAATGGAAATATATCAAGGAAGAAGTTATAAAGTTTATAGAGGAATGGGATCTCTAGCGGCTATGGAATGTGGATCTAAAGACAGGTATTTCCAAGAAGGTAATAAAAAATTAGTTCCAGAAGGCGTAGAAGGAAGAGTAGCATATAAGGGATTTGTTTCAGATACTATATTTCAATTAATGGGCGGAATTCAATCAGGAATGGGATATCTAGGAGCAAAGAATTTTGATTTATTATATGAAACAGCTAATTTTGTTGTTCAAACAGCATCTGGATATAGAGAAAGTCATCCACACGATATTAATATCACTAAAGAAGCACCTAACTATAGTGTAGGACAATAATAAAATGCACAGTTCACTATCATAAAGATTACCAATTATGTGAACTGTGCATTACTTAATTTATTTAAGTAATAATTATTTGAGGCTTTTAATATTAATATTTATAAATTTTTCGGTGAAAATTGTCATAATTTATTGATAAAAAGATTTATTTAGTTGATAATAGAAACTATAAGAACAGTTTAGGAGGAAACCATGAATAAAGAATTAATTTTAGTTATTGATTTCGGCGGACAATATAATCAATTGATTTCTAGAAGAGTTAGAGAATGCAATGTATATTGTGAAGTTCATCCACATACTTTAAGTGTTGATAAAATAAAAGAAATGAATCCAAAGGGAATAATATTTACAGGTGGGCCTAATAGTGTATATGGTGAAGGTTCTGCTTTGTGTGATGAAGAATTATTAGAAGCTGGAATTCCTATACTTGGAATATGCTATGGTTCACAATTAATGTCACATATTCTTGGAGGAAAAGTTGCAACAGCTCCTGTAAGTGAATATGGGAAGACAAAAGTTGATGTTAACGTAGAATCAAAAATTTTTAAAGGTGTATCACCATCTACAATTTGCTGGATGAGTCATACAGATTACATAGAAAAAGCACCAGAAGGTTTTAAAATAGTAGCAAATACCCCAGTATGTCCAGTTGCAGGTATGGAATGTGAAGAAAAAAATCTATATGCAGTTCAATTTCATCCAGAAGTAATGCATACACAAGAAGGAACAAAGATGTTTTCAAATTTTGTATATGATATTTGTGGATGTTCTGGAGATTGGAAAATGGATTCATTTGTTGAAAAGACAATTGAAGAAGTTCGTGAAAAAGTTGGGAATGGTAAAGTGTTATGTGCATTATCAGGAGGAGTTGATTCATCTGTTGCAGCAGTATTACTTTCAAGAGCTGTTGGAAAACAATTAACATGTGTATTTGTAGACCATGGATTACTTCGTAAAAATGAAGGAGATGAAGTTGAAGAAGTATTTGGACCTAATGGTCAATATGACTTGAATTTCATTCGCGTAAATGCACAAGAAAGATTTTATGAAAAGTTAGCTGGAGTGGAAGAGCCAGAACAAAAGAGAAAAATAATTGGTGAAGAGTTCATCAGAGTATTTGAAGAGGAAGCTAAGAAAATAGGTGCAGTTGATTTCTTAGTTCAAGGAACTATTTATCCAGATATAATTGAAAGTGGTCTTGGAAAATCAGCAGTTATAAAATCACATCATAATGTTGGAGGTCTTCCTGATTATGTTGATTTTAAAGAGATAATAGAACCTCTTAGATTATTATTTAAAGATGAAGTACGTAAGGCAGGACTTGAACTTGGTATACCTGAAAAATTAGTATACAGGCAACCTTTCCCAGGTCCTGGACTCGGAATACGTATCATTGGAGAAGTAACAGCTGAAAAAGTTAAAATAGTTCAAGAAGCAGATGCAATTTATCGTGAAGAAATTGCAAAAGCGGGCATTGATAAAGAAATTGGCCAGTACTTTGCAGCTCTTACTAATATGCGTTCAGTAGGTGTTATGGGGGATGAAAGAACATATGATTATGCTATTGCCCTTCGAGCTGTAACTACAAGTGATTTCATGACTGCAGAATCAGCAGAGCTTCCATGGGAATTACTTGGAAAAGTAACAACTAGAATTGTAAATGAAGTAAAAGGTGTAAATCGTGTAATGTATGATTGCACAGGAAAACCGCCAGCTACTATAGAATTTGAATAGATATGAAGTTTGTTAAATAGTGTATTTAGTAAAGTTAGTAAAGAATGTAGCAGCTTATATATTATCTAAAAAAGATAATATATAAGCTGTTTTTTTATATTTTTATAGTTATATATATTTATTTTACTTAATAGTTGTTATAGAGTAAATAAACTAGATATTTTTACATAATTAATAACAAATATAATGATTCAGCATAAAATAGTATTAGCCAATTATAATATTTTTAAATATTTTAAAAAAGATTATTGCCACAAACGATATTGTAGTAAATTACAAAGGAGAGAAGAAAATGGAAAACGAAATTAATAGCCGAGAATGTAGAGAATATAATACAGAAGAACCATGCAGCTGTAACATGAACAGAAGAAAATGTCCGCCTCGTCATTGTCCACCTCCTCCATGTGCTCCAAAATGCCATCGTAAATGCCCTGATCCTTGTGGTAAAGTTGCAGAAGATGCTTATAATAAAGGTTATAGAGATGGATATTGTGATGGGTTCAATGATGGACGTGAAAAAGGACAAGTTGAAGGATATGAAGAAGGCTGTAAAGATGGATATGAGAAGGCTAAACAAGAAGTTTTAGAATATATAAAGAAAAATAAAGTTTGTCGTTGCAAGTGTACTTGCTGTTAAAAGCAAGTTTTATATAAAATAATATAGTAAAAAAAGAGGAGTATGTTTTATATTCCTCTTTTTTCTCAGACATTTAGCGTGTGTATAAATTTACAATTTTAAAGACGCTTATAAAGTAAGTATGTATATTAATTTATAATAATAGAAGAATAAACTTAGGAGGAAGTTTAGAAAATAATCTAAATAATATAGTTAAAAGTTATATTTTTGTGAAAAAACTAAAAGTAAAGATATGATTTGGATATTTTGTGATATAATAAGATAGATTTATAATTAAGATTTATGTATGGAGGTAGGATAAGAAAATGAGTAAAAGTATATCGTTAGATTTATCAAAAGTTGCACCTTATTTAAACCTAACTGAAGTTGATTATATGGAAGAAATGGTTAAAAGTGCTCATGATAAGTTACACAATAAAACAGGAGCAGGAAATGACTTTTTAGGGTGGATTGATCTTCCAGTAAATTATGATAAAGATGAATTTGCTAGAATAAAAAAAGCAGCTGAGAAAATTCAATCAGATTCAGATGCTTTAATAGTAATTGGAATAGGTGGATCATATTTAGGAGCTAGAGCGGCTATTGAAATGCTAACAAGTAATTTTCATAATGCATTAGATAGCGATAAAAGAAAAGCGCCTAAGATTTTTTATGTAGGAAACAATATTAGTTCATCATACATGGCAGAACTTTTACAAGCAGTTGAAGGAAAAGATATAAGTATAAATGTAATTTCAAAATCAGGAACTACTACAGAACCTGCAATTGCATTTAGAGTTTTAAGAACATACTTAGAAAATAAATATGGAGTAGACGAAGCTAGAAAGAGAATATATGCTACAACTGATAAAGCTAGGGGAGCACTAAAAACATTAGCTGATGCTGAAGGATATGAAAGCTTTGTAGTTCCAGATGATGTTGGAGGAAGATTTTCAGTATTAACAGCAGTTGGATTATTACCAATAGCTGCTGCTGGAATAGATATAGATGAAATGATGAAAGGTGCTGCAGATGCAAGAGAAGTTTATTCAAATCCATCTCTTAAGGAAAATGATGCTTATAAATATGCTGCGGTTAGAAATGCATTATACAATAAAGGAAAATCAATTGAAGTATTGGTAAACTATGAACCATCTCTTCATTACTTTAATGAATGGTGGAAGCAATTATATGGAGAATCTGAAGGGAAAGATCAAAAAGGGCTATTTCCTGCTGCAGTAGATTTTTCAACTGACCTTCACTCAATGGGACAATATATCCAAGATGGAAGAAGAATACTTTTTGAAACAGTTATAAATGTTGAAAAAGCAAAATATGAAATCAACATAGAAGAAGCAGATAGTGATTTAGATGGATTAAATTTCTTGGCTGGAAAAACTATGGATTTCGTTAATAAGAAGGCATTCCAAGGAACTCTATTAGCTCATAATGATGGTGGAGTACCAAACATGGTATTAAATGTACCTGAAATTTCAGCATATTACTTTGGATATATGGTTTACTTCTTCGAAAAAGCTTGTGGAATCAGTGGGCACCTATTAGGTATAAATCCATTTGATCAACCAGGAGTTGAAGCATACAAGAAAAACATGTTTGCCTTATTAGGAAAGCCAGGATATGAAGATATCAAGGCAGAACTAGAAAAGAGACTTTAATTAAATATGAAAATAATAATTGATGGAGATGCCTGTCCTGGCATCTCTATTATTGAAAAAGTAGGAAAAGAATATGAGATTCCAATAACAATTTATTGTGATATTAATCATTTTATTCAAAGTAATTATAGTGAAGTTAGGATTGTAGATAGTGGATTTCAAAGTGTGGATATGTATGTGATGAATGAGACTAAAAGTGGAGATATAATTGTATCACAAGATTATGGTGTGGCTGCAATATGTTTATCAAAAAAAGCAAAAGTTATAAATCCTAAGGGTTTCATATATGATGAAAAAAATATCGATAGATTATTAGAAGAAAGGCATATTTCTCAAAAGATTAGGAAAAGCGGAGGAAGAACTGTAAATCCTAAAAAAAGAACAGAAGAAGATGATTTGAGATTGGAAAAAAACTTAATAAAACTCATAAGGAGTTAATATTTTAGAAGCTTAATATTGGAGCTTCTTTTTTTGTACTCAATATTAATTATAAAACCTCATATTACCAATAAAAAATTGCCATATATATATGAGTTTCTTAAAAGAAATATGCTATAATCAAAATAAAAATCAGCTGAAGTTATTTACAAATAATGGAATAAAAGTATAATATAATAATAGGGATTTGTTTGGGAAGCATAGTGAAAGGAGTATGGGTTTTTATGGAGAAACTTCAGTTGAAATATGTTGAGATAATTTTTGATAAACAAACGCCACAAAGAATTGGGACAGAAATAAATATATTAAGTAAAATAGATAATAGAGGAGCAGAAAGTTTAGAATATAAATTTATAGTTGGTAAGGGTGGAGTATGGAACACTATTCAAGAATTTTCAGAGGAAAATAAGTGCGTGTGGAAACCTAAAATGGAAGGAGAGTATATGGTTATGGTTCAAGCTAGAGAAAAGGATGGGAAAAAGTCTTTAGATTATTTAGCTAAAGAGGGCTACGCTATAGTTAAGGATGAGAGTGATAACTCTGTAATTGAAGAAACAACTGGTGAAAAATTTATGAGTGAGAATGAACTTAATGTAGAATTTAAAGATGCACTAAGCAATTCAGAAGAAAAAGTAGTATTTCTAGATGTTAAAGATATTTCAGATACTGAAAAAAAGATCTTGGTAAAAAATGATGATGTTCAAAAAGAAATAGCTCTTTCTGATAATGAATATAAGATAGATGTTACAGAAACTGAAGAAAAATTAATTGGAGAATATAATTCAAATTTTATATTTAATGAAGCAATATTAAAAAATGGTGAGCTAGTATCAAAGGGAGACTTAGTCAACAATAGTGAAAATGAATTGTGTCTTATAAATGATATTTTAATTGATAAGAAGGAAATTACAGTTGGAGAAAAGTGTTCTATAGAAGTAAAAGCTAAAAATGAGAATGTGAATTTATATAGATTTTACATAAGAAAAAGAGATGAGTGGAATATAGTTAGAGATTATGATAGAAGTAATACTCTGAAATATACAGCTACTGAAGCAGGAGAGAAAGAGTTTTTAATTCAATGTAAGAGAATGGAGTCTGCTGAAAGTTTTGAGGATTATAGGACTATAAAAGTAAATGTTAAAAATATTAGTAAAGTAGAAATAACAAATTTTAAATGCTTAAGTAAATCTTTAATAGTTGGAGAAAAACTTGAATTTGAAGTAGAGACTAACATTAAAACAGAGCAAATAGAAAAAGATGAGATGGTAGTTTTATATAAATTTTATAAGATTTACAAGGATGGAAGGTCAGTTTGCATACAAGATTATTCTACAAAAAATGATGTTTATTATAAGGAAATGGAGGTTGGAAGTTACAGAATTTTGTGCCTTGTAAAGAGCATATTATCAAATAAACAATACGATGATAGGGCTGTTTTAGTATATAATGTTAAGCCTTATAAGGATATTAAGATTAATAGTTTTGTAGCTGATTTGAATTCTCCTCAAGCTAGTGAAACTGAAATAAAATTTACTTCAGAAGTGCAAGGAGGGAAAAGTTTACTATATAAATATAAAGTAAAGGGTCCTATTGAAGAGGATACTGGTTATACTGAAAAAAGTGATTTTTTTTGGAAGCCTATGGAAGCCGGAGAATATGAAATAATATTATATGTTAAAGACATAAATTACAAATGTGAGTATGAGGATACCAAAAAAATTGCGTTTACAATTGAAAAGAAGGGGAAGAAACCGGTAAAAATTTTAGATATAGTAATTGATAAGGAGAAGAAAATTATAGTTGGTGAACCCGTTAACGTAATGATAAATGGTGAGGGAGGAACACAGCTTCAGTATGCATTTATAATTAGAAAAGATAATAGAAAATTAGAGGATGTAGCTTATAATAAATCTAATTGGATTAATTTTATACCTAAGCAGGCTGGTGAATATGAAGTAGAGGTAATGATTAAAGACAAGTATTCCAATAAGCAGCATGATGCTCATACATTTATATATTTAAAGGCAATGGAATACTTACCGGGTGAGATAGATTATATAATTTTCCCTTATAAAGAGGCTTATTTAGTTGGAGATGCTATAGAGTTCGAATGCATTGTTCAAAATACTCAAAATGTCTTAGTTAAGTATGAAACCAAAATTAATGGACATACAGTTGAACAAACTGGTTTCTCAAAAAATAAGAAATTAAGAATTATACCTAAAATTGCGGGTAAGTATACAGTTGAATTTTATGCAAAAAATGTAAAGTGCACAGGTGAATATGATTCAAAGAAACAAATAAGTTTATACGTAAGTGAAGCTTCTTCAGTAATAGATACTAAAATAATTGGAAATAAATTAGAGGGTAGAGTGAATGAAGAGTTAACCTTTGAAGTTATAAGCAGAGGGGGAAAGGATGTGTGCTATGAATTTTATTTAATGGAGAATAATGAGTGGAAAAGCGTACAGACTTATAGTAGAAAGAATTACTATAGCTTTATACCATTCACTAAAGGGAAATATAAAATTTTAGCATTAGCAAAGAGCTATTATAAAAAAGTTAGTTATGAAGATTATGATGAAATAACATTTTTCGTTAAAGATTAAGAAAAATAGTTCGAAAATAAACTTAAGATAAATTATGGAGGAAGGTTATTTAAAATGGCTATAGATGGTTTAAATAATATTTCAAATGAACAACTATTAGCAATGAACCTAATGGGGAATGGACAAGTAACAAATGATTCGGATTCTGGTGCGGATAGTACTGTTAGTGACGAATCAAACTTGGCATTTCAGTTAGTTATGCAAAATTTGATGGAATCATCAAAAAAATCTAGTGAAAATACTGCTGAAGCATTAAAAAATTCTAAAAACGAACCTGATAATAAAGCTGTAGAAAACGCTAAAGATCTTAAAACTAAAAATGTTATAAATACAAGTGAGCTTGCAAAAGCAATTCAAATATATACAGCGGGACAAAAATTAGAAGATATTCCGATGATTTTAAATAATAGATATATTAATTTTTCAAATAATTCAGGATCTTTTAATAAAAAAAGTGGTGCTGATATGGAGAAAATATATAGCGCTGTAAATAGTGCAGCAAAAAAATATGGAGTAGATTCAAACTTATTACTAGCTGTAATAAAACAAGAATCTGACTTTGATCCAAATTCAGCATCAGGTATGGGAGCAGCTGGGTTAATGCAAATCATGCCAGAAAACTTTGATAGTTTAGGGATCACAGACAGATATGATATAAATCAAAATGTCGATGGTGGAGCAAAATTACTTAAAGAATATTTAAATCAATATAATGGAAATGTAGAAATGGCTCTTATGGCTTATAACGGAGGATCTGGAACTATGCAGAGAAGAGGCGTTTCATCAGCAGGTGACTTATATAAAATGCCGTTAGAAACTCAGAATTATGTTCCGAAAGTAATGGGATATTATAAAAATGGATTTTAGAATATTCTTTATTCAAAACATTTATAAGCAGATGACTTTATAAATATTATAAAAAGTAAGAAAACTGAATTAAAAAAATCATAATTTTAAGGTTATGATTTTTTAAAATTCAGTTTTTACTATTTGTTATTATTTTAAAATTTATAATCTAAAATATGATTTAATTATTATTCGCATGTTGGAGTAAATGTTTTCAATTTGGGCAATAAAAAACGCAACCCTTGGGGCTAGGTTGCGCTTTAGCAATAAGCAATAAGCAATAAATAAAAAGGGGGCTATATATTCCTTTTATTTATCCTTGCAAGAATATTATAGGGTATTATTATTTATAATGCAAGTAATTTAATAAAAAATGTGAATATTTTTGGAAGAAATGAATGATTTTATTGCAAAATGACTTAATATTCGTTAATAACTCTTTAAAAGGCTTAATTCTTCGTTTGTCAATTCTCTATATTCGCCTTCTTCTAAATCTGGATCTAATAAAAGACCTCCGAATTCTTCTCTCTTAAGATACATAACTTTTTTCTCAACGGCTTCAAACATTCTTTTTACCTGATGATATTTACCTTCTTGTATAGTTATTCTAACTTCTGATCCTTCATCGCTGCTAGATAATATTTCAAGTTTTGCTTCTAGACATTTATATCCATCATCTAGAGTGATTCCATTTTTAAATGCTTTTATATCGTTCTCGTCAACTTTTTTATTAATCTCAGCATAATATACCTTATCAACATGCCATTTTGGTGAAATTAATCTGTGATTAAGCTCACCATCATTAGTTAATAATAATAAACCGACAGTATCTTTATCCAGTCTTCCCACTGGAAAAGGCTCAAATACTTGATGTTCTAAGTTTAGCAAATCAATAACTGTTTCATCTTTGTTGTCATGAGTTGCAGATATAACCCCGTCAGGTTTATTCATCATTAAATATATATATTTACGGTATAATATTTCTTCGCCATTAACTTTTATAACTGATTTTTCTGGATCAACAAGAAATCCACTATCTTTAATTATCACACCATCCACTTCTATAATTCCTTTTTTAGCAAAGGATTTAACATCTTTTCTGCTTCCATATCCTAAATTAGAAATTACTTTATCTAATCTTTCCAAGTTATTCACTCCAATCTTAATATTTAAAAGTGTATTCATCTTAAATTATCATATATTGAGTTATTTTACCATAGTAGAAAATAGCTTTAACATATTTATGTATGGTTTTACTAGCTTATTTTTAATATTACAGAGGATATTTATGCAGCAATTTATTTTAATTAATAGATTTTAATTTTGAATTAAAATAATATTTTAGTTACCTTGATGATTTAAACATAAGCACATATGGTATAATATTTAAGGATTGGGAAAGGAGGAATAAGTAAATGGATTTAAAAGCATTACTTAATAAAGAACAGTATGAAGGGGCAACCACGATTGATGGGCAAGTGCTTATTTTAGCTGGAGCAGGTTCGGGTAAGACTAGAGTGTTAACCCATAGAATGGCACATATGATTGAAGATTTAGGCATTGCACCTTATAGTATATTAGCTATAACTTTTACAAATAAAGCTGCAAAGGAAATGAAGGATAGAGTTAAAGCACTTATTGGTGAAAGAGCAGAAAATATGTGGATATCCACTTTCCATTCAACTTGTGTAAGGATTTTAAGAAGAGAGATAGATAAGATAGGATATAAAAGTAGTTTTACTATATATGATAGCTCAGATCAAAAGACATTAGTTAAGGAGTGTATGAAAGCACTTAATATAAATGATAAAGATATAACAGAACAAGAGATAATGGGGAAGATAGGAAAAGCCAAAGATAGAATGCAAAGTGTTAGAAGTTTTATGCTAGAAAATGAAGCTAACTTTAGGGAAAAGAAAGTTGCGGATGTATATGAAATGTACCAAAAGAGACTAAAAGAAAACAATGCTTTAGACTTTGATGATTTAATTTTTAAAACAGTTGAACTTTTTAAAAGCAATCCTGAAGTATTAGAATTCTATCAAAATAAATTTAAATACATAATGGTAGATGAGTATCAAGATACTAATGGCGCTCAATACGAATTAGTTAAGCTTCTTGCATCAAAATACAAGAATATATGCGTCGTAGGGGATGATGATCAATGTATTTACCAGTGGAGGGGCGCAGATATTACTAATATTTTAGACTTTGAAAAAGACTATCCAGGAGCTAAGGTAATTAAACTGGAACAAAATTATAGATCTAAGGGTAATATATTAAATGCAGCTAATGTTGTGATTGTTAATAATTCAAATAGAAAAAGCAAAGTATTAAGAACTGAACAAGAACCTGGAAGTAAGATTAAGATATACAGAGCATATGCAGATAGCGATGAAGGAGATTTTGTTGGAAAACAAATTCAAGAGATAAAAGAAAAAGAAGGCAAAAACTACAATGATTTTGCTATATTATATAGAACTAATGCTCAATCAAGAATTTTTGAAGAAAGTCTTAGACGAAAAGGTATTCCATATAAAATAGTAGGGGGTACAAGGTTCTACGATAGAAAAGAAATAAAAGATATACTAGCATATTTAAAAGTTCTTGTTAATCCACAAGATGATATTAGTATTAGAAGAATTATAAATGTACCTAAGAGAAGCATTGGGGATGCAACTGTTTCAAAAGTACAGGAATTTGCAACTGATTTTGAATTGAATTTATGGGATGCGCTGGCTGAAGTAAGAAGTATTCCAACATTGACTCCAAGAAATGTGTCAACTATTGAACCTTTTGTTACACTCATGGAAAATTTAATGGAACTTAGTGAGACAGTTCCTGTTTCAGTGCTCATTGAATCGATATTAAAAGATACGGGATATCTTAAACAGTTAAAGGAATCAAACGAAATTGAAGATAAAAGTAGAATTGAGAACCTAAAGGAACTTGTATCTGATGCAGTTGATTTCGAAAAGACTAGTGAAGATAAGTCGCTGTCTGCATACTTAGAGAAAGTTTCCTTAGTTCAAGATACAGATAAGATTGAAGAGGAAGATGATGCAGTAGTATTAATGACAATCCATAGTGCAAAGGGATTAGAGTTCCCAGTTGTATTTATGGTTGGTATGGAAAATGGTATTTTTCCAGGAACTGCATCCTTTGAAAAAGAATCAGAGATGGAAGAGTCAAGAAGATTATGCTATGTTGGTATAACTAGAGCTAAACAGACATTGTTTATGACTTCAGCTGAAGTAAGAAGAGTATTTGGTAAAACAGTAGCATACCCTCAATCTGACTTTATTAATGAGATAAAGCCAGAACTTAAAGAGTATGTGGGGGCAGATAAGGCTGGTATTAAGAGCAGAGATGCTATAGTTAGAAACAGTTCATATAACAATCCCCATAGCTTGAGGAGCAGTATTATGGGCAGTGGAAATTCATATACTTCTAAAAGCAATAGTCCTAATATAGTTGGAACAAATTCTATGAGTGAAATTGCAACAGAATATGTAACTATTAGTGAAGCAACCCTTGGTAGAAAGGTTATTCATGAGAAGTTTGGGAAAGGAACAATTGTAGCAGTTGTAGATGCAGGAAATGATAAGAAGTTAACAGTTGCTTTTGACAAGCAAGGAGTTAAATCGCTATTACTATCTTTTGCAAAGCTTAAAATGATTTAATATATAATAGGAAATGAAGTATTAATTATTCATTGATTAAAAATGGAGGCCTAGTATGGATAAAATTGAAAGAATAAAAGAGCTTGTAGAACAGTTAAATAGATATTCATTTGAATATTATTCTTTAGACAATCCTTCTGTAAGTGATAAAGATTATGACGAAAAATACTACCAACTTCGAGATTTAGAAAAGGAAACGGGGTATGTACTTCCTTACTCGCCTACATTAAGAGTTGGGGATATTGTATTAGACGGGTTTAAAAAATATACTCATAAAGCTAGACTTTGGAGCTTAGATAAGGCACAATCATTGCAAGAAATTATAGATTGGCATAATAGAAATGTTAAGTTTGTAGAAGAGGCTAGAAGCAGGGGAGAAAATTTGCCTGATCTGAAATATGTTGTTACAAAGAAATTTGATGGCTTAACAATTAACTTAACATATAATACTGAAGGTATACTTGAAATAGCTGCTACAAGAGGAACAGGAAGCATTGGAGAAGAAGTGACAGCGCAAGTTAAAACAATTAAATCAATTCCTCTTAAAATTAATAGCAAGGATGTTTTAGAGGTTCATGGAGAAGCTATTATGACTCAAGAGGCATTCAATAAATACAATGAAACTTCTGACACACCACTCAAAAATTTACGAAATGGTGCAGCGGGGGCTTTAAGAAATTTAAATGTAAAAGAAACTGCGAGAAGAAATCTTTCTGCCTTCTTTTACGATGTGGGATATAAAGAAGGGGCTCCATTTAAGACTTACATGGAAATGATGAACTTTATAAAGGAACAAGGGTTGCCTGTTGATGATTATATAAAGGTATGTGATTCTATAGAAGAAATTGAGAAAGAAATAGATTATGTAAAAGGTATTAGATTTGATTTAAATTATGATATAGATGGATTAGTAATTGCTATAGATGATATTAGAACAAGAGAGCTAATAGGTTATACAGTAAAATTTCCTAAATGGGCTATTGCATTTAAATTTGAAGCTCAGGAAGCAACAACTAAGCTTCTAGATGTTGAATGGAATGTAGGAAGAAGTGGAAGAGTTGGTCCTACAGCTATATTGGATCCAGTTGAATTAGCTGGAGTCACTGTTAAGAGAGCAACTTTAAATAATATGGATGATATAGCTAGGAAAGGTGTCAGAATTGGTGCGGAAGTATTTGTGAGAAGAAGTAATGATGTCATTCCAGAGATAATGGGAGTTGTACCTGATTCTTTAGAAGGCTCAAAGGAAATTACAGTGCCAGAGGTTTGTCCAGCGTGTGGAAGTCATTTAGTATTAAATGGAGCACATTATTTCTGTGAAAATACTTTATCTTGTAAGCCACAATTAGTTAAGAGTATAGTACATTATGCATCTAGGGAAGCAATGAATATAGCAGGTTTTTCTGAAAGAACAGCAGAACAATTATTTGAAAAGCTAAATATCAAATCTATTTCTGATTTGTATAAATTGAAGGAAGAGGACCTAATAGGATTAGAGAAGTTTGCGGCAAAAAAGGCTCAAAATCTTTTAGAAGCTGTTGAAAAGAGCAAGGATTGTGAGTTGTATGCATTTATATATGCACTAGGAATTCCAAATGTAGGAGTAAAAACTGCGAAGGATTTAGTTGGCAGATTTAAGTCTATAGAAGGTTTGAAACATGCAACCTTTGAAGAACTTGTTGGAGTTCCAGATGTTGGGGATATTGTTGCTCAAGGGGTTGTAGCATTCTTTAAAGAGGAAAAGGTATTGCAGACAATAGAAGAATTACTAGCTCTAGGTGTTAGCCCTAAATATGAAGAAAAAGAAGTAATATCAAGTCCTTTTGAAGGTAAAACCGTTGTTGCAACAGGTTCACTTAAAAATTATTCTAGAACTGAGATAAAAGATAAACTTGAAAGTTTAGGTGCAAAGGTTGCAGGAAGTGTTAGTAGAAAAACAGACTACGTAATAGCCGGAGAAGCTGCTGGATCAAAGTTAACTAAAGCAGAGGAATTAGGGATTAAAGTCCTTTCAGAGGAAGAATTTGAAGAGATGCTAAGGGGGTAGAGTATGAAGAAATTAATCAATATGCTTGGATTCGCATGTGCATTTATAACAAGTATTTTAATAATTTGTACTTTTGCAACAACATATCAATTTTACTATGTTGGTCAAATTTTTAATTCATATTTACCAATACAGCTCGGAGTTTGTGTAACTATGGCAGTTTTAGCCCTTAGGTTTATCATAATTGAGACAGGTAAAAAAAGATTTATTTATTTTGCATTTAGTTTGGCTATATCAGTATCGCTAATTTTCTTTATGATGAATTTAATTAAATAATATAGCAATAAATAGAGGTATAATTTTTTCGGGAGTTCACAGTTATTTAATTTGGAATTTCGCAAAAATTATACCTTTAGTTATTTCTATTAAATTCTGGTGATGGTCAAGATTAAATAAAGAGAATTATGGTAATAATACTAAATATAATTCAAAGTAAAGGGTGTAACTATGAAGAAGATTATTTTCTATGGAATTATTTTAGTTTCTATAGTCTTATTTTGTTTAGGATTTATAAATAAGGAGAGCCGCGATGCGTCTAAGGATAACATTGAAGAAGCAATAAGTTATGGCATTGGTGAAATTCCGGAGGATTTAGAAAAAGTAACTAAGTTATCTTTGCATCAAGAGGATATTATTTGTGCCACAAGTAAAGGCTTGGTTTCGAAAGGTGCGGATAATAAAATTGTCCCCTCTTTAGCAAGCAGTATATTAAAAGATAAGGAAGGCATTCAATATGAATTTAAACTGAGGGATGATATTTTTTGGAGTGATGGGAGCAAGATAACACCTAGTGATATAGCAGAGTTTTTTAAGGAGTTATTAAAGGAAGAAGATGAAGAAAATATACAAGCACTGCTAAATGTTTACGGTGCGAGAGATTTCAAACAGGGAAATGTCGTATTTGAAACAGGAGTAGCTATAAGACCAACTGAAAATTCTGTTATCATTAGATTAAATAGAAAAGATGACGATTTTTTAGATGAACTAAGTAAGCCTCAATATAGATTGAGAAAATATCTGATTATGTGGCAAAATATAGGGAACAATTATAGTACATTAGTATATTCGGGTGATTATAGGATTGATTCTGCAGGTAAGGATAAGATAGTACTTAAGAGAAATGATAATAGTAATCTTAAGGTATCTAGTATTAATATCTTTAATGATGAAAGTGTGGAGCTGTCTATGGCATCCTATGAAGTAAATGAAAGGGATATTGTAATAAATCCACCTGAAAGTGAAATCAATAAGTTAGCAGAAGAGAACGATTTATTAACAATACCAGAAAACAGTGCCACATATTTAGTTATAAATGATAAAAGTAATTCTATTCCTATTCAAGGTAGAAGAGAAATATATAATGATGTTTGCAAAGCAATCCAGAATTATCAAAATTCAAATAGTAAAGAATTCGAGCTTGCAGAAGGAAGTTTCTTTAGGGAAGATAAGAAAGACTTGACCAAATTACAAGCTAGAAAGGTTGGAAGTAATAAAGAAGGACAGTGGAGTAAACCAGAAGTATTGACATTATTATGTGAAGATAGTAATGAAAATAGAATTTTATGCAGAATTATTCAGGATTGGTTTAAAAGCAATACTAATATAACGGTTAAATATAGCTTGGTAAAAGAAGAATTTAAGGATGAAGAATTAAGAAAAAGATATGATATGATTCTAGTCAATAACGAAGCCAATATATTGGATAAGCAGAATTTTTATAATAAATTTAAAGAGTATTTTACAGATAGTCAAAGTAAAATGTTAGAAAAGCTGAAAAGTAGTAATACCAATGTTGATTATTCAAATTTAGAAGAGAGTTTATTTGATAATTACAATATATTACCACTAGTATTTTATAATGAAAATATAGCTATCTCAAATAAAATATCAGATTTAAAACTAGATGGGAATGGGAATATAGATTTTTCTACTATTAAATAGATTATGAATATCGTGGTACTTACCTGCAGAAAACTATACCGCTTTCTATTTGGAATTATTAATGATGGATGAAAGTAGAAAGCGGTATGATGTAACCTTTTAAATAATTTTTTTGAAAATTGTTTATCAGGTTACAGGATAGACTTGTATTAAAATTATTTCTATATACTCTTGAGTTGAATCAACCTTTCTTGTTACGAGGAGGTTGATTTTTATTTTTTTTATATTTTTTATTCTTTACAACAGGTGAATTGACCTTTGAAATTGTAACTTTACTTAACAAAGCAATGTTATTTGCTTTTTTTACGTTATTTATACTGTTGGTTTCGGTTTCTTCTAGATTATTACACTCTTTGTCAGTTATTGATTTTGAATTAGTTTCAATAATGTCTTTTGAATCTGCTGGATTCTCTTCTGTATTACTTGTAATAGGATCTCTAGTAACTGATTGATCAGTAGTAATACTATTATTCTGCTCAGAATTAATATTTCGTGAGTCTGTCTGTACTGTTGAATTTAAAGGTGAAGAAAATTCCATAAAATCTTCAACCATATCTTTGAGGAGATATATGATTAAGAAGAAGTTAAGCATATTTTTATTGCTATCAAAGGAAGACCTCTTTGCACTAAGGGAATCTTTTTTCTTTGAATAAGTCAAGCTTTTTACAAAAACGGATGCTGATCCTGTGCTTTTAGGTGTTGGTAATACTGGCATTCTAAAGTATGTTTCATCTAACATATCATCAGAGCGCAAACTCAATTTTCTATAACGTTCTACCTCATCTAAGGTAGGAGCTTCAGGCCAGCTTGTTAGAAGACCGCCATTTACAAAGAATTTTCTATAAATACCAGATATTATAGGTCTTAATTCATTGGCTTTATCTTCTAAACGTGAGTACATTAACAAACTGAGGAGATAAAGATTTACTTCTAAGCAAGAATATTTACTTTCTCTTTTATCAGATATTTTAGTAATTATATTTTTATCAGAATCATATAAGCTGGTTAATTTTTCATTAATCTCCTTAGCTGCATCTTTAAATGATATTATATCTGTATGTTTATAAGCTTCCATTAAACATATAGCAAACAATGCACAATCATCAAGTGAATCTAAGTAATAATCTTTTTCTTGGAATTTAGAAATTAAAAAATCACCTAAATCTAAAATAAGTTTTTTTGCATCTGAATTTGAGGAATACCTGTAATATATATTTAAAGCTAGAAAGATTAATACGCATTCGTTAAAGGATAACTCGTATAATGCGGATTTATAATTCTTGAACATATCTAAAATCTCATGAGAGAATTTAAAATATTCACCACTCATATCATCAGATTTATTAAAGTATGAATATAATAAATAAGCGGCCATCATTAAAGCTTGATCAGAAAATTTAAATTTATCGTCTTTATCCACTAAAGAAAAACCTTTTGAGTTTCCATCAGATAAATTTTTCTTTTCAACGAATAAACCTTCATTATTTCTCAAATTTTCAGAGTAAAATTGCAATTGCTCCCTAGCAAGATATTTAAATGGTTTTTCAAGAGATACTATATTTCTTTTGCCCTCATTATAGTGTGAATAATATTCGCTTAATTCAAGTAAGGATAATGTCATAAGAGCACAAGTAGAAGGATCTATTTCTCTTTTAAAACTTGATTCATCAAAGCCATGACTGCTTTTACTATGAACAAATATTGGTGAAGCTTTTCTATATAAGCATAGTAGTGGAGAAAAATTATTTAATATGCTAATATCATCTATAGAAGATTTTTTTGAAGTTCTAATTTGTGCTAAAAGACCACATTTGGAGTTCAATACTAAAGTTTTTATTGATTCTTTGGATAAGTGAAAAAGTTGACCACTAATTTCTTTCTGGGAAAGACTATTCATCCTAAAAAATGGTCCTATATATCTCAAAGTATAACACCTCTCATAAAATTCTCATCTTATTCATTAATATGAAATTAGTGAGTAAAAAGTACATAAAATATAAATAAAAGGAGATTTTTTATAATGAAGGAAGGAAAATTGGATTTTGATGATTTAAGAAATATTATACTTAATAATAAAACTGTTAAGAGGGACGAAGTAATTGTAAGGAATGACGTTGGGGAAGATTGCTCTATTATCGATTTTGGAAATTACGAAGGGATTTTTTCTACAGACCCCATAACAGGAGCGAACGAGAATGTTGGTAAACTGGCAGTACATATTAATTGCAATGATATTGCATCGTCAGGTGGAGAGCCTATAGGGATTTTAGTTACTATTTTAGCACCTACGACATCTAGTGTAGAAGAAATAAATAAAGTTATGAGTGAAATAGATGAGGAAGCAGCTAAAATCAATGTAGAGATTATAGGTGGTCATACAGAGGTGACAAGCGCAGTTAATAAAATGATTATATCTATTACAGTAATAGGAAAAAATTTAAAGGGAAAATCAGTTAAAACAGCAGGAGCAAAATTAGGTGACGATATAATAGTAACAAAAACTATTGGTTTAGAAGGTACCTGCATTTTAATTAATGATTATGAAGAAAGACTTAAAAAAGTATTATCTAAACAAGAAATAGAGCTTGGAAAAAGTTTAATAGATAAGATAAGTGTATTAGAAGAAGGAAGAATAGGCGGAAAGTTTGGAGTAAATTCAATGCATGATATAACTGAAGGAGGGCTTTTGGGAGGTTTATTTGAAGTTGCAATGGCTTCAAACAAAGGATTTAAGATCTATAAGGATAGAATACCTATGCTTGAGGTGACAAAAAAGGTATGTGAAGAATTTAAAATAGATCCCCTTAGACTTATATCATCAGGCAGCATGCTTATTACCACTAAAAAGGGGCAAGAATTAGTTGATCAGCTCAATTTAAGTGGTATTGAGGCAGTTATAATAGGCGAAGTATGTGAAGATGGTGGAGTTTTAGTTGATGGAGATAATGCAATAAATGTAGAACCACCAAAAAGAGATGAGTTATTTAATATACAATAATTTTTTTATTTTTTAGATTGGATTATATATTTAGGAGGAAGAAAGCAGTGAAGAGATTAATATTAGCGAGTAATAATAAAAAAAAGATTAAAGAAATGAAGGAAATATTAAAAGAATTGGCTATAGAAGTTAAGTCATTAGAAGACGAAAATATTAATATAGATGTTGTTGAAGACGGAGCAACATTTGAAGAAAATTCAAAAAAGAAAGCAAGGGAAATATATGAGTTCTTAGTTAAAAGAGGAGATAAAAACTTTATTGTCTTAGCTGATGACTCCGGATTAGCAGTGGACTATTTAAATGGAGAACCAGGAATATATTCAGCTAGATATGCCGGAGAGCATGGAAATGATGCAAAAAACAATGAGAAGCTTTTAGATAATTTAAGGGGAGTGAAAGAAGAAGATAGAACTGCTAAGTTTATCTGTCAATTAGCGATGTTTACGGACAATGGAGATTATTTTAAAGTTACAGGTGAAGTAGAAGGGTATATCATTGAAGAATTACACGGAGAAGGTGGATTTGGGTATGATCCATTATTTTTTTATAAAACATTAAATAAAACTTTTGCAGAATTGACTTCAGATGAAAAAAATAATATTAGTCATAGAGGAATAGCATTAAAGGAATTGAAAAAAGTAATTTTAGAGTTATTATAATTGATAATAGATTGTAATTATGAGATTATATTATCATATATAGAAAAATTTACTATAAGAGTATAACATAATAAAGATTAAATTTCATTAATATTTCATTTTACAGATTTAAAACAGGCTTAAATTGTTTAAACTAAGGTATAGGAGGATTGAAACTTTATGTTGATTGCAGTTATAAGTGATACACATAGGATAAGTAAATATATTGATTTAGCTAAAGAAGTTATAAAAAGTGCGGATATATTAATACATCTTGGAGATAATGTTGATGATGTAGAAATATTGGAAAAAAATTTTAAAGGGAAAGTATATGCAGTTTCGGGAAATTGTGACTATATAACAAAATACCCTAGAGAAAATATTATAGAGGTTAATGGAAAGAAAATATTTTTTACTCATGGAGATTTATATGGTGTAAAAAGTTCTATAAATAATATATATTATAGGGGGAGAGAATTAGAAGCGGATATTGTTCTGTTTGGTCATACTCATATACATTTAATTGAAGAGGAAGATGGTATTATTTTAATGAATCCAGGTAGTATTTCATTACCTAGACTTAATAAAAGATGTATTGGATTCATAGACATTAATGATAATGGTGAAGTTCGTACGTATTTTAAAGAGGTTAGAGGTTAATCTCATCAAATTAAAAAATATAATAATATATGGCGCTTATTACCCTTTAAATATATTTGTAGTGCATTGTAAAAAGATAAGTCCAATCTGCTAAGAATAAATTCAAGAAAGCGCTTCTCGATATATGAAAATACAGCTTTATTTAAGTGCTTGGATTATTTATTATGAAATTATTCAAAAAAGGTATTGACGAAACACATTTGATATTGTAGAATAATCATTGTCGCTGAGGCGTAAGGAATGTTTGTAAGAACAAGTTAGGACTTACGGGGTGTGGCGCAGATGGGAGCGCGCGTGGTTTGGGACCATGAGGTCGCAGGTTCAATCCCTGTCACCCCGACCATTTAAGTTATTAATTATGCGGGTATCGTATATCGGTAATACTCCAGCCTTCCAAGCTGGAAAGGTGGGTTCGATTCCCACTACCCGCTCCATTTGAAAGAATTTCAAATGATAGAATGGTTTGAAAAGGTCTTGACAAAGTTTGAGGAAGAGGTTAAAATAATAAACGTTCCAAAAACAAAAGTTATTGACAAAGCGGATTATGTATTATATAATAATATACGTCTGAAAAACAAATGAATATGCGTTTTTAGCTCAGCTGGATAGAGCAACGCCCTTCTAAGGCGTGGGCCAGGGGTTCGAATCCCTTAAAACGCACCATTTTCACCGGGGTGTGGCGCAGATGGGAGCGCGCGTGGTTTGGGACCATGAGGTCGCAGGTTCAATCCCTGTCACCCCGACCATTTAAATTATTAATATATGCGGGTATCGTATATCGGTAATACTCCAGCCTTCCAAGCTGGAAAGGTGGGTTCGATTCCCACTACCCGCTCCATACAAACTTAAAGTTTGTAACATAATAAAAAATATGCGTTTTTAGCTCAGCTGGATAGAGCAACGCCCTTCTAAGGCGTGGGCCAGGGGTTCGAATCCCTTAAAACGCACCATATGGTGAACGTAGTTCAGTTGGTAGAGCGCCAGTTTGTGGCACTGGTTGTCGTGGGTTCGAGTCCCATCGTTCACCCCATATTGGGATATCGCCAAGCGGTAAGGCAATGGACTTTGACTCCATTATTCGTAGGTTCGAATCCTGCTATCCCAGCCATCAGTGGTTCACTAGCTCAGTCGGTAGAGCACATGACTTTTAATCATGGTGTCCCGGGTTCGATTCCCGGGTGAGCCACCAATTTTATTATATTTTATGCAGATGTGGCGGAATTGGCAGACGCACTAGACTTAGGATCTAGCGCCTTTCGGTGTAAGAGTTCGACTCTCTTCATCTGCACCAAATGAGCGGAAATGACTCAACGGTAGAGTGCCACCTTGCCAAGGTGGAGGCTGCGGGTTCGAATCCCGTTTTCCGCTCCAAATATATTCAAGTTAAGACAAACTATAATATGCGGGTATCGTATATCGGTAATACTCCAGCCTTCCAAGCTGGAAAGGTGGGTTCGACTCCCACTACCCGCTCCATGCAAATCTAAAGTTTGTAATTAATATGCGTGATTAGCTCAGTCGGTAGAGCACCTGACTCTTAATCAGGGTGTCCAGGGTTCGAATCCCTGATGACGCACCAATGGTAAATGTATTTTAGTAAATTGCTAAGATATATAGAATAACTTTTAGTTAATTCTTTATTGGGATATCGCCAAGCGGTAAGGCAATGGACTTTGACTCCATTATTCGTAGGTTCGAATCCTGCTATCCCAGCCATTTTTGGTTCACTAGCTCAGTCGGTAGAGCACATGACTTTTAATCATGGTGTCCCGGGTTCGATTCCCGGGTGAGCCACCATTTTATTATATACGCAGATGTGGCGGAATTGGCAGACGCACTAGACTTAGGATCTAGCGCCTTTCGGTGTAAGAGTTCGACTCTCTTCATCTGCACCAAATGAGCGGAAATGACTCAACGGTAGAGTGCCACCTTGCCAAGGTGGAGGCTGCGGGTTCGAATCCCGTTTTCCGCTCCACGATGTTAATTATACAATATAAATATATTGTGCGGGTATCGTATATCGGTAATACTCCAGCCTTCCAAGCTGGAAAGGTGGGTTCGACTCCCACTACCCGCTCCAAAAATGTTGAATATATAATATAAATATATATGCGGGTATCGTATATCGGTAATACTCCAGCCTTCCAAGCTGGAAAGGTGGGTTCGATTCCCACTACCCGCTCCAAAAAACAACTGATATCAGTTGTTTTTATTTATATACAAATGAATATGCACTTGTAGTTCAGTTGGATAGAGCGTTGGACTTCGAATCCAGAAGTCGTGAGTTCGAATCTCACCAAGTGCACCATAAAAGTAGTAATACCAACAGTTTAGCAATGGTCTAAATTGTTGGTATTTTGTTTTTTTCCTCTTTTTTGCCCCTTATAAAATCTTTATAAAAAACACAGGCATTTAGATATGATTTTTGCAAAGGATAAAAATTAAAGGATTTGCAAAGAAACATAGAGAAAAATTAATTGGATAATGAAATTTTATGTAAGCATTATTTTGGCTATAATATAAATATCAAACAATGTGAAGTTTTATGTGGATAAGTATAAAAAGAAAGACAAAGATTGTGAATAAAATTATTTTTAATGTTAAAATAGAAATATAGATATTTGGATTTAATGGTAAGTAGTAAAGTATAGATATTCAAAGGAATGGAGGGATGAGAAAGGTGATATATCTTCATTAGTAGATAAGGGATTTTTAGAAGCAGATGGTGTTGGAAGAGGAACTAAATATCAGCTTTCTAGTATGTTTGATGTTGGAATTTCAGATGATGCACAAGATGGAAGTGCCAATATTCTGAATGATGTAAAGCTTAATGAAGATGAAATTAAAATATTAAGTTATATACAACAAAATGGTTTTATAACTAATGCTGTGAGTAGAAAAGAATTTGGATTAACCAAGTATGAAGTACTGATTTATTTAATAGTTTACTATTAAAAGAAAAGATAGAACGAATAGGTGGCGGAAATAAAACCCAATATGTATTAAAAGAAAAATAAACAAAATTATGTTATGGGGCGAAGGGCGAACGAACCCGGCGAAGAATTGGTAAGTAATTATTTTATAGTATGGTAAAATTTTTGGAAGACTTTTATAATTAAAGATACTTGAAAGAGAAAGGGGAGGGTAAGAATGCAAAATATAGATTATAAAAAATTTCTGCAAGTACTACAAGAAACTAAAGGAATTCATAATTCACTAAATGAAATACTAAAATATGATTTTATATATCATTCAAATAAAATAGAAGGAAGTACCTTTACAACAGAAGCTCTGCAACTTTTATTTGAAAAGAATATAGTTCAAGGAACTCATAAACTAGATGATGTTCAAGAAACAGTAAATTCATTTTATACATTTGATATGGTAATTGATACTTTAGATAAAAAGCTGACTTTAGACATGATAAAAGAATGGCATGGTAGTTTAATGTATAGAACTAGTTTATATGATATGGGGCTTGCTGGAATATTTAAAAAATATCAAAATAAAATACTTGGAGCTGATTTTGAAACAGCAAGTCCTTTAGAAGTTGAAGATAAGTTAAATATTTTAATCAATAATTTTAATTCACTGGAAAAAGTAATAATTGAGGATATAGCAAGATTTCATTTAGAATTTGAAGTTATTCATCCATTTCAAGATGGCAATGGAAGAATAGGACGATTCATATATTTAAAGCAGTTATTAGATAATAGACTGGAACTAAAGTATATGAATGGTGAATCAGCTGACAAATATAAGAGTGCATTAGGTGCGGCTTCAAAAGATGATATAAAACCATTAATTCAGTATATAGAAGATCAAAAAGATTTTATAGTAGAAAATAAAAATATGTTTTAATAATTGGTGCGATGCAGAAAAATAGAATGGAATATAAATGTGGCGAATAACCGGCAAACATGGAGCGAAGAATTAAGTAAGTGATTATTTTATAATATGGTAAAATTTTTAGGAGATTTTTATTAATGAAGAGATTTTGCAAACAATGTCTGCAAAATTGTCATAGCATAGTTTTGTAAATTCATTCTATAAAATTATAGAAATAAACAAAAAAGTGCAACAATATAACAGTAGTAGTTCTTTAAAATAAATAGAGAATAACGAAAATTGAAAACTCTTGATTTCCTAAAAAATGAAGAAAACTATTAAGTACATGCATTATTTAAAAGTGCAGGTACTTAATTACATATTGAAAAATAAAAGAAATCAAAATAAAGATAAATTTTACTTAAAAGCAAATCAAATTCTGCTTGAAAAAAATTAAAAGTTACTTATAAGTAAAAAGTATATAGAGTTATGTTTTTTAGGGTAAAATATAGGTATTATTGAACTACTTATAAAATAAGCTTGTCTACTTAACACAAACTCGTTGTTACTTAAAAGTAAATAAAGCTTTAAATTTAACTCTAAAGAGTGAATGTAGTGATTTTACTTATAAAAATATAAATCTACTTGAAACAGAAAAGAAGTTCTACTTATGCAAGAACTGTATTAAATGGGTTTGCTGATAAAGGTATGTTAAAGAAAGTGGCATCATCTACTACAGATACACATCAATATTATTATTTTTAAAGAAGCTGCGAAATAGAGGTATATTAAAATACTTTAAAAAATTTATCGCCCACTTATCGACTGATTTAATGGCCCGTTTAATTCATTGATTGACCTGGTGATTACTTTAAAAATATTATTGTTATATTATAGAGTTTATATAACTAAGGTAAAAATACACTTCTAGGTGTTAATAAAAGTACAAAGGAGATAATTATGGTACCAATAAAAATTGAAGAATTTGCAAAGAAGTATGTAGAAACAAATAAAGATGAAAAATTAGATGATGTAATAGAAAGATTGGAAGAATCACTTGAGAGAAAAAATTCTGGTGCTAAATGCAGCTGCTGTGGATCAAGTCCAATTTGGGCTATTGGAAGCGCTTTAGGCGGATTTGAAGGCTGTTTTACATGTATAACTTGTGAAACTGATGATTCAAGTGATTATGAAGTTATATAATTTAAACAATGAGGAGAAAAAATATGATAGAAATATATAAACAATATAGAGAAAAACAAATGTTATTACATTCTAAAATTTTAAAGAGTGCAGTTAATCTTCAAAAATTTAATTTTACTTCTGGAGTAGCTATGGCTTTCTCTGGAAATCATTTAGAATATTTATTAAGAAGAAGCAAGAAATTTGCTAAAAAATTAGAAATAGAAGATGAATCTTTAAAAAGATTTATATCATATTTTAATTTACATAGAACAGATGGATTAGAAACTGTTTTTGAAAAAGTGTAGAGCTTATAATCAAAGTTCATATGCTTTAAAATAATAGTTGGAGAAGTTGCGTATATTTTGATATTCTTATAGATTTGGAGAAATAAATTAATGAAAAAGAAAATGGAAGGTTTTAAAATTGGGGATTATGTTAAAGTTAAAAGAGGAGTTTTAGATCCAGAAGAAGAAAAATATAAACTAGAAGACTGGCAGGGAAAAGTAATTGATATATTTATAGATGAAGATGATGGACCAGTGGTTTTGATTAAATGGGATAGTATAACATTAAAGAATATGCCAGAAACGTTTATTATAGAATCTATAGAAGAAAATTTTGAATTTTCAAGGATGTATCTTAGCGTAGATGAAGTTATATATGTTGAATGCAGAAGCAATGATAATGAGGTTGATAAAGCAGTGAGAGAACTTAATGAGAAGTATGATTACGTTAAACCTAAGGCTGGAAATACGGGTGATGAGGAGCTAGATAAACAGGAGAAGTTAATAGAGGAAATTCTAGAGGGAGTTGATAGAGAAAATTGGAGTGAAGTTGAAGACAGGTGGGACGAATATCTAAAAAATAACTTAGAGTTTCCGTTTAAAGTAGAAATTGTTGATAGATGTGAAGATACACAAGAAATTGATAATGGTGACGTATTAAATGTAAAGAAAATTTCAGGCACTTTTGATTTGTATGGTATTGTTGTTGCGACTAGAAGGGGAAGATATAAATACGAGGTTCCATTATGCGAGCTAGAAGTACTTGATAAACTATCGAGTAATTATATTAAAGTTGAAGCTTATAATCTTTGGTTTGCAAATAGGTGAAGTGCTGTATTACAAAATTTTATATAAATCTGGATAAAAATATACTTATAGGAGTTAATTGAAATAGGGTGTGAAAAATATGGAGGAAAAAATTAAGGAACTTACATTATTGTTATTATATATAACCTCATGGGATGAGAAAATTGGGGAATATAAGATTAAAAGAAGCTGGAAGGGATATGATTTTGATATTCTTAATGAATTAGAAGAAAAGGGATTAATCGATGGAGGCAGGAGATCAAAATCAGTACATTTCACAGAGGATGGTGTAAAGAACGCTGAAGAATTGATTAAGAAGTATTTAAATTCATTAGAAAATTAATTTTTACTGTACTGTGTGAAGAACTTTGCTCATGTACGTGTTCTATAAAATGAGAGATTAATTTGCAATGAAGTTTTACATAAATATTATGTTGTTTATAATATCAACAAATAATAAAGTTTTATGTGGATAAGTATAAAGAGTAAGAACAATAATGTGAATAAAAATATTATTAATTAAGGGTATCTTAAAACAGAAATAATAATTTAAAAGCGACGAGGTGCGACGCAGAAAAATAAAATCGAATTATAAATGTGACGAATATCCGGCGAACATGGGCGAAGGGCGAACGAACTCGACGAACAGACGGCGAAGAATTAAGCAAGTGATTATTTTATAATATGGTAAAGTTTTTAGAAGATTTTCATGATGAAGAGATTTTGCAGACACTGTCTGTAAAATTTATTTGTTCCAATGTATTAAAAATAATCAGATTATGATGCCAGATTTAAAGAAAAGGAAGTATAAATTTACCCCATTTTTGCCCCTTATCCAATAACATTGGACAGTAATATTCAACAATATGGAATATATTAGGAAACTTAGTTGAGCCATTTATGACTACTTAATAGTAAAAAATACTAAGTTATATATTTCCAGAAGTCGTGAGTTCAAATCTCACCAAGTGCACCAAACATGAGAAATACCAATGGTTTAGAGAAATTTAAATCGTTGGTGTTTTTGTTTTACACCACTTTTTTTTCCATTATAAAAAACAGACTTTAATCAGTTTGCATACTCTTTAGTTTATTAATTAATGATTTTACATGAAGATGAACAATCATTTAAGCAACCGTTAAAGATAGTTGAAGAATATTATGGACTAGATGATAAGATATTTTAATTTGCTTTATTTTTAATAATTTTATATAAAATGAAATGAAATATAACATTAAATATATGGTTTGGGTATACTTAACATATAGAAAAATATTATTATGACTGGAAAAACAATGGCCATTTATATAGACAACTATAGCTGGTGTATCAATATCAATAAAAACTAGGATTATGAAGAAATATTAAGAAATATAAGAATAATTTTAGAAAATAGTAATGGTATAAATAAATGAATGGGTAGTATAGATGATAAGATAAAACACGTCGCTGAGAGCGGAAAACAACTTAAATGAATATCTGAAAAGCTTTGAAATAAAGAGTTGAAAAAGAATTTTAAAAAGTTGTTGACAAGTCACTGAGGCGATGATATGCTTAATAAGCTGTCAGAAACGACAGATACTTGTAAAGCCTTGTAACAAGAGGTTTAAGAAAGAAAAATTGGTCTTTGAAAATTGAACAGAATATAATAAATACATTTAAGTAAACCAGCAATTTTTTTGAGTAAGCTAAGATTAAACTTTTTCCAATATGGATAAGTTCAACTAACATTTAGCTGAAGGTAAACTTCATCTAAATTAAGTTTCACTTTATATTGAGAGTTTGATCCTGGCTCAGGACGAACGCTGGCGGCGTGCTTAACACATGCAAGTCGAGCGATGAAGTCCCTTCGGGGACGGATTAGCGGCGGACGGGTGAGTAACACGTGGGTAACCTGCCTCATAGAGGGGAATAGCCTTCCGAAAGGAAGATTAATACCGCATAAGATTGTAGTTTCGCATGAAACAGCAATTAAAGGAGCA